>JBGUPV010000205.1:0-32006 GCA_045130455.1 Lachnospiraceae bacterium | reverse complement strand
AGTCTCCCTGATCGCCAATCTGGAGTCCGGAAGCGTCAACGACGGCACCGCGATCTCGACCTACATCTTCGCGGACAACCTCGACGTACTGATCGCTCCGCAGGACATAATCGAACGCTACGCCACCGGAGGCGTCCTGGCTGATCTCACGGAGTGGCTGCCGGCGGACATCCTGGCCGCGATTCCGGAGGAGGACCGTCTCATGTCCAACTTCAAAGATCCCGCTGACGGACAGCACTATGTGGCTATCCGCCTCAACAACTCGCTGATGTCCCGGACCTGCATTCCGCCGAAGGAGGACGAGAGCATTTCCGACGAAGAGTACTACGCGCTTCCGTATGATATGTATCTCGCGATCCATCCTTCCGCCAAGGACCGGCTCCCTGACGTGTACGACGTGATCCGCCAGTTCCTCGGCCTCCCGATCCCCGAACGGCAGGAGTGATCGGAAAATTTTCTCATTTTCCGAAAAAAGTACTTGCATTTTTCATTTCCGTGCGGTAGAATGGCGCAAGACCGCGGACAAATGTCCGTCGTGGAAATACATTTTCGTAAAACGCTCTGTCCCGGAGCGACACGGGACAACGTGTGACAGGAGGCAACAATGAGCAAATTTCAACTTGACAAAAAACTGCGCGTCGGCGTGATCGGTGCAACCGGCATGGTCGGACAGCGCTTCGTCTCTCTTTTGGAAAATCATCCCTGGTTCGAGGTTGTGACCGTGGCCGCATCCCCGAGAAGCGCCGGCAAGACCTATGAGGAGGCTGTCGGTGACCGCTGGAAAATGCCAACTCCGATGCCCGAGACCGTCAAGAAGCTGATCGTCTTCGACGCGAGCGAGGTGGAGAAGGTTGCCGCTACGTGCGACTTCGTATTTTCCGCTGTCGACCTGAAGAAGGATGAGATCCGCGCGATCGAGGAGGCGTATGCCAAGACGGAGACGCCGGTTGTCTCGAACAACAGCGCACACCGCTGGACGCCCGACGTTCCGATGGTCGTGCCGGAGTTGAACCCCCAGCACTACGATGTCATCGAATTCCAGAAGAAGCGCCTCGGCACGAAGCGCGGCTTCATCACCTGCAAGCCGAACTGCTCCATCCAGAGCTACACGCCCATGCTTCACGCGCTCCGCGAGTTTGAGCCCACGGTTGTCGTTGCGACGACGTACCAGGCGATTTCCGGCGCCGGCAAGACCTTCAAGGATTGGCCGGAAATGATCGACAACGTCATTCCGTACATCGGCGGCGAGGAGGAGAAGAGCGAGCAGGAGCCTCTCCGCATCTGGGGCCACATCGAGAACGGCGAGATCGTTAAGGCATCCTCTCCGATCATCACGACGCAGTGCATCCGCGTTCCGGTTTCGGACGGTCACACCGCCGCCGTGTTCGTAAACTTCAAGAAAAAGCCCACGAAGGAGCAGATCCTCGAGGCATGGAAGAACTTCAAGGGTCTTCCGCAGGAGCTCGAACTTCCCAGCGCACCGAAGCAGTTCATCACGTACTTCGAGGAGGACAACCGTCCGCAGTGCAAGCTCGACCGCGAGACCGAGAACGGCATGGGCGTCTGCGCAGGCCGCCTCCGCGAGGACGCCGTCTACGACTGGAAGTTCGTCGGCCTCTCCCACAACACCAAGCGCGGTGCCGCCGGCGGCGCGATCCTCTCCGCAGAGCTTCTGGTTGCGAAGGGATATATTGCGGCGAAGTGATCACAGCTGTCGAGTATCGGTATCCGAGGTACGGCAACGGAGCAGGCACAACAACAATTGATAAGCAACTATAGATCAGACACATTATTCGGTATGATGCAACATTCGGTCAGACACAATATTCGTTCAGGCACAACAATTGATCAAACACAATAATCGGCCTGATACAACATTCGGGCAGACACAATATTCGGCCTGATACAACATTCGGGCAGACACAATATTCAGTCAGAAGCAATAAGGGCGATCGCAGCAATGATATTACCCTCCTTACCGGTTGTCCGGTAAAGAGGATAGCATATCACAGCGACCGTCCTTTTCTGTTATATCAAAGGAAAAAATGTCTGATAACCGAATCAATCTCATTCGTCCCTAAAGGATTTGCCGATGTTTCTTCCGTGATGATCAGCTCTTCCCCGATAAAGATCCCTTCCTTCATCAATTCTTTCAGGCGCAATACTGCACTCTTTGCATACTCTTTATCATCCATCATGCCGCGGTGTTCCCAATAATAGACTTTCCTCCTTTTGACATTCAGCACCGTAAAATCAGGGTAAACAATTACTCCGTTACTTAATTGCAACGGACACTCGTATTTATATGGAATTCCCTTGTCTGCAAGCGCATTGGCAATATTAAGTTCAGATTTGGAGCGAACTCTTTCCTTTCGTTTGGTTTCCAGAAAAGGGAGATAATCCGGAATCGGTTTCCCCTCATAGGGCTCTTCAATCCAGTCTCGAATGTAATCTTCATCCGAGATATCAACGGGAGTTATCAGCTTTTTCACTTCATCAGGATATGCGGAATACGCTTTCCGCACTTTGGTTACCGCATTCCCTGCTTTTTTGAGCAGAAATTGCAAACCCCGGATCTCAGCTGTAATGATCTTTAAGATTTTCTCATCATAAGCTTTCTGAAGATATTGCTTGATCACAGCCGTTTCGGTTTTTCGAATATAAGTTCCGGTCTTATCCGAAGCATTATTGCGCAAATAAAATTGGACTCCACGCAAAGTCCTGCTTACATGTATTTTCCCCGGCGGTGCTTTCTCTAAAGCTGCCTCTTTGGATTTCTTGATAAGCAAGAGTTCATTGTATCGCCTCTTAGCCTCGGAATACAGATTTGTATAACTTGTTGTTAATGGTCTTCTCTGTTTTTTCATAACGAATCTCCCCCAAAAGAACAAAATTAAACATGACATGAACTGGAAATACCTGAATCCGCTGTTTTACAAGAACAGGAAGGGGAATTCCTTAATTCACTGTTTAACAAGAACAAGAACTGGAATTCCTTAATTCGCTGTTTGAATTGCAGCGCCCCCCGTAGGCGTTTCAAACCGGCCGGCAAAACAACGGGATTTGAAGATATGCGTTTCCCGCTGTCGCGCATGGCCAGATTACCTGATTTCGTACAGCGAGATTTGGAAAGATCAGTATCCCGCTGTCGCACATGGCCCACTTCCCTGATTTCAGACAGCGAGATTTGAAGAAATAAGTTTCTCGCTGTCGCGCAAGGCTCGCTTGCCTGTTTTCGTACAGCGAGATTTGAAAATTCGAGTTTTCCGCTGTCGCACACGGCCCACTCCCCCGGTTTCATACAGCGAGATTTAGAGGATTATGTTTCCCGCTGCCGCACATGGCCCACTCCCCCGGTTTCATACAGCGAGATTAGAA
The DNA here is from genome assembly GCA_045130455.1 of Lachnospiraceae bacterium. Lineage (GTDB taxonomy): Bacteria > Bacillota > Clostridia > Lachnospirales > Lachnospiraceae > ISDg. The sequence goes on along the minus strand of JBGUPV010000205.1, from coordinate 28,628 downwards.
AAAATAAGAATTCCGATGCCCCGCAGCGGGGCATCGGGATTCTTTATGAGATGTCAGTAGACCGAAGGTATCATTCGACCGAAGGGAGCATTCGACCGAAGAGATCATTCGACCGAAGAGATCATTCCGGCTCAATCGTGTCGATGTTTACTCGCAAGCGCCGTCAACATGCCGTCGATCACGTCAATTACGTCGATGATTATCGTGTCGCCGTTTACTCCGTATACGCTGTCAGCACGCCTTCGATCACATCGATGACGATCGTGTCTCCGGCATGGACCTGATCCTCGAGGATCATCCGCGCGCTCATGGTCTCCGCGTTCGTCTGCAGGTAGCGCTTGAGAGGTCTTGCGCCGTAGACCGGATCGTAGGCCTTCTCGCACGCGAGATCGATGGCCGCGTCGGTGAAGCGCACGCTCACCTGACGCTCATGCAGCCGATCGTTCAGGCGGCCGGTAAGCAGGGTGATGATGCTGCGGATGTTGTCCTTCGTGAGCGGCTTAAAGAGAATTGTCTCATCCAGACGGTTCAGAAACTCCGGCCGGAAATGTGCCCGAAGGTCGCGCATGACGCTCTCCTCCGCCTCCGGAGAGATCGTGCCGTCCTCGCGGACGCCCGTCAGAAGATACTCCGAGCCGATGTTCGAGGTCATGATCAGGATCGTGTTCTTGAAGTCCACCGTGCGGCCCTGCGAGTCGGTGATCCGTCCGTCGTCCAGCACCTGCAGGAGCACGTTGAACACATCCGGATGTGCCTTCTCCACCTCGTCGAACAGCACGACGCTGTAAGGCTTTCTTCGCACGGCCTCGGTCAGCTGACCGCCCTCGTCATAGCCGACATATCCGGGCGGCGCTCCGATCAGACGCGAGACGGAGTATTTCTCCATATACTCGCTCATATCGATACGAACCATGTTCGTCTCATTGTCAAACAATGCCTCTGCGAGAGCCTTCGCAAGCTCGGTCTTGCCGACACCGGTAGGTCCCAGGAAAAGGAACGATCCGATGGGACGGTTGGGATCCTTGATGCCCGCTTTCGAACGCATGATGGCCTCGGTCACACGCGCCACCGCCTCGTCCTGGCCGATGACACGGCGGTGCAGCTCGTCCGCAAGATGAAGCGTCTTGTTGCGCTCGCTCTCGTTGAGCTTCGCCACCGGAATACCCGTCCACTTCGAGACGATCTTCGCGATCTCCTCCTCGTCGACAGTCTCGTGAACCATCGTATGTCCCTTCGCGCGGATGTCCTCCTCCGCGTTCGCCAGCGCCTGCTTCAGCTGCGGCAGACGGCCGTACGTAAGCTCCGCGGCGCGGTCCAGGTTGTACGTGCGCTGCGCGTCGGCGATCTGCCGGTTCACGTCCTCGATCTCTTCCTTGAGCTTTCGAACACCCTCCAGCTCCGCCTTCTCGGCATCCCACTGCGCCTTTGCCTGCTCCCATTCCTCGCGGGCCTGCGCAAGTTCCTTCTGCAGCGCCTCCAGACGCTCCTTGCTGAGCGCATCCTCCTCTTTCTTGAGGGCCGCCTCCTCGATCTCGAGCTGCATCATCGAGCGCTTCGCCTCATCGAGCTCCGTCGGCATCGAATCAAGCTCGGTCTTGATCAGCGCGCATGCCTCATCCACAAGGTCGATCGCCTTGTCCGGCAGGAAACGGTCACTGATGTAACGGTTCGACAGCACCGCCGCGCTCACCAGCGCGCCGTCGCTGATCTTCACGCCGTGGTACACCTCGTAGCGCTCCTTGAGACCTCGCAAAATGCTGATCGTATCCTCGACCGTCGGCTCATCCACCATGACTGGCTGGAAACGGCGCTCAAGCGCCGCGTCCTTCTCGACGTACTGCCGGTACTCATTGAGCGTCGTCGCGCCTATGCAGTGGAGTTCGCCTCTCGCGAGCATCGGCTTGAGCATGTTGCCGGCGTCCATGGCACCGTCCGTCTTGCCCGCGCCGACGATGGTATGTAACTCATCGATAAACAGGATGATCTTGCCTTCACTGTTCTTCACGTCCTCGAGGACTGCCTTCAGACGCTCCTCGAACTCGCCGCGGTATTTTGCGCCCGCGACCAAAGCGCCCATATCGAGCGCGAAAATGCTCTTGTCCTTCAGGCCTTCCGGCACATCCCCCGCAACGATCCGTTGCGCGAGGCCCTCCACGACGGCGGTCTTGCCGACGCCGGGCTCACCGATCAGCACAGGGTTGTTCTTTGTCTTCCGGGAGAGGATCCGCACCACGTTGCGGATCTCCGAGTCACGGCCGATGACCGGATCGAGTTTCTGCGCCTTCGCGCGCTCCACCAGGTCGTAGCCATATTTGCCGAGGCTGTCGTACGTCGCTTCGGGATTGTCCGTCGTCACCGCCTTGTTGCCGCGCACTTCCGCCAGTGCCTGCAGGAAGCGGTCACGGTCGATACCGAAACTGCGGAACACGCCGCCCAGCTCGCGACCGCTGTTCTTGAGCACACTCAGGAAGAGATGCTCCACGCTCACGTACGCATCTCCCATGCCCTTCGCCTCATCCTCGGCGTACATCAATGCCTTGTTCAGGTCCTGCGACACCGTGAGGTTCGCGCCCTGCACCTTCGGCATGCGCTCGATCAGCCCGCGCACCTGCGCCGTGAACACCTCCGTGACGATGCCCATCTTCGCAAGAAGCTTCGGGATCAGACCCTCGCCGTCCGAGAGCATCGCATACACAAGGTGTTCCGGACGCATCTCCGGGTTTCCGTATTCATAGCACACTTTCTCAGCCGCCTGAACGGCTTCCATCGATTTCTGTGTAAACTTGTTGATGTTCATAGGGTTACCTCCTTCCGGCGTTTACTTTCCTCTTTCCAATCGCCGGATTCTCTGTTTGTGTTTGTCTGTTCTATTACACCTATAACAATATTAGCACGGAGGATTCGAAAAATCAAGCACTTTTTCCTCATTTTCCGACGCCTCTTCCCCATTCCGCACCGGTGTAACATTTTTGTAAGTATTTGTAATCAAAACGTAACTATTTTGACACTTGTTTCGTAACATCTTTTTGTTAGTATAGGATCACACGATCATCACCCGACAAATTTCCATCGGAGGTCCCCCATGAAATCTACTCTTTTCAAGCGCTTCACCATGATCCTCGCCGTTATCGCTCTGGCAGCTGTCTGCGCCGCATGCGGCGGTACGGAAAATGCTCCGGCCGGCAAGGCTTCCAACCCGACCGTGGCTGCCCCGAAGGACGGGACGCCCGCTGCGGATGTGACAACTCCCGCCGCGGTGACCACCGAAGCGCCTACAGAGGACCCGACCTCCGCGCCCAATACGACTCCGAACGGCGTGCCCGACGTGGATCCTAACGCGGATCCCGAAGTGACGCCTGCCGTTGAGTCCAACTTAACGCCGACTGCGGAACCGACGCCTGACGACATTGATCCTGCCGTGACGCCGACTGCAGAGCCGACCGCGGAACCGACCTCCGCTCCGACCGCTGCCCCGCTTACCGCGTCCATCGTCGACGCGAGCGAACTTCCGGCGCTGACAGAGGCGGAAAATGCTTCCTACGGCGACATCACGAGATTCCTCGGCAGACGCGCTTCCGATCTCATGGGTACCTTCGGCAACACCTGCGCATATGTGTACTGGGGTGACGATCTTGTCTTCGGCACGACCGGAGGCATGAGCTTCCATTCGGGGATCAACTTCTTCTTTTTCGACAGTGCCCAGACGCTCGACACGTCCTGCGCTGTCCCGATCATCAACATCGCGAACACAAACGGTGTCGGCGTTGATATCGGAAACGGCCTCAACACGGCCATGACCTACGCGGAGATCGAGTCGATCATGGGCGACGCTCTGATCACAAGCTACGAGGATCTCGACGGCGACGGATATCTCGCCTTCGGCAAATTCGGCGGTCTGCAGTACGCATTTTACTGGAACGAAGCTCCGTTCCTGAGCGACCGTGCCCCCTTCGACACCTATGTTTCCAAGGACGGCATCATCTGGATCTCCCGCTACAACGATGCTCCGTCGCTCCTTCAGAACTGGCTCGATGAAAATGCGGCACAGCTCAAGGCCAATAAGTCGCAGTACCGCGAAGACCTCCGCGCATCTTTCACGGACATTCCGGTCCGCAAGGGCGGACTTCTCGCGACGATCACCGTCGACGGGCATGATACACTGGAAATCTACGACTCCGCCGTGTACGGCCGCCCGCTGAAGGCCGACTGCACCGGCATCGACAACGCGATCGAGTGCTACGACTACTCCGTCTTCATCCTTACGATCACGGACGGCAAGGCGTACGGTACCCGCTCCTTCTCCTATCCCGAAGTGACCGGTACGATCGGCCGCGAGGAAAATGTCGATATCTTCAACGAACTCCTCTGGTCGAACTTCGACGCCTCGGATTACTCGACACACGTCGCCGAGATCTGCGAGATCCCGGCTTCCGAAGAGCATCCCTGCATCGCGAGAGCCGGCATTTGGCGCAGCTCCAACTACGACGAGGCCGTTTGCTCCTTCGCCTACTATCTGACCGACAGCACCGTACCGGTCATCTCCCGCAGATACATCGCGCTTCTCGGAAACGACGGCGGTTCCTACGGCGACTGCATCCTCGGTCCCGACGGCCGCGAGCTCACCCTCGAGGGCGACGGCAGCAGTTTCAGCTCCATGAAGCTTCTCGCAAACGGCACCGCGAATGTGTCCGACTGGACCGAGCGCACCGCGACCTGGGAGACCCGCGAACTGGCTCCCGGCATGTACATTGTCTACTGCGGCATGACTTCCGTGGACTCCGGTTACAGCAACGGTTACTATCTCGTCATCGGCGATTGCTTCGCGACGATCCTTCATGAATCGGGATGCTGATCCCGCATCAACCCGACGCAAAATGACTCACACGGAGGCGGCTTATTTTCCGCCGTACCTCTTCCTATCCGCGCGCTCTTGTGGTATACTTAAAGGACCATAGATTTTCGATCCCGAAAGGAATTCCATACATGAAATCAGGACGCACGCACATCTTAAGATTTCTCGCATGCCCGCTGATCATCGCGGGCATGTTGTGTTTGCTGTGCTCCTGCACCTCCGTCCGTGAGGCGAACGGAACTCCTTCGCCTACAGAGGCGGCAGCTCCGACAGAGGCCGTGCCTTACGGCGAGGATCCCATAATATCCGAAGTAGCCTCGAACCCGGTAGCAACCGGCACACCGACCTCGGAACCCAGCCCCGAAGCAAGAATCACCGAACCCGGAACGGAAGACCCGGGCGGCTTTGAGATTCCCATCGACGAAACGTATTTTGCGGATCCGGAATTCCGTCGCTTCATCGAAGTCAATCTCGACACCGACAAGAACTGCCTGCTCAGCGAAGCCGAGATCAACGCCGTGACCGAAATGACCCTCCATGCGCAGGTCTCGGACCTGGAGGGGATTGCGTTCTTCGGCGAGCTTGTCTCTCTGACCTGCAACGACACCTCTCTGCAGTATCTCGATGTCAGCCGCAACGCTCATCTCAAATATCTGAACTGCAGCGGCAATCGTCTTTCAGAGCTTTATCTCGGGGACAATTCTCCCCTCGAACATCTCGACTGCAGCTCAAACCAACTGAACACTCTTGATATCAGCGGGTGTCCCGAGCTTCAGATACTCAATTGCGATAACAACCAGATCTCCCGTCTGAGCATCCGGGACAACACCAGGTTGAAGGAGCTGCATTGCGCATGCAATGATCTGCCCCTCTTGAACCTGACTCCGCTGATCGGGCTGAAGATCCTGGACTGCAGCGAAAACCGGCTGGAAGAACTGGATCTGAGCACCTGTTCGCTGACGGAACTGCATTGCACGGACAATTCCCTCGTGGAACTGGATCTGCGGACTCACTCTTCGCTCAGGATCCTGGAATGCCGCGCTAATTACAATCTGCAGAATCTGCGCACGGACAACAACCCCCTTCTGGAGTATCTGGATTGCTCCGTGTGCGGTCTCAGCGGCCCCCTTAAACTTGAAGCCAATCCACTGCTGACCGTTCTTTACTGCAGCGGAAACGAGCTGACCAGACTTTCCGGTCTCTCATCCTGTACGAAGCTGACACAACTGGACTGCTCCACGAATCATCTCACTACTCTGGGCCTCTCCGGTATGAACGATCTGAAGATCATCTATTGTTCCTACAACGACCTTTCCTCCCTTGTGATCGCACCGAACACCGAGAAACTGTACTGCCGCTCGAACGAACTCGAAGAACTCGCGCTCGCGCCGACGCTCACCTATCTGGACTGCGGGGATAATAAATTCATGAGGTTCTCACCCCAGGGTGCGCCTCTTCTTCAGGTGCTCCGGTGCGACGGAAACACCTTTACTTCGCTTGACGTGCGCGGGCTCGGCGCTCTCGAGGAACTTTACTGCGGAAACGGCAACCTGACATCGCTGGATCTGAGCGGACACAGCCGGCTGCACTCACTCGACTGTTCTCACAGCCACCTCTCCTCTCTGAACCTGAGCGGCTGCACATCCCTGCGCTATATCAACTGTTCCATCAACGGCCTGTCAAAGCTCGATCTGTCCGGTCTGATCAACCTGGTCTCTCTCGACTGCGCGAACAACCGGCTGACCGAACTCAACCTTTCCGATACAAGGGAACTGATGTATCTCCTGTGTGAAAAGAACCAGCTGACCTCCCTGAACGTCCGCAACTGCTACCGCCTGACGGCCGCCTCAATTCTCTCCGATGCCGGTCTTACGGTCCGTCTCTTCACCGTCCGTTTCGATCGTGAGAAATATGCGGCGAACAACCGCTCAAATCTTCAGGCGCGGGCCGACCGGTACAAAAAGGACCTGAGCGGACAATACGAAAGCGGCGTGATCCGGACCGCCGGTCTGATCGAGACGATCCGTTCCAACGACCGCACTATGGTCGAGATCTATGAGTCCGCCGTCTACGGCCGGATCCAGACGGAGGATGGGGAAAATGAACTCTACGACTACTCCGTGTTTGCGCGGGTCGTAAGCAACGGCAAATACCTTGTCTCCGACCGTATCTTCACCACGACCGAGCCGCTCACGGGCGACCAGCGCCGCTACCGCCGTTTTCCCGGCTTGATCACCAATGAGCTTCTCTGGGGCTATGATGACACATCCGAAGACCCGTGGACTTACGATGACCTCAATGAGGGGTCCTCGATCATCTTCGACGCGTTTTACCGGCTGGTCGAAGCAAACCTTTCCGCGGCCACCGTGATCGGGGAACCCGGCGACTGGTACTGGTATTGCACGGATCCTGCGGAATTTTACGTATACGACACATTCCGCTTCTGGAATCTTCCCGACGCGGATACCGGCTGCCTCGGCAGGTCCTCCCTGATCGCGAGAGATGCCGAGCAGTCAACGTCTCTGACGGTCAGTGTGGACACCTACCTGTTCGGCAATTTTGCGTCGACTCCCGATCTGGTGACGCACGGACTTAACGAGAATTATTCTTCCGGTTCGACCGCGGATGATCTTTTGGCCCTGTCCTACTGCAAATCGGTCGGCGTCCCCGGCGCTGTAGAAAGTCTTGCGCTCGACGTTGATCTTCGCTGGAGGATCAACGGCCGCTATGCCGATGAAATGCAGGTTGCATCCCCGGACGGCACCGTAAAACAGACAAGGACGTTCGCGTCCGGGATGGTGCTGACGATCACGTATGCGCCGGAAAATTACTGGGAACTTGCGCATATTTTCTTTGTCGAAGCTCTGGTCGAGGTATCGGGGACACGATACCGCCCGATCGCAACGAACTTCAGCAGCTACTGACGATCCGCCGGACGACGGTAAATTCCGGATCGATCTTATTTTCATAAACCAAGCGACGGAAAGGACGCTCCCATGTATTATCAGATCAAGAACACACTGACCGAATGCCGCGCCGAGGACATTGACAACCGCAAGGTTCCCTATGTCGCCAACATCTCACTGGAAGAATTCGAATCCCGGAAGGACCTCTTCGACATGGGCATCGATCTGGACATGGAGGCCGAGGCGGAGGAGACCGACTACACGACCAACATTCAAGTGAACTACGACTCCCTGACCGGCTGCTTTGCGATCCCGAACTTCACGAGCATCGAAAGTCCGCCGCACACGTTCCTTTTCGCGATCGACGAACGAGGCATCGTAATACTCGACGACGACGGAACCGCGCAGAAGATCCTCGAGAGCATTCAGGCGAGCAAACGCTGGAAGTTTCCGTCCCTCGAGCGCTTCCTCTACGATTTTCTCGAGGGCATCGTCACCGGCGATCTGATCATGCTGGAGAAGTACGAGAAAGAGATGGACCAGATGGAGGACCGCATCCTCTCCGGCGATCTCAGCGACATCATGGAGCGCCTCGTGGACATTCGCAGCGAGCTCCTCGATCTGCGCACGCACTACGAGCAGCTGATCGATCTCGGTCAGGAGCTCGAGGAAAATGAAAATGCTTTCTTCTCCTCGAAGAACCTTCGTTTCTTCCGGCTCTTCATCGAGCGAGCGGCCCGTCTGCAGTCCAGTGTCACGGCTCTCCGCGAGCACACGATGCAGGTGCGGGATCTCTACCATTCGCAGCTCGAGGTGAAGCAGAACCGCAACATGTCCTTCCTCACGATCATCGCCACGATCTTCACGCCCCTGACACTGATCACCGGCTGGTACGGAATGAATTTTACGCATATGCCCGAGCTTGACTCGCCGTACGCGTATCCGATCGTCGCGGGTGTCTGCCTGCTGATCGTCGTGACCTGCCTGATCATCCTCAAGAAAAAGAAGTGGTTCTGAGAACACGGACAGACTGAAAGAGACGTTAAAAAGCCGGCACGTCACGTGCCGGCCTTCTTTTTGTCTTAAGTTCCGTTTCCGTTATTCGTCCGAAAGCGCTGTCTTGAACGACGAGTAGTTACCCGAGCCCCACAACAGCCAGCTGTTGTAGCCGGCGTCGTACGTTCCCCGGATCTGCGCCGCGATCTCATTCGAGCCGTAATCGATGTGTCCCTTGACCCAGGAAGCGGTAAATGCCTGAAGCCACGGCCGGACGACCGCGCATCTTCCCTTCGCCATGTTAGCCGAAAGTGCTTTCTTCGAGTCGAGCATCGCGTGGTAGACCAGATCATACGGCTGCGCATCCGGCACCTTGAGGTTGTAGTAACCGGCACCGTAATGGGAAGGATAAACCATCGGGCAGATGTAATCGAGGTACATCGAAAGCTCCGCGTAGTTCTGACCGACGCTGGCCGCGTCGATCGTGGATCCGATGATCGCGCCGAAAACGTCGACGGAGACGAACACACCGAGAGGCTTGAGCTGTTCGCATGCGTACTTTATGAAGCCGGTGATCGCTGCCTGCTTATTTTCCGCGGTCAGCTCCACACCGAAATCCGCCTCCTTGACCGCCTTGTCCGTCGGAAAACGACAATAGTCGAAGTTGATCTCGTCGAAGCCTGCCTTCGCAGCCGCGCGGCCGATCTCCACAAGATACTCCCAGACATCCTCGTTAAACGGGTTCATCCAGTAATGCTTGTCGCTGACCATCATGTTGCCGTTCGTCTTGCGGACGCCGAACTCCGGTGTCGCGTTAACCGTTCCGTCATCGCGGAAACTTACGATCCGGGCGATGCAGTAGACGTTGTGTTCCTTCAGCATGGCGACCAGCCCGGGAAGATCGGCAATGCGGACATCCCTCATGTTGCCCTTGGCGCGAAGCAACTCGGAATCCAGTTTCGCCGTGATATAGCCGTTGTCGTCCTTGATATCGATCACGACACAGTTGACGTTCGTCGTGTCGACGATGTCGAGGATCAGATTGATCTTATCCTTGTAAATGGAGGGCGGCGCATAGATGCCGCGAGCCGTCACAGGCACGCGCGTGTCGTCGAAATCCTCCATCCAGAGGTCCTCCTGCGAGAGCCCCGACACATATTTCTCCGTGTACAAGCCATACGGAAGAGCCGGTACCGTCTCGTCCCCGCTCATGTCGGTAACCTTGACGACCGGCGTCGGCGTCGGAAGCACGATCGGTTTCTTCTCGGTGCTCGCGACACTCTTAAACGCGTACAACCCCGCGCCGCCGCAGATGATGAGGCAAATGAGCACACAGATCAGCTGACGCTTTCTCCTCGCGCTCTTCGTCCCCGACCGTCTCCGGCCGCCCGCGGCTTTCGCATATCGATTGGTTGGTTTCATCTCTTAATTCTCACTTTCACCGCCGTCTCCGGCGTTTCAGCACCGCTCCGGATTCGCTGTTCCGTTACCGGCATCCGCAACTCAGTCCGCAGTGTCGTCCCCGGCGTCTGCAGCTCCGTCCGCAACACCGTCTCCGGCGTCTGCGACCGCCTCGGCACCGTCCGCAGTGCCTTCGTTGCTCTCAGGCAGCTTCGGCACTTCTTTTCCGTCGGGTCCGAGCCCGTGGGTCCGGTTATAGATCATCAGCATCACCCAGCCGACGATCGGAACTCCGACGATCCCGAAGATGCCCGTGCGGAACAGACCGTCCGTCGCACCCCCGCGGAACGCGCCGACAAATGTCACCACGATCGCGGCGAGGACTCCCACAAGTGTCACGATCATCACTACTACAGGAAAGCATCTCTTCACAAAAATCACCTGTCTCTCTGTCATTGTGCGCAGCTCCCTGCGGCTGCGCCCCGCGGGCACGCACAAGCCCGCGCTCTTGCCTAACAACCCGTTCCGTGTTACAATACATGGGTCGGAGTTCGGCTCTGCCGCGCTCCGGACTACGAAAATAAGGCTGGTATCATCATGTTACCCAAGGACCCCGCAATGCTCGTCAGCTATCTCAATCTCAAGCTGCGCGACACTTACGATTCCCTGGACTCGCTCTGCGAGGAGGAAGACATTGACAAGCAGGAACTTCTCGCCGCTCTTGCTGCGGCCGGTTACCGCTATGACGAGACGACCGGAAGCTTCCGCTGAACCCGCGTCGCCGCCTGTCTTCATCACCGTGAACGATCCTTCTTTTAGTTTACCATAAAGCCGCCAAATGTCAAGGCAGGACGCCTTTCCGCGCGGCTGTGCACCCGCTCCGGAACGCCCGGGAAAAGGATTTTTATACGATATGAAACCACCGATCCGTTACCTTCTCACCGGCGGTCAGGGAGAGATCGAGGAGAAGCGCTCCCGCTTCATCGCGACGATCGCCCCGGCGACCACCGAGGAGGAAGCCAACGCTTTCATCGAAGCCCAGAAGAAGCGCTACTGGGACGCCCGCCACAACTGCTCCGCCCTGGTCCTCGGCGACAACGCCGAGATTACGCGCTGCAACGATGACGGCGAACCTCCGCACACGGCCGGACGGCCGATGCTGGACATCCTCCTCCGCGAGGAAGTCCGTGACATCTGCGTCGTCGTCACCCGCTATTTCGGCGGGATCCTCCTCGGCACGGGAGGACTGGTCCGCGCCTACCAGGAAGCGGTCCGCGCCGGCCTTGATGCCTGCGTCATCGCGACCCGTCAGGAGGCTGTCCCGATCACCGTCCGCACGGACTACACGGGCATCGGCGCCATCCTCCGCCTCATCGCGGAGAGGGATATCCCGACGCTGTCAACCGACTACGCGGAGCTCGTGACCGTAACGCTCCTCGCGCCCGCGGACGACTGCGATTCCCTGCGTTCCGCGATCCTCGATCTCACGCAGGGCAAGGCGGTCTGCGAGCTCGGAGACCCCGTCCGCTACACCCGGAGCGGACGCGATGTAACACTTTTGTAATCCTTGCTTTATTTACAATGTAATCTCTTCATGATATAATGAGCACACGGTCATGCAAGCGATACGTGGGGTTCGCGACGGTCCGACCGATCGTCATTTCATTTTCCGGAATGACGTGCAGTGCGTACTGAAAGGACAGAAAGTTTGCTATGAATTACAGTCATTACAACATTGTGAAGCGGCAGAAGGAGCTGAAATCCTCCTCGCAGCGGTTGCACAGCATGCTGCGTTTGTGGGTTTACCGTCTTCTGCTCGTCGCTCTCATACTCATCATGGTCTCCGGCAGCTTTGCCGCGTACGGTGCGTATCAGGGCATCATCTCGACGGCCCCGAGCATCGGCAGCATCGACGTTCATCCGACGCTGTTCTCCTCGACCGTATACTACGCCGACGGCACTCCCTGCGTAGAGTTCGCGGGCGCCGGGACCAACAAGGCGTACGCGCCGATCGAAGAGATCCCGCAGAAGGTCCGCGACTGTTTCGTCGCGATGGAGGATGAGCGTTTCTACCAGCATAACGGCGTCGACGTCCGCGGTATTTTCCGTGCGGCCTACTCCGTTATCATCTCCGGCGGCCTCAACTTCGGTGCCAGTACCATCACCCAGCAGCTCCTGAAGAACCAGGTCTTCGAAGGCGGTAACGAGAAGAGTTCCGTCGACAAGATCGTCCGTAAGGTTCAGGAGCAGTATCTTGCCGTCCACCTCGAGGACAAGATGAAGAACGCCGATCCCGAGCACCCCGAGAAGGCCAAGGAAGCCATCCTCGAGTACTACCTCAATTCCATCAACCTCGGCAACGGCGCGTACGGTATCGCCAGCGCCGCGCAGCGCTACTTCGGCAAGACCGTCGGCGAGCTGACCATCTCGGAAGCCGCCGTGATCGCGCCCATCGCGTATTCCCCGACCTACCGGAATCCTCTCACCTACGAGGACGAGAACCGCATCCGCCGCTCCAAGTGTCTCGACAACATGCTCAACGCCGGTCTCTGCACACAGGAAGAGTACGACGAGGCAGTCGCCGACACCGACGACGTCTATCGCCGCGTACAGCAGCAATCGCTTGTCCAGGGCGAATACACCGAATCCAAATACTCCTATTTCGTCGATGAGCTGATCGAGCAGATCATCACGGATCTCCAGGAGAAGAAGGGCTATTCCAAGTCGGAAGCCAACCGTTTGCTCTACTGCGGCGGTCTGTCCATCACCTCAACGCAGGATCCCGCCATCCAGGCGATCATGGACAGCTATTTCACCAACGATTCGTATTTTCCGAATATCATGGGCAAAGGGGAAAATGAGCACGGCGGCAAGCCCGGTTCCTACTACGAGCTGTCCCAGGATTACGCGCTTTCCTTCGTTGACAAGGACGGCAAGAAGGAAAATGACCGCCACTACCACTTCAACGACCTCATCAAGTTCTATGCCGACTTCAAGGATTCCGGCAAGATCTTCTATCACGAGAAGGACTCCGGCAGCCGCGGTATCAGCGGATACACCGTCGACATCGAGACGTTCAACTCCATGATCGACGATTTCGTGCAGGCGATGGAAGACCTGTATCAGGAGGAACATCCCGGCGTACAATACCGTATCACCGAAGGCAACCGCAACTTCTCTCTGCAGCCGCAGGCGGCCATGGTCATCATGGACCAGAAGACCGGCCACGTGCTCGCGCAGTACGGCGGCCGCGGCGAAAAGGTCGGCAACCGAGTCCTGAACCGCGCCAGCAATACGTACCGTCAGGCAGGATCGACCTTCAAGGTTCTCGCATCCTTCCTGCCGGCGATCGACAGCGCGGGCTACACGTTGGCAAGCACATTTGACGATGCCTACTACCAGTACGCGAACAGCGAACAGTTCGTAAAGAACTGGTGGGGAACCAACTACTACGAAGGTCTTACCACCATCCGCAAAGGTATCTGGCACTCCATGAACGTCGTCGCGATCCGCTGTATGGAAGCGGTCGGCCCGTCCGTCGGTGTGGATTACCTGCAGCGCCTCGGTTTCAGCCAGATCGATACCGACGGCAGCGACGGTTACTCCGACTACAACGTCTCGATCGCACTCGGCGGTCTGACCAAGGGCTGTTCCGTTCTGGAGATGACGGCCGGTTACGCCGCGATCGCCAACGACGGTGTATATAACAAGCCCCGTTACTACACACAGATCATCGATCATGACGGCAACATGCTGATCAATAACATTCAGGAGTCCTCTCGAGTCATGAAATCCTCGACCGCATGGCTCCTCACAAGCGCGATGCTGGATACCACGGCTTCCTTCGGTACCGGTAGCGCCTGTGCGCTCCGCAAAGTGAAGATCCCGGTAGCCGGCAAGACCGGTACCGCACACGACGCCGTCGACCTCTGGTTCGCGGGCTTCACTCCGTACTACTGCTCGGCGATCTGGACCGGTTACGACAACAACCTCGAGCAGGTGAACACGACGTACTACCGATATATATGGCGGTACATCATGGAGGATGTCCACCAACTGAAGAACTGCAAGGAAGACGTCACCTTCGTTCAGCCTTCCAACATCGAAAAATACAAAGTATGCTCCAAGTGCGGAAACCTGGCCGTTCCCGGTCTGTGTGACGCTTACCCCGGCGGCAACTGCATAATCGAGGAGTATTTTGCGAGAGGCACCCAGCCGTACACGACCTGTACGTGCCACGTGAAGGTTGCGGTATGTGCCGAGACCGGCTTGAAGGCAACATCCGGATGTAACAACATCGCGGTACGTATCTATCTCCGTAAGGAAGAGTCACAGGAAATCCGTGAGAACCACGGTACCGCGGACACCGCGTATATCCTTCCGGCTTCCGTTCAGAGCGGTTACTGTACGGTACACTCCGGTGCGATCATCGACCCGAACAAGCCGCTTCCGACCAAGGCTCCGACACCGACTCCGGATCCCGACGCGGCGGATCCCGGCGCAGGCGTAGGCGGCGGTGACACCGGAACGCCCGACGGCGGTGCCGGTGCAGGAACCACGGATTGATCAATGAAAGGCCCGCAATATGAGCAAGACAGCCAAGGATGCCCCCAAGGTCACAAACTGCGATGACTGTATGAACTACGAGTACGATGACGACAGCGAATGCTACGTGTGCGTCATGGATCTCGATGAGGATGATATGGTCCGTTTTCTGACCGGGCAGACGTTCCAATGTCCGTTTTATCGATGCGGCAATGAGTACGCCATCGTCAAAAAACAGATGTAGCACATTATGAAAAAAAATTTGTCATTATTTGTGAAATTTGACGATTGCATATGAGAAATGGGTATGCTATAATCCATTCCAATATCGGATTCAGCCGGGAGTAATTCGGCTCCGATTCATAACATTGAAGGTTTTCTTTTTCCTCTTTATATTACGCGCAGGGGACTGCTACCAATGAACTTTACGACGTAGAGTTTGTTGGTAGCAGTTCCCTTTTATTCGCTTTTTTCCGGGCGCGGTACAAGGCATCAAAGAAGGCGGCCCGAAGGCCGCCCTGCGGATTTCATATACTGTTTTCTTTCACCGTCATCACTCTCTGCGGATGCCGTTGTGCTTGCCCCAGTAGCGGAACAGAACGATCAGGATCCCGAGCGACAGACCGCCGGCGAGGATCACACCGAGGGCATATCGTCTGGCGACTTTCGCCTTCATGCCGTCCTTGTTCGAATCACTGCTTCCGTCACCATCCGTGACCGTCTGGTTCTTTCCGTCGGAAGGATCTCCCGTGATCTCCGTCGTGGAATTGCCGCTGTACGTAGAGTTACCGCCGTAAGTGGAATTCCCGCCGTAGGTGAAGTTTCCGTCGTAATCGTAGTCACCGCCGTAGGTGGCGTTCCCGTCATAATCGTAGCCGCCGTAGGTAGCATTCCCGTACGTACCGTTGCCGTCGAAGTACGTGCTGTTCTCGCGAAGCGTCACGCGCGTCGCCGTCGGCTGCGCGGAAGCTTTGCATCTCGCGTTGAGACTACCGGAAGCGGACATCAGAAACAGCACCAGCGATACCACAGCTGCTGCTCTTGCGATCCGATATGCGATTCGACAAATCTCCACTCTCATCCGTACCTCGGATCGGACTTTTCGGCGCGTTCCGAACGTCCGTTATTTTCAGTAATGTAATTATATCATAAAAGGATACAAGAAGTAAACCCGAAATCGAACTTTACAAAAAACTTGAAAAAGGGTATGATAGCCTATAGTCTGTATACCGCTCAAACACCCGGGGAAAATGTCATGTCCAAAGCCGAAAATGACAACCGAAACTCCTACGCACAGCGCGCTTTTCCAAAGGACCGCCGCAAGGTCCTTTTTGTTGCGCTGCTCAAACTGGCGGTCGACGGGCTTTTGTATTATCTTCTTCTGTACCGCGGTCTCCACAAGCTCGGCGCATTTTTCGAGATGACGAAAGACTTCGGCCGGCTCAACGATCTTCTCGGTCAGGCAGGCATCCCGCAGATCAGCTATACGGTCTATTTCATCGGCGGACTGACGCTCGCCGCGGTCCTCTATCTTCTCACGATCATGATCATCGGCGTGCGCCGGCGCGTGCCCTATCTGTGCTTCGCGCTGCTGCCGGTCCTCGATACGCTTTTCGTGTTCCAGCCGTCGGCGCTGCTCCTTTCCGTGGCGCTCTTCACGGCGGTCATCGGTTTTCTCAATATACGGCACGCGTGGCTTCGCTATCTGCTGTGCTTTGCCGCGATCTTCGCCTACGGTTTCTTCCTCGAGCGCACGGCGCTGGTGATCATCCCGATCTACCTGATCGCGCGCCTGTGGCAGAAACATGATCTCGCGGCGATCCGCATCTGCGTGCTCGCGCTTCTCGTCTTCTGTCTGCTGTACCAGGCCGGCTATGTCGCCAAGCTCTATGAACTGCACCCGGGCGTCACCTCCGACGCGACGTTCCGACGTCTCTTCCCCGACGAAAACTACATGGGCCACGTCTCCTACTACCTGCTGGACACGCTGCTCACGCTCGTACGCATCATCTTCCCCGTGGAAGTATTTGCCCGCGTGACACCGCTCAACTGGTACTACGCGCTGCTTCAGCTCATCATCGTATTTTTCCTGTTCAGGCGCTTCGCGCGCCTTATGCAGGTCGACTGGAAGAAGGGCTGCACCCGGGACGAGCGCCTGCAGGCCGACGCCCTGACGATCCTGGCCGCCTACGCGGCAAGCCTCAGCATCGCGTCGACCGAGCCCTCCGACACGCTTCGGGCGCTCACCGCATGTTATCCGCTGTTCCTTTATCTTCTCTTCGCCGCAGACAACTGCGTGCTCTACCCCGTGCTGGAGCGTGATCTCTCCGGATCGTGCCCCGTCGTGTATCTTCACAACGGCGGCGGTGACGTCTGGTATACGATCCTGCAGCGCGCCGCGCGCGTATGCGGCTTCCGCAACGTCGCGCTGCTCGGTGACGAGGCCAACCGCGGCTACGTCGCCAACTGGGCGGACGCGGAGTCGTTAAACCGCGAGGAGCGCAACTATTTCCGCAAATACTACCGCCCCATCGGCGGACGCGATGCGGATCACAGGGCTTTCGACAGTCTCGACCGTCATTTTGCACTGTACGGCTACATGAAGGACCACGGCATCACGCGGTGTTTCCTCTGCGACGACGATGTGATCTGGTACGCCAATCCCGCCCAATGGAATGCGGATGGCATTCACCTCGCCGATACCGCCGCCGGCGGTTCGACCTTCCTGCAGCATCGCACCTCGCCGCACTGCATCTACTGGACAGACAACTGTCTCCGACAGTTCCTCGATTTCGTGCTCCTTGTGTACCGCGACCAGTTCCGCTGGCTGACCGAGGTGAGCAAGCGCCAGTCCGGGGAGGATCAGGAGGAACTGATCACCGACGCACTCCTTTTGGACGCATGGCGCCGGATTGCCCCGAACTACCTGGACAACTTCCGGTACCGCTGCCTCAGCGAACCGGAGGACGGTCTTGTCTGGGATTGCGACTTCGCTTCCGCGGACAATCAGGCCGCCGACGAATATGTCTACGACACCGCGCTCGGCACGAAAGCCTTCCGGTTCCGCCACGGCTCACCGGTGCTCAAACTCCGTGAAAATGACGCGGAAGTCACCGCCGCGTGCTTGCGCTGCGGCAACTGCAAAGCTTACATCCAACCGCTGACACGAAAGTACAACGGCCGACTGATCTACCGCTTGTACCGCATGATGAAATAAGCGGCAGGGCTCCGGAAATCCCGGACATCCCTGCCGCTGTTTTTTTGTTATTCTGCTACTTAATTCTGCTTATTTACTGTACTTATTTACTGCTCTGATCAACTGCTTATACTGCATTTTCCGTTTTTACTTCCGTCCTTACTTCACCTGCTGGATGTACCCGGCGACATCGTTCTTGAACTTGCCCTCCGGGAAACGCTCCTGGTACTCGGTGTAGAACTTCAGCGCATTTTCCTTGTCGCCCGTGATCTGGTACGTTCTCGCGAGGAAATACAGGTTCTCCTCGTTATCGGCCGATTTCTCATAGGAATACGTAAAATACTCCAGCGCCGACTCGTACTCTTTGTTGTTGTACCGCTCACGGCCCTTCTCATACAGCTCGGAGCTCGTCATCGTGACCGTCAGCGCATCCGGGAAATCCTCGACTACGCGGTCGTAGATCTGCTTCGCCGAGTTGTTGGCCAGCTCCTCCTTCGAAACCGCGCCGATCCTCTTCTGCAGGATGAACAGCTCATCCTTGGTGGGCTCCTGCTTCTTCTTTAAGTTCAGGTAGTAGGCCGTCATGTTGAACACGTTGATACCGCCGGCCTTGTCACGCAGCTCCTCGAGCTCCGCATTCGTCGCGTCCAGCTCGGACTCCTGCAGCTCGATCTTGCTCCGCAGCGACTGTGCTTCCTTCTCGAGGGCGTCGATGTCCGTCAGGTACTGGGACATCTGCTCCGCATACTCTGCCTGCGTCCCCTTGAAATCCTCCTTCATTCCGGTCTTCACGCCGGGGATCACGAGGAAATATACGACCATGATCCCGAGGAAAATGCCTGCCAACAGCGAGAACAGCACTCGGTAGTCGATGTGGTCCTGCTCCTCGAGATACGAGTTGTACGTCTTCGTCACGGAGAGCGGCGCTTCCTCCTGCTGCTCCTCCCCGGGCTCCGCCTCGCGGATCCGTAACCGCCGGTTCGCGCGGTACATCTCGCGAATCTCACGGAGATATGTGGTGGAAACCGTGTTGGCCGAATCGATCGAAAGCGAACGGCGAAGGCACTCTTTCGCCTTGTCCATCCGCGAGTATTTCATGTACAGCAGCGCCAGCATCTGCCATGCGCGGACGAACTTCGGATTCAGGCTCACCGCCTTCTTCAGCTGCATCAGCGCAAGATCGTCGCCGTCGTTGCGGATCGCGTCCACGGCGCCGTTGTATTTGCGGATCGCCAGGTTTAAGTTGTCAAGCTTGGCGGGGTTGGAATGAAGGATCTCCAGGTATCGCGTCGCCGGGTTATTTTCCTCAAGGAAACTCCGGCTGATGATCCACTCCTGGATCGCCGCCACCGGATCGCCCATCTCGTAATACACAAGACCGAGCAGGTTGCGGGCATCCACGTTCTTCTTGCTGACCTTCAGCGCGCGCTGCAGCATCTCCGCCGCACCGGACAGATCGCGGTTCTTCGCCCGTTCCAGTCCCCGATTGTAAAAAAAGCAGGAGTACCTGCGCGTCATGCGGTTGACTTCGATGTCGTAACCGCATTTTGCGCAGACGCCTTTTTGCAGCGTCATGTTGGCTCCGCATTTCGGACAGATCATAGTTTGCCTCCCGGTGTCAGGTTATGAGAGCTCCTTGCGCTCCTGCAGAATACGCTCGATCACATCTGCCGCGTCCGTGATCTCACGGCTCAGCACCGCTTCCTCCGCCTCGCTGATCTCCATGCTCGGCGTGTACTTCTTCAATTCTTCATCAAAATCAATCATGGTTTTCTCCTGAGCAAATGCTTGCTTCCCAACACTGTTCTTCGAAACAGTTATCTTAGTATATCATGACTTGGCCGTTCTCTCAATTCTTTTCTTGGCGAGGATGCTCCGGATGATCGGTTCCCCGAGGAGAAGCCCGACGAGTCCGTAGGTCACGGCAAATGCACCGCACCCGCAGCCGAGCCGCAGCCACAGCTTCGTGTCGAGCCCCCGCAAAAACCACGCGGGCACCGCCGCAACCGCGCACATCACCGCTACCCTCCAATCCGGGAGGAGACAACGATGGGGAAGCCCGTCATTTTTCGCGCTGTACACATGGCAGAGGATCCAGACCGCGAACTCCGCGATGACCGTCGTCACCGCCGCGCCCTCGATAGAGTATTTCGGGATTACGTAGAGGTTCAGCGCAAAATTCAGGATCGCCGCGCCGCACTCGATCTGCAGCAGCCTCCGCTCCTTGCCCGACGCGATCAGCACCTGGCCGCCGAGAATGTTGCTCAGCCCGATCGGCACCACGGAGAGCGCCGTGATGCGAAGCGCCATGGCAGCCTCCGAATACCGGCTTCCGCCGACGAAGACAACGATGTCCTCGGCATAGATCAGACAGATCATCGTGAACGCCAGATTGACCAGCGCCACAAGCTCGATCGACCGCTTCGTCAGACGCTCCGTCTCCGCACGGTCCTTGCGCCCCCAGGCCTGCGTCGCCTGCGCCATCACCGCCGCCCAGACCACGCCGCCGAAAAATGTCAGCAGCCCCTTGGCTTTCGACACCAGTCCGTAAAGACCGGTCTCATAATCACTGCGAAGGAAGCCCAGCATCACGATGTCAAGGCTTCCGTAGATCGTCGTCATACAGCTCATGAGGAAGAACACCAAAAGCGGTTTCGCGTGCGCCTTCGGGATCTTCAACGTAAAACGGAGATCCACGTCGCGCCTCATGGCGATCCGGTTCACGATGCTCACGGCCGCGGATGACGCCTCAAAGAGGATCGCGTAGGTGTACAGGTCCTCCGGCGAGCGGACAAACAGGATCATGCACACAATGGAACCGACTTTGGCGATGAGCGTGACGATCGCGAGATAGCGGAACCGCTCGATCCCGCGGAAAAGCCAGTTGCACCCGAGCGCCTGCCACAGAAGCTCCGTGCCCAGGATCAGCATCAGCACCTGGTTGTCGCGGAACCGGCCGACAGCGAAGCTGAGTCCGACGAGCAGACCGCCCACCGCAACGGCGAGGATCATGCCGATCGAGTAAAGCTCCGAAGCCACGCGGCTCAACCTGTCGCGCTCCCCGCGGCACCGCGCGCAGCAGCGCATGGCGTAATACGGCATTCCCAGCGCGGCTGCCAGCACAAAATAGCGTGCAGCCGTGTCCGTGAACTGGAACCGCCCGTACGCCACCGGCTGCAGGATCCGGCTGATATAGACAATGGCAAATGCGTTGCACAGGTAGGAAAGCACGCTGATCAACGTGTTGTACGAGATGTTGCGCGCCGCCGATGACGTTTGGTTGTTCCGTGTATCACCCATGCATTTGCCCCGGAATCTCCCGGTTGCCCCGGGAAATCTTACGCGGACGATCGACCCCTCGACCGCCCGCGCTGATCATTTTCCTTCGTGACCGGCACTCCGGCCGGCATCTCAACCCTTGATCGTTCCGTCCGCGTTAAATACGGGAAGCGGAGCAAGGAATTTAATGTCCGTTCTCTCGGCTGCCGCGCCTTCCGCGAGAACAGCCACACGGCCCGTTACCACGCCGCCTGCCATGTTGACAAGTTCTTCCATCGCGCGGAGAGAGCCGCCGGTGGAGATCACATCGTCCACCAGAAGGATCCTCTTTCCGCGGATCAGTTCCGCGTCGTCGCGTCCGAGATACAGCGCCTGCTCAGCCTGCGTCGTGATCGAACGATCGGACACCTTGAGCGGGTCGGGCATATATACCTTCGGTCCCTTTCTCGCGATAAAATACTTCTCCGCGCCGGACTGGCGTGCCATCTCGTGGATGATCGGGATGCTCTTCGCCTCCGCCGTCAGCATATAGTCATATTCGTCCGCGGGCACCAGCTTGAGCAGTTCCTCCGCGCACGCCACCGTGATCTCCGCATCGCCGAAGCAGATAAATGCGGCGATATAGAAGTTATCCGTGATCTTGCACAGCGGGAGATCTCTCTTCAGTCCCGCGATTTCCATCGTATATTTCATGTGTGAACCCCTCCGTATTCCTTGGCTCGGATGTCGCACGCGGCATACCAAGTACAGTATACTTCCTTATTACCGATGCGTCAACAATTACCGCTCGTTTCCGCAGGGGTTCTGCTGCTCTTCGTCCGTCAGACAGATCAGTTCACAGTTCTTGATCCCGATCTTCCAAAAGTCCTTAACCGGAATATTGCGCGCCTGCACCGCGATGCTCATGTTCATCGCGCCGTGGCCGACGATCAGCACATCCTTCCCGGCCGCGAGCTGCGGCTGCACGACTTCCCGCAGGAAGCTGCCCGTCCGCTCCATCAGGTCGTACGTGCTCTCCCCGCCCTCCACGGGCGTGCGGTAGTCCTCGGGATGGTAGAAAAATTCATTGACCGGGCAATCCGGGATGTTGAAGCTGCTCTCGATCCCCTCGTAGACGCCGAAGGACACTTCCTTCAAGCGGTCGTCGAAAATGATCGGTATATCGCGTCCGCGCAGCAGCAGTTCCGCGGTCTCTCTCGCACGGCTCAAAGGCGAACAGTAGCACACGTCAAAATGCACGTCCTTATATCTCTCGCCGGCCTCCGCGGCCATCGCGCGTCCCTCGTCACACAGGGGGACATCCGTCTGCCCCTGCAGCTTTCGGCGAATGTTCCACTCGGTCTTGCCGTGCCGCAAAATATACAGTTTTCCCGTTGCAGTTGCCTTCACGGGATCAAAGTTTTCACAGGAACCCTTCCTGTCCTCTCCGTCGCTCTCCTTCACGTTCCCTTCGTCCTTCCGACTTGCTCTGAACTCGGCGGATGTCAGGTCGTTGACCACCTCTCCGGCGATGATCAGGCCGGCCACCGACGGTGAAAATGCCGTCGAGCCGGGAACTCTTCTCTTTGTCGTCGCGCCCGCGGGCTCCTCTGCCGCACCTCCCTCCGCTTCCGTGAGCGGAGACAGGGGCTCCTCGCGTGAGTACACGACCTTCAGGGAACGGATCCCCCTCTTTCTGCACTCCCGCCGGATCACTTTCGCCAGCGGACACACGGACGTCTTGTAGATGTCCGCGACCTCAAACATCGACGGACGGATCTTGTTGCCCGCCCCCATCGCGGAGATGACCGGTACCCCGGCCTCCCTGGCTTTCTCGATGATCGCCATCTTCCCTGCAACGGTGTCGATCGCGTCGACGACATAGTCATACTGCGTAAAATCAAACTCATCCTGCGTCTCGGGCAGGAAGAAGACCGGATGTACCGTCACCCGGCACTCCGGGTTGATCGACGCCACCCGCTCCGCCGCGACCTCGGTCTTCTCGCGGCCGATCGTATCCTGCGTCGCAATGATCTGACGATTGAGATTGCTCAGACTCACGCGGTCATGATCGATCAGGTCAAGTGCCCCGACCCCCGACCTGGCCAGTGCTTCCACAACGTAGCCGCCGACACCGCCGACGCCGAACACCGCGACGCGGGAGTTCTGAAGCCGCTCCATCGCCGCCCGTCCGTAGAGCCGTTGTGTTCTGGAAAATCTCTCGTCCATCCTCAGTATCCTTTCCTTCGCTCACTTCCGTGAGTCCCCGACCTATTGTAGCCGAACTCCGGGACAAAGGCAACATTTTCCGAACTTACCTGTGACACTCGTACGCGACGATGGTCATCCTGTCGTTGATGATCTCCTCCTCGCCGGTGCGGACGAAACCGCATTTTTCGTAGAGATGGCAGTTGCGCGGCTCCTCCTTGATCGTCGTGAGTTTCCACGTCGTCACCTCGGGGTACATCTCCATCGCCTTGCGGATCGCCGCGTAGCCGAATCCCCGGTTCTGGTACCGCGGCAGGATGAACAGCGGGCTGACGTACGACACGGCGTGCTCGTTCGGGTCATTGTGCCCGACGTTGATGACGCCGACCCGCGCCCCGTCCTTCACGATAAAGTAGTACTGCCGGTTCGCGACCTTCGCGCGGTTGCGGATGCGCTCAATGGACTCGAGTGCCGGCGATCCCTCGTCGTGGTAGATCTCGTAGAGCGGCATAAAGCTCTCGATCTGCATCTGATGCAGAAGCTCAAGCTCATCCTCGCGGACTTTCTCCAGCTTCACCGTCTGCAGCAGGCGGTCCTTACGCATATCGGGCAGATGAAAATGCTCCTTGATCATCCGCGCCACCGTCGCCGGCTCAAGGTTCGTGTTGTCGATCTTGATATAGTTCGGAAAAGGGATCTCCCCTTCACGGCTCTCCAGACGGTACTTCGTCTCCTCGCGGACCATCCGGTCCTCGGAGAGCACGACGTCGCGCTTGGACGCCTTGTTCAGAAGGCGGTTTTCCGACTTGTTGCGCTCGAGGCGGACCGCGCGGTCCGCGACGAGCTCGACGTAGTACACAGTCCCGCCGGTCGCCTCAAAGCGGTCGGTCACGCTCTTGAGATAATCCCAGTCCTCCTTCATGTCAAAAGCCCACATGAACGTGAAGATCATCCCTTGAAAATCCGACTTCAGGAACGCCTCGAACACATCGTCCCTCAGCTTATTGACAAGATCGCTGACGCGCTGACCGAAGATCTCGATCACCGGCTCGATCATCATGTGGTTGTGAAACAGCCGGAAATCGGTGATCTTCCGAAGTTCCTGGCCGACAGTCATCTTTCCGACAGCACCGCTGCCGATCAAAACGATCAGATCCATAGTATTTTCCCCGTTATTTTCCTGATTTGTCAAATACGATCAGTGGGATCAGCATCTCGTCCTCCGAGAGGCTCCCGTGCATCGATACCCAGCGTTCCTCGTTGAAATAGATCGAGAGGTCGCCCGTGCCGATCGCGAGATAATCCCCGAGCATTCCCCGGAATTCCGCGTGATGTTTACCGGTTCCGAAGAGTCCGCGTTCGATCGCCTCGTCGACGGGCATCAGCAGGAACTGATCGCCGAATTCTTTGTTGAACTCGCTCACAAACTCCTCTTTCCTGCCCTCTTTGACGAAGAGGTTCAGCACCCGCGGCTCCAGCGAAGGAAGCCGCACCAGGCAGTCGCAGATCTTCGGAAAATCCTGGATCACCGCTGTCCGCGTGTCCAGATGCCCGTGGTCCGCGGTCACCACGATCAGCGAATCCGTAAGGCTCTCCGCCAGCGCCGCGACCTGCGCTTCAAGCTCGCGCAGGTTTTCGTGCACGATGTCCGCGCCGCAGCCGTGCCGGTGCAGAAGCCCGTCCGGGTTGTTCCAGTACGCGTAGATATACTTCTGTCCCTGTTCCGCGGCAAGCGCCCTGATACCGTCGCAGATCTGCGCAAACGTCTCCGGATGCGGATCCGCGAACGGAGCCAGCAGGTGCGCCTGCCGGCCGTCGCGCTTCAGGCGGTCCACAACATTTTCATACGGTGTTACCGTCCACGGCACATTGTACGGCGCCGCCTGCTCTTTCGTCCCCTGTTCATAATTAAAGAACACGGTGATGTTCTTGTCAACGCTCGGATAGTAGCAGTCCCACCCGAGCCAGCTGTGCTCGCACGGCTGCAGCCCCGACATCACCGAGGTTGTCGCCGCCACCGTCGTCGAGAGGAACACGGAGGTGTAGATGCCTGCGAGATGCGAGCGGAACGCGCCGTCCGCGTCCAGGTGCCGCTCGATGATGCTCTTTCCCATGCCGTCCAGGAGGACCACGACGATGTTTTTGTAATCTTTCTCTAGATACCGGTCCAGCATCGGAAGGCTGTCGCCGACAGTCTCGGTGCCGAACTTGCGAAGGATCGAATTCGGAAGGTTGGCGATACAGTTTTTGTAGTCCGGAAAGACCAGCTTTCTCATCATTTTCCTCCTCTTTGACAAATGTACAATAGATGGCTCGACGCGCCCAGCAGCTCGCGCTTCTCGCACGTCGCCAAATGATACCGGAAGAACTCCTCAAACGCCTCGTCGGTCATCGAAAAATCATCGCGGTGCTCCGCGAGCTCCAGGACCGTATCCACGGCCACGGTCTTCCGATGCTCGACCGGCTCGTCCCTGAACAGCTCCTCGAATTCGACAATGTCGTATCCGGTGAAAAGCTGCTCCGCAAAATGTCTGACACGGTAGTCCGCGTCGAAGTTCTCCTCAATCCCGAAATGCAGTGTTTCCTTCAGATAGTTGTCGAACATCACCGCATACACCGAGAGGAATGCGAACAGGATGACTCCGCCCTTCTTCGTCACGCGTATCGCCTCACGGATGGCTTTCCGCACGTCCGCCGGCTCATATAAATGATACATCGGTCCGAACGAGAGCGTCACGTCGAACGTCTCATCGGCGAATGCCGAAAGGTCTGTCGCATCCCCCTTCAGCGCTTGCAGTCTGATACTGTTTTTCGGGAGTGCCTCCGCTTTTTGTTTCAGAACCGCGAGGTTCTCCTCCACCAGCTCCACGGCGGTCACATCGAAACCCTCCTTGGCCAGTGTGACCGAATATCGGCCGGTGCCTGCCCCGAGCTCGATGATCATCGCCCCGGGCTTCGCATATCGATGGATATACACCATGGTGGTCGCGTACTCGAGCTGCCCGTGTCGGGACCTGCCGAGACGGCCATCCTCATCAACTTCTCCGTAAAATTCACTCACGATCTTGATTCTCTCATCCATGTTTCCGCTCCCCTTTCATTTTTCGACTGTTTTCTATGAAATCTCCCCTGCTGCCGGAACCTGTCAGTCCAGCGGCTTTGTCACGATCTCGACATTTTCCGGCTGACCCTTCACGGCAACCTGGAAATCGTCCTCGTACACAAGCTCACCGGGCAACTCATCGCACTCCGAACGGAAGAAGCGAACCCCGTATTTTGCGCCCATGGCGCGGTAAAATGTCATCTGCTCCCAGATCCGGTTGCCCTCCGGCGTATCCTTGAACCATGTGACCGCTCCGTCGGGATTGCCGTCCGCGTAAAACGGCGGGACCGGCAGCACCTCCTCGAAATATTCGCGGTTTCGCCAATACTCCGCGACCTCCTCCTCGGTCATCATACCGGCGTCGACCATTCTCCAGACGGCCGTGAATATGCCCCGCGGCTGCTGCGTCATGTAGGCGATGTCCGCCGTGTGAACCCTGTAGTACTTCATACCACTTCCTCCGAATCTGTTGATGATGGCCTGAGATATAAAAAAAACCGCCTACCCAAAACAGGATAGGCGGTGATCATACTCAGGTTATGATATTCCGGTGATCTATTCTGCTCTGCGTTCCGAATTCTTGCATACGTTAAAGTAACCATCGACGTAAGAGGGGTCCACGGTATATTCATTCGTATGTGCAATTCGGTTCGCAAACTTACGCATGTGACTGTCTTCCTTTCCGAAATATTGTGCCTAGGATACTCCGCCGTCCGGAGTTTGTCAAGCACTTTTTTACAGGCGGTTCATCCATACGCGCGCCAGTTCCGTCCACATGCCGACATCCTCGGAAAGCGTAACGTCCGGCTTCCACTCGAACGCGGGAGCCTCCTGCTCCTCCTGCTTGTCCGGGAACTGTGCCCGCAGCTCCGCCACGCGGCGGTCCGAAACATTGTAGCCCTTGCCCGCCTTCACGGCCGCGACTGCCAACTCCACCTGCTCCATCACGTAGCCTCCGTCCGACCATCCCTGATAGTCCATGCCCTTGCATGCGCCGAGGCCGTGGAAACCCGACGGGAACACGTAATGCGCGAAGGGAACACCGTTGGCACGAAGTGCCTCGGCGAAGAGGTAACTGTTCTCCACCGGCACAAGCATGTCGGTCGCGGTCTGCCACAAAAACGTCGGCGGCGTGTCCTTCGTCACCTGCTTCTCCAGCGAAAAATACTCCAGTTCCTCCTCCGTCGGGTTCGGTCCCAGAAGCGCCTGCACCGACGATTCATGGGTAAACTTGCCGGTGGTGATGACCGGGTACGACAGGATCGACGCATCCGGTCTCGCGGAAAATGCGGCGTACACCGGGTTCGTCTCCGGCACGTCATCCCAGTGCACCGTCACGCTGCCGCACACATGAGCGCCCGCGGAAAATCCGCAGATCGCCAGTTTTTTGCCCTCGATGTGAAACTCCGCGGCGTTCGCGCGGATGTAGCGGATCGCGCGCGCGATGTCGCTGAGCGGCTGCTTCTTAAGCGGCACGGAAAATGTAATGTCCGTCGTGTACGTGAGTACGAACACATTTTTCCCCTGCTCATAAAACACCTTGGCCACCATCTCGCCCTCGTGCGGCGCGCACATGCAATAGCCGCCGCCCGGAACGACCAGCATGCCGTCCCGCGCCGTATCGTCCTCCTCGTGAAGGTACACTCTCACGTTCGGCATAAAACCGTACGCTGCCTTGTAGGTGTACTCACCCTCTTCCCAAATGTCCCGACGAAACTGTTTCATTGTTTTTTCCTCGTTTCTTTCTTGTTTTCCGGGGCTGTGCCCGATATTTTCCGGATCCGCGGCCTTCTCCCGTTCATTGATCCTTTGTTTTCTTTTTCTTACTGTAGTCGATCAGAAATCCGCCGTTTGCCTTCGCCTTCTTCATCACCGACGCCAGCACTCCGTTCTTCTTGATCAAGCCGCTGAGCCAGCATTTGTCGGCCAGCTCATCCGCGGTCATCGTGAGGTAGAAATCGTTCGGCAGATCAAACGATACCTCCCCGCCGCCCACACTGCCCGCGGAGATTCCCTGGCACCGGCAATCCTGGTGGATATACGCGCTGCCGTCGTCATAAAACCGCAGCGTCACAATGTCCACTCCCCGGTCGTAATAATCCCCGGAACAGGCCAGTTCCACATCGAGCGGCAGGAACTGCAGCCGGTACTGCCGCGCGAAAT
>JBGUPV010000204.1:0-11121 GCA_045130455.1 Lachnospiraceae bacterium | reverse complement strand
TGTTTGAGACGCTGCAGAAGACCAACACCTGGGGCAGCGCAGTCGGCATCGAATTGGTCGGCGACCTCAACGATTGCATCGCGAACGGCGGCGCAGAGGATCTGATCCTGGTACAGGAGGCGCTTCTTGAGAAGCGCGTGGCGGAGATCGCGGAGATGATCCGCGAGGCCGGCGGCAAGAAGTTCGTCATGATCGCGGGACCGTCCTCCTCGGGCAAGACCTCATTTTCCCACAGATTATCGATCCAGCTCCGCACCATCGGCTTCAAGCCGCATCCGATCGGACTGGACAACTATTACAGAGACCGCGAGTTCTGCCCGCGAGATGAGTACGGAAACTACGACTTCGAGTGCCTCGAGGCGCTTGACATCGAGCTGTTCAACAAGCAGATGACGCAGCTTCTGAACGGCGAGCGTGTGGAGATGCCGGAGTTCAACTTCAAGACCGGCAAGCCCGAGTACAAGGGCAATTTCCTGCAGCTCGGACCCGATGACATCCTCGTGATCGAAGGTATCCACGGACTGAACGACCGCCTGTCGTACTCGCTGCCTGCGGAGAGCAAATTCCGCATCTACATCAGTGCGCTCACGGAGATCAACATCGACCGTCACAACCGCATCCCGACGACGGATGTCCGCCTGATCCGCCGTATCGTCCGCGATGCGCGCACCCGCGGCTCGTCGGCGACGGAGACCATCGCGATGTGGTATTCGGTGCGCCGCGGCGAGGAAAAGCACATTTTCCCGCACCAGGAGTCGGCGGACGTGATGTACAACTCGGCTGCGGTCTATGAGCTGGCCGTTCTGAAGACGTACATCGAGCCGCTTCTGTACGGTGTTCCCGAGGACTCGCCGGAGTATCTCGAGGCCAACCGGCTGCTCAAGATGCTTTCGTACTTCCTCGCGATGCCGTCGGAGAGTGTGCCGCACAACGCGATCCTGCGCGAGTTCATCGGCGGAAGCGTATTCCGCGTGTAAGCATTTTCCGCGAGCATGCCCGGGAAGGATGGAAACCGGATGAAAGGGTGTTGCCCGGGGAAGGCGTGAAACCGGATGAAAAGGATATCCAGGGGGGAAATGCCGGATGGGAGCTGTCCTGTTGACCGATTGGATTCAAAGTGCATGGTTCATGCAGTACGCGGCAACAATCTCATTTTGCCTGCTGGGGACTTTGATCCTTGAGGTTCCGCTGGCGATGCTGCTTCGTGTGCGCGGATGGGAAAATATCGAGAAGGTAGTTCTCATCAATATTCTGACCAACCCGGCGTTGGTGACCGTCCTTTTTGTGCTGGGGCAGGCTTCCGTGCGGTTATGGGTGATCTGTCTCATCCAGTTTTTTCTGGAGATCGCGGTGGTGATCATTGAAGGTATGTATTACCGAAAGACTCTGCGAGGGAATCCGGTCGGACCGTTTCTTTTGTCCGCGATACTGAACACGGTGTCTTACGGTGCGGGTCTTTTGCTCGACTTTCTGCAGTAAGGATTTTTACGGAGGGGATTGTTATGGGGAAACATAAAGTAAAAAGGGCAGCAGCGGATCTGTCCGCGGCGCTTTTGACCGGCCTGCTCGTCATGACGCGTGTGTGCCGCGCTGATATGGGGAATCCTGCCGGTTTTGCGATCGTAATATTCTTTTCATTGCTGTATTTCATTTGTATGGGGATTTCTATCGTTTTGATGATCGCTGCGTTGATCATGGGAATTCGCAGTTGGAATAAATTCAATGAATATAACCGGGAACACCCTGACTCACCGATCGTTCATGAAAAAGGAAAAAGCGAAAATATTGCGATCATCCTGCTGATCGTTCTGGGAGTCGTGTTTTCCCTGCTTTTTATCGGCTTCCTGTTTGAGATCCTCGCGATCATCCAGGGCCGCCGTTTCGCAAAAAAAGCTGCGGAGAAAGGTGTTCATCAGGCGAAGTACGATGCTTTGGAGGCGAAGTTTTCCGCGTTCCCGGAAGAAGACCGCTATTCTTCGAGGGACATTTGATCCCGTTGCGGTGTCGGAAGTGTCGGGAGGGAATTTCAGCGTATGGTTAACGCACGTCAAAAGGTGATGATCGTCGGGGTTTACAGCCTCTTACATGCTGTTGTGGACATGTCCTGCGCGGTATTGCTGGGTGTTGCCGCCGCGAAGGCAGGTCTGACTCCGGTTCAGGCGGCATTCGGTATCATTTTCTACGACTTTGCGGCGTTTGCGCTTCAGCTTCCCTTCGGATGGTTAGCCGACAGGTTGGATCGGAATGCACTCGTATCCGCAGCGGGATGTCTCGTGATTGCCGCTGCTTTCGGCATGCAGGGCACGGGGATCGCCGCGTGTATTGTCGCGGGGGTCGGAAACGCGCTGTTTCACGTCGGAGGCGGAATTGATGTTCTGAATATCTCCGAAGGAAAAGCGTCACTGCCCGGAGTCTACGTGGCGACCGGAGCGATGGGATTGTATCTCGGAATGAACGCCGGCCTTCTCTCTCTGACCGGCGGCATGATGGCGATCGCGCTGGTCGTTTCCGCTGTATTCCTTCTGTGGTTTTACAAAAAAGTTAACCCGGACTGGCATGTTTCGAATGCGCCCTGCACATTGCAGCCGCATCCGGACCGGATATCCACCGAAGCCTTTGTCATCACGGGATGTCTGCTTTTGACCATCTGCGTGCGGGGAGGATTCGGACTGGCCATGAAATTTTCCTGGAACACCGGATTCCGGACCGGATTGATCTCTGTCTGCGCCGTTGTCCTGGGAAAAGCGCTCGGCGGGGTCATCGGGGACCGTCTCGGCTGGATCCGTACCTCCGTGACATCGCTTGCGGCATCTGCGGTTTTGTTCTTCTTCGCATACGACAGTATCGTCTGCGGTCTTTTGGCATTATTCCTCTTCAATATGACGATGCCGATCACGCTGACAGCTTTGGCAAATCTGTTCCCGAAACGTAAGGGCGCGGCCTTCGGCGCAACTACGTTTGCACTTGTCGGAGGAGCGATGCCGGTATTTTCCGGCTACAGTGATATTCTTTCAAAAAGGCCGGTGTTGATCGCCGCGACAGCGGCTTCCGCAGTGTTTTTGTGGCTGGGGCTGTTCCTGTATGAGCACAGAGAGCATCCTGCGGATGACGGTAAGACCGGCAGAGGGAGAAGTGTATGAGCGGAGTATTTGTCATAGCGGATATGCACCCGCTGGATCCGAGGGCGGTCCTGCGTTCCCTGTGGGAAATGACATCCTCATTTTACGGTAATGTCTTTGCCGGGTGGTGGAAGAGTTTCTTCGAAGGAGTGTACCGTGTCGCGTTCTGGATCGTTCTGGGGATCATTGTGCTTGATGTGATCTTTTTTGTCATCCGGCAGCGCAGAGCCGGGGAGGAGCGAAAACTCAGCAGGGATCTCCCGCTGAACCTGCTTGGCATCTTTTTTATGATCGTCGGTTATGTGACTCTGATCGCGTTGATCGGCTTTGCATTTATTGCGATCGGACTGACCCTTATGATCCGTTCGTTGTTCGGAGCGGACGGATCGGATCTCATTTCCGGGGACGGGGAGGAGGATGAAGAAAACGAAGAAGAGCCGGAAGAAAGCCCGGAATGAGCCGCTGACAGACCGGGAATGCCCGTGAAACCGCTTGCCACGCGGCGGAAAATGTGATACAATCAGCCGCGGCAACACAGGTGATCGCGCCGGAAACGGTGAGGAAAGTCCGGGCTATACAGGGCAGGGTGCCGGATAACGTCCGGTGGAGGAAACTCTAAGGAAAGTGCAACAGAGAACAGACCGCCGCGCAAGCGGTAAGGGTGAAACGGCAGTGTAAGAGACTACCGCCTTCCCGGTAACGGGCAAGGGCAGTGTAAACCCCACCCATAGCAAGACCGAACAGGAAGCGATACGGCGGCCCGTCGTGCTTCCGGGTAGGTTGCGTTCCGTGTTCGGAAGGATGCGGAGGAGCTGCGCGGTAACGCGCAGTCAAGACAGATGATCACCCGAGACAGAACCCGGCTTATCGTGCTGCCGGATACGAAGCCTCTTCGGAGGCTTCTTTTTTTGTTCATTTTCCTGCCTGTTTTCCTTGCTATTTCCCAAGGTTTGGGGTATGATTAAATTTGATGTTATCGATGCTTGACCGGGCGGCGGAAACGCTCGTCCGGACGATGACAAATAACGGCGGAAGGGGGTAACAAACAGAAGGTATGACCGAGGAATTGATGGAAAAAATGCACGTGGATACCGTCTTTACGATACCTCTGTTCGGCGGGATCCCCGTGAAGGAGTCCGTTGTCGTGACGTGGATCATCATGGCGGTGTTCATCCTGCTGGCCATCCTGGCGACGCGCGGACTGCGGACGCGGAATATCACAAAGCGGCAGGCGTTCCTGGAGTGGGCTGTGACACGCCTTGACGGGATCGTCAGCGGAATGGTCGGGGGCAAGGCGAAGGCGTTCACGGAGTATCTGGTGACAGTGCTTCTGTACATCGGCTTTGCGAACATCATCGGCATATTCGGCTTCAAATCCCCCACGAAGGATATCAACGTGACCATCGCGCTCGCGCTGATGAGCATCGTGCTGGTGGAGGCCGCGGGTATCGTGTTCCTGGGGCTGAAGCGTCACCTGCACAAGTTCATCGAACCGACACCGGTGGTACTTCCGATCAACATCATGGAGGTCGTCACGAAGCCGCTGTCGCTGTGTATGCGTCTCTTCGGCAACGTTGTCGGCGCATTTGTCATCATGGCGCTGCTGGAGATCATCGTGCCGATCGGTATCCCGATGGTGTTCAGTCTGTATTTTGATTTCTTCGACGGCTTTTTGCAGGCGTACGTGTTCGTATTCCTGACGGGACTGTATCTGACCGAGGCTGTCGAGTAGCCTTTACGGCGGAAGCAAGCGCCTGTACGGCGCGTTCGAACATAGAATCTAGAGAAATGAGGGTTTTGTTATGAGCACAACATTGATTGCAATCGGAGCAGGAATCGCCGTTCTGGCGGCAGTCGGTGCCGGTATCGGTATCGGTATCGCAACCGGCAAGGCGGTGGAGGCGATCGCGAGACAGCCCGAGGCGGAGAGCAAGATCAGTAAGAACCTGATCCTCGGCTGCGCACTTGCCGAGGCAACGGCTATTTACGGTTTCGTAATCGCGCTGCTGATCATCATTATGTTGAAATAGGATCTGCGAAAAGGGGTTGCACTATGCTGGAAATCGATTTCTGGAGCATTCTTTTTACCGTGATCAATCTGGTGATCCTTTTTGTCGCGATGAAGATCTTCCTCTTTAAGCCCGTGCGCAGGATCATTGCCGAGCGCCAGGCGGAGGCGGACGCGGCGGCGAAGGAAGCGGATGAGCGCGCTGCGGAGGCGGATTGTCGCAAGGCCGATCTCGATAAGGCGGTAGCCAAGACCGAGGCGGAGCGCGAACAGATCCTTGCGGAAGCACGCAAACAGGCGGATGAAGAGTATAAAAAGATGCTCGCGGAGGCCCGTTCCGAGGCGGAGATCATCAAGAAGGATGCGAGTACCGAGGGTGAGAAGCGCAAGCAGCGCATCATTTCCGAGGCCGGCAAGGAGATCGGCGATATGATCGCATCCGCGACGACGAAGATCCTCGGTAATGTGGATGAGTCCGAGCTTTACGACGCGTTTCTGAACACGATGGAGGACGACAAATGAAGCATGCAACGTTGTATTGCGTGACACCTCCGTCGGAGGCTCAGCTCGCGCGCATGAAGGCCTTCCTCGCGAGGGAGGAGGGCGATCCCGACGTGGAGATCACCGTCGAGATCGAACTGTCCCTGGTGAGCGGTTTCATCCTCCGTACGGAAGGCAAGATCTACGACTGGAGTATGTACGGCCGCGTGGAACAACTGCGCGGTGCGCTCGGTGTCGTTCACGGAAGACGTCCGAAGAAGACGGTCGCGAACTTAAAGAAATGTCTGGAGGAATTTGCCCTTGCCTCGGGTGAGAAGGAGTACGGTACCGTATCCTTCGTCGGCGACGGTATCGCCGTTGTCACGGGACTCGATCATGCCTGCTACGGGGAGATCGTCACCTTCGCCTGCGGTGTCAAGGGAATGGTCATGGATATCCGCCGCGATGAGATCGGCGTGATCCTTTTCGGACGTGACACGGAGATCTTTGAGGGAAGCCAAGTCACGAGGACGTGCCGCATGGCAGGCATGCCCGTGGGAGACAGTTTTATCGGCCGTATCGTGGATGCCCTCGGCAATCCCATCGACGGCCAGGGCGAGATCGTTTCGTCGGACTTCCGTCCCCTCGAGAATCCCGCGCCGGGCATCATGGATCGTCAGCCGGTCACGACTTCGATGGAGACCGGTATCCTCGCGATCGATTCGATGTTTCCGATCGGCCGCGGACAGCGTGAGCTGATCATCGGCGACCGTCAGACCGGAAAGACGTCGATCGCTCTCGATACGATCCTCAATCAGAAAGGGAAAAATGTCGTCTGCATCTACGTGGCGATCGGCCAGAAGGCATCGACCATCGCGAAGATGGTGACGACGCTTCGCGAGGCGGGTGCGCTCGATTACACGGTCGTTGTTTCCTCGACGGCTTCGGAGCCCGCGCCGCTTCAATATATTGCGCCTTACTCGGGCACCGCGCTGGCGGAGTATTTCATGTACAGCGGACGCGACGTGCTGATCGTCTACGACGATCTCTCAAAGCACGCGGTGGCATACCGCGCGATCTCACTGCTCCTGGAGCGTTCTCCGGGACGTGAGGCGTACCCCGGTGACGTATTCTATCTGCACTCGAGACTTCTCGAGCGCGCGAGCCGCCTGAGCGACGAACTCGGCGGCGGTTCGATCACCGCGCTCCCGATCATCGAGACGCAGAACGGCGACGTTTCCGCATATATCCCGACCAACGTGATCTCGATCACGGATGGTCAGATCTACCTGGAGAGCGAGCTGTTCTTCGAGGGCCAGCGCCCGGCTGTCAACGTCGGTCTGTCGGTATCCCGTGTCGGCGGTGCCGCACAGGCATCCGTCATGAAGCAGGCTTCGGGTACGGTACGTATCGATCTCGCGCAGTACCGCGAGATGGAAGTGTTCACGCAGTTCTCCTCGGAGCTTGACGAGACGACGAAACGCCAGCTGGCGCACGGTCGTACGCTGATGGAACTTTTGAAGCAGCCTCTTGGGCATTCGCTGTCCATGCCGGAGCAGGTACTCCTGCTGCAGGCTGCGAACCGCAGGATCTTCGAGAGTCTGTCGGTGAGGGAACTGTCCGCCTGCAAATACGATTATCTCAAGTTTATGAAAGTGAATTACCCCGATCTTCTCACGGAGATCGGCAACGGCGAAAAGCTTCGCAAGTCTCAGTTGGAGCGCATTGATGCGGCCGGCGAGAAGTGGCTTGCGCAGCGGGGAATGGAGAAGGACGATGGCGAACGCGCATGAGATCCTCAGCCGTATCAAGAGTATCCGCGATACGATGAAGATTACCAAAGCCATGTACATGGTTTCGTCGATGAAGGTCCAGAAGGCGAAGCGTAAGCTCGCGGAGACGCTGCCGTATTTTACGGCGCTGCAGGAGCAGATCACCGATGTGCTGCTGCATTTTCCGGAGATGACGCACCTGTTCTTCGACAACCGTCCCGAGGATGCGCTGGAGACTGTCAAGCGGCGTATCTATGTGGTCATCACGGGCGATAAGGGCATGGCCGGACCGTACAACCTAAACGTCATCAAAGAGGCGCGCAGTAAGTTTGCCACCGCGCAGAGCTATGAGATCTACGCGGTCGGTGAGACCGGCCGGCACGTCTTCCTTGCGGAGAAACTGCCGGTCCACACCGGATTCCGGATGTCGTCGAACAACCCTTCCGTGCACCGCGCGCGGGTGATGGCAGAGATCCTTTTGGAGCGGTACCGCGCAGAGAAAGTCGATGAGATCTATGTCGTGTACACGAGAATGCGCAACAGCATTGCCTCGGACGTGTGCGTGGAGCAGCTCCTGCCGTTCCGCACGAGCCGCTATTTGCAGGGACAGCTTGCGGAGGGCGTAACGAGGGTGGCGGAGATGGAGATCCAGCCGTCGGCGGAGGACGTTCTCGAGACGCTGGTCCGGAACACGGTAACCGGTTTCCTGTACGGCGCGATGGTCGAGAGCCAGGCGTCGGAGGAGAGCGCCCGTATGATGTCCATGAAGACGGCGACGGACAATGCGGACGCGATGCTCGCGGAGCTGTCGCGGGAGTACAACCGCTTCCGTCAGGCAGCGATCACGCAGGAGATCACCGAGGTCGTGGGCGGCGCGAAGGCACTGCAGAAGAAAAATAAAAAGCGGCAGGAGCGTGCCGCGAAGACCGTATAAAGAAAGCGCGGCCGTATCGGGCCGCTGAGATTGTATCAGGCATCAGGAGTACACTATGA
This sequence comes from Lachnospiraceae bacterium, assembly GCA_045130455.1. GTDB lineage: Bacteria > Bacillota > Clostridia > Lachnospirales > Lachnospiraceae > ISDg. Next base: position 2,749 of record JBGUPV010000204.1, on the reverse strand, counting down.
ATCATATCGGAAAAATCGTTCAGGTGTCCGGTCCGGTCGTGGATGTGGAGTTCGAGCGGGGCGAGCTGCCCTCCATCAAGGAGGCGCTCATTGTCAACCTCGAGGAGAAAGCGCTGAAGATGGAAGTCGCGCAGCACATCGGCGGCGGTGTCGTGCGCTGCATCATGCTCGCGCCCAGTGAAGGTCTGGCGAAGGACATGCCGGTCGTATCCACCGGCAACGGGATCCTTGTCCCGGTCGGCGAGCACGTGCTCGGACGTGTTTTTAACGCCCTCGGAGAACCGCTGGACGGCGGTCCCTCCCTCGACAACAACAAGACGGCGGAATTCTGGTGCATCCACCGCGAAGCTCCGACCTTTGAGGAGCAGAGTCCGGTGGTTGAGGTGCTGGAGACCGGCATCAAGGTCATCGACCTGCTGGAGCCGTACGCGAAGGGCGGCAAGATCGGTCTCTTCGGCGGTGCCGGCGTGGGCAAGACCGTGTTGATCCAGGAACTGATCCACAATATCGCGACCGAGCACGGCGGTTACTCCATCTTCACCGGCGTCGGCGAGCGTTCCCGCGAGGGTAACGACCTGTGGCGCGAGATGAAGGAGTCCGGCGTATTGTCGAAGACCGCGCTGGTGTTCGGACAGATGAACGAGTCGCCCGGTGTCCGCATGCGCGTCGCGGAGACGGGACTTACGATGGCAGAGTATTTCCGCGATGAGAAGAAGCAGAACGTTCTTCTCTTCATCGATAACATTTTCCGATTCATCCAGGCCGGTTCCGAGGTTTCTGCCCTCTTGGGGCGTATGCCTTCGGCCGTAGGTTATCAGCCGACGCTCGCCACCGACCTCGGCGAGCTGCAGGAGCGTATTGCCTCGACGAAGCACGGAAGTGTCACCAGTGTGCAGGCGGTCTATGTCCCTGCGGACGACCTGACCGACCCCGCGCCCGCGACGACGTTTTCGCACCTCGACGCGACGACCGTTCTGTCCCGCAAGATCGTGGAGCAGGGCATCTATCCGGCAGTCGACCCGCTGGCTTCCGGCTCCCGCATCCTCGAGGCATCCATCGTCGGCGAGGAACACTATGAGACCGCGCGCCGCGTGCAGGAGATCCTGCAGCGCTACAAGGAACTTCAGGACATCATCGCGATCCTCGGTATGGACGAACTTTCCGAGGAGGACAAGGTGATCGTCTACCGCGCCCGCAAGGTGCAGAGATTCCTCTCGCAGCCGTTCCATGTGGCGGAGAATTTCACCGGCGTTCCCGGCGTCTATGTGCCGATCGCCGAGACGATCCGCGGTTTCAAGGCGATCCTCAACGGCGAGCTCGACGATTGTCCGGAAAATGCGTTCTTCAACGTCGGAACCATCGAAGAGGTCCGCAAGAAGGCGGAGACATTGTAACTTTTTCGTAGATTCGGGAAGGAAACCGTATGAATACATTCCACCTGCAGATCATCACGTGTGACCGGGTCTTCTACGACGGCGACTGCGAATCCATCATTTTCCCGGGGTTCGACGGCCAGATGGAGATCCAGGCGCACCATGCTCCGATGGCGACGACCGTGGCCGTCGGTGAAGTGCGCTTTCGCGACGCGGAGGGGACGACCCACGCCGTGATCGTGTCCGACGGGATGATCAAGACGGGGGACAATGAAGTGACGCTTCTGGCATTTTCCGCGGAACGGCCCGAGGAGATTGACGCGCACCGCGCCCAGGTGGCGCTGGATATGGCGCGCGAAGAGCTCCAGCAGAAGCAGAGTATGGTGGAGTACAACATCTCGAACGCGGCGATGGCGCGCGCGATGGCACGCTTAAGCGGCGCGAAGAGGATCCATCCGGACGACTTCAACACCTGAGTTCACTCGACGCAGATAAAGAGATATTTGTAATACTTGTGATTGGTCTCGTTGTCGTAGAGATTGATGAGACTGACGGAGAAAAGATCGGAACAGGCCTTGAGCCTGTTCTTTTTTATGTACGAGGCGATCCTGCGGTAACTGCGGTCGATGTCCGGCGCGTCGTGCGCGTGGGAGCACAGCACCGCGCGTGTACCGGGCAGCGGATAGTTCGTCGTTCCGTCCGGGGGAAGGAGAGAGAGGCTGATGACGCCGTTGTAGACGTAGTGTCCCTTGAAGAAGTCGTCCCGGTCGATGGTCGCGCCGGAGGGGAACGTGACCAGCATATCCTCGGCGGAGGCTTTCGCCAGGTGCGAGGAGATGAAATACGCGATGTCCTTGGTGTGGAAGGCGTTCCGGTGGTTGCGGATCGGCGTCTTGTAGACGCTCAGTTCCGGAAGCTCGGTCTCGAAGGGGACACCCGGCTTGTACATACCGTAGCGCTCCATCATCCAGGAACCGAGATGAAGGGCGCTTATTTTTTTGTTCAGAAGGTAGAGTTCGCGCTGCATGTCGAGGATCTTGCTGTTGATCAGCTTTACGATGCCTTCCGGCGAAAAATCATGCATGATATCGGCGATCTCGCGGATGGAACAGCCCGACTGCCGCATGGTCGAGATGAAGAAAAATGAGCTGATCTGGGATGCGGAGTAATAGTGGTAACCGTTTTCCGGATCCACCCAGGGCGTGAGTATATTCTGCTCGTAATAGTAGCGAAGCGTGTCTCTCGTGGTGACGCAGAGTTTGGCAAATTCTCCCACCGTGAGGGAGTATTCGGAACGCCTTTCGGAAGCTGAAACATCCATCGTGTTTAGAAACCTTTCTAATATAGTTTTAAAAACCTCTTGACTTGGGGGTAAC
>JBGUPV010000203.1:0-5098 GCA_045130455.1 Lachnospiraceae bacterium | reverse complement strand
GTACATCGTCGACTTTGAGACCGTACCGTTCGTGAACATGTACGTGCAGTACCGCAACACGAAAAATGCCGATTTCGAAGAGTACAGCATCTACGCCGAGCCTTACACGACGAGTCCCCGGATCATGAATCTGGAGATCGATCCCACGGGGCTTAAGGAGGACGACATTATCATTCCGTTCTTCCTAAAGAGCCGCTTCGCGATCGGTGACACGATGGAGTTGAAGTTCGGCGACAACGTGTATGCGCTGAAGGTGGCCGGCTACGCGGAAGACCCTTATTTTTCGTCGTCGATCAATATCACGACGTATTATTGCTACCTTTCGCAGGCGATGCTTGACCGCATCACTGAGGAAAATCCGGCGCAGGCCGGCTGGGGAACGGTCTACCGCGGCATCGTCGATCAGGCGGCGCTCGACGCCGGTGTTGAGACGATGACGATCGAGAAGGAGATCTGCGAGAGATACCTCGAGCTCATCGCTCCGGCGGCCGAGGCAAATCCCGAGAAGGATTACGCGAGCTACGTCTCGATCAACTGGCACATGATGCGCGGCGGCGCACAGTTCCTGCCGCAGGTTGTGATGGGCGTAGTGCTGATGTTCGGCGTTCTCACGCTGGCCATCGCATTTATCATCATCATGCACGGTGTGCGCAACTTCATCGTGCGGAACATGAAAAACACCGGCGTTCTGGAGGCGGCCGGCTACACGGCATCGATGCTCCGGCTGTCGCTTGTGCTGCAGATCGTGTTTGTAGCACTGATCGGTTCGGTCCTGGGCGTAGGAACCGGAATCCTCACCAGCGGTTTCTTCGGCGATATCGTCAGCGGCGTGCTCGGCCTCACGTGGAACCAGCCGATCCACTGGACGGTCGCGGTGCTCACGGTTGTCGGCATGGTGGTTGTAACGTACCTGATCGCAATGCTGATCGGACGCGTGTACAAAAAGATCACCGTGCTCGATGCGCTTCGCGGCGGGATCAACACGCACAACTACAAGAAAAATCATTTTCCGCTGGATAAGAGCGGACTGCCGCTGCCGGTTACGATGTCTTTGAAGAACACCTTCGGCAGCGTGCGCAACAGCATCCTTCTTCTGGTGATCGCGGCGCTTCTCACCATCGCGATGACCACAGGCTTCGGAATGTACGAAAGCTTCGGCGCGAAGCCGGAGTCGCTTCTGGAGATCATGGGCATGGAGGGCGGCAAGGTGTACATCGGAAACGGTGATATCTCCTTCGCCGACGAATACCGCAAGATCGACGGTGTCACGAACGTGCTGCTGCAGAAGGGCTTTGAGCCGACCGTGATCCACGGCGACAAGGAGAAGTCGGCATATACGTTTGCAGTTGACGACGTGAACCATCGCATGTACCTGAAGGTCCTGGACGGCCGCGTGCCGGTGCATGACAATGAGATCATGATGACGCAGGCTCTGGCGGAGGATCTCGGCGTGTCCATCGGCGACGTCGTGACCGTGAAGAACGGAACGAAGTCCTTCGACTATATCGTCACCGGTTTCGACCAGAGAATGGAGCGCATGGGCCGCACCATGAACCTGACGATCGAGGGTGCCAAGAGACTGCTCGGCGAGTTTACGAGAATGGACATCCTGATCTACGCGAAGGATGATGTCAAGTTTGAGGATCTGGAGTCGAAGGTCAAGGCCGTCGCTGAGGAGTACGGGGACACGGAGTATGTCATCGTGAACTCGGAGAAGAACATGACCTCCACGATGGGAACCATCTCCACGGCGCTCCGCGTGGTATGCATCATCATCGCGGCAGTCACGCTGCTCATCGTCATCTTCACGGAGGCACTGATCATCCGCGCCAAGATCACAAAGGAGTGGCGCGCCATGGGCATCAACAAGGCGCTCGGCGCGACCAGCGGCCAGTTGATCTGCGAGATCATGCTCTCGAACATCCCGTCGCTTTTGCTGGGCAGCCTGATCGGTGTGCTTGTGGCGGATTTTGCGGGGCAGGGGCTCTGCAAGGGAATCTTCTCACTGTTCGGCCTTAAGAAGATCGATTTCTTCACGCCGGTTCACTGGAAGCTTCTGACGGTTGTCAGCATCGTGGTCGTTGCGGCGATCACCTCGGCAGTCATCGGACTTCGCGTTCGGAAAATGAAGCCCGTCGAGATGATCACGGAGGAATAGAAGAATAAAATCGGGAAGCCCGATGGAATAGGGCTTCCCGATTCTTATAATCTTCTGCCGATTCGGCGTTCCGTTGCGTGTTTTGCTTCGTACGGCTCATGCCGGCTTGTGAATGGTGTTTAGCAGTTCGATTATTCTGGCGGTGGTTTCACGGATGGTTGGGTCAGCGTCTCCCAGCACCGCAAGGTGCTTCTCCAGCGCCCAGGAGAGCGGTGCGAGGGCATCCACGGAAACCCGTTGGCGGTCCTCACCGTCAAGGAAGTAGATGAGAGCGTTTTCACGGGATTTGTAGAGGTTCGGCAATTTCTTCGCTTGTGCGATGGCTTTCTCCCGTTCCTCGTTCTTCCAGTAGGAGAAGCAGATGTTGTACATGGTCGCAGCCCGCACTTCGGAATCTTCGCCGAAGCGGAGAATCTGCTCCTGAATCGAGATGGACTCGCGAAGATTCCGTTGCCGCTCCGCTTCGTTGCCGTCCAACTTTTCAAGGGAGGTTGACAGCTGCACCAGGAGAAGTGCATCGTTCGGGAAGTTTTTGAGAGCTTTCCGCATGAGGGAAACATTTTCCGCGTTCTTGCCGGCCGCGTTGTTGCGAGCCCAGGTCGTGTTAATGTCGTCGTATTGGCGGCTTTTCTCAAGATCGCCCACACCCAGCAACTCGTCGACGCTCAGTTTGAAATACTGCGCAAGCGCCGGCAGCAATTCCATGTCCGGGTAGCAGACACCGTTTTCCCAACGGGAAACCGACTGGCTACTCACCCCCAAAAGTTTCGCAAAGTCCTCCTGCGAAATGTCTTTCGCCTTCCGCAATCTCTTGATGTTTTCTCCGATCTTCAGTTCCATGAAAGCTCCTTTCTCAAAAGCGTAATTCAATCCTGCAAGCCCATTGTAGCATGACATCAGCAAAAACGGAACATCACGAATAGAGAGAAAAACCCACGCATAGAGTGAATACTCTCGAGATGCGGTTGCATCGAAAAAATATCGACGCTGCTTAAAAACTCCGAGGGCAGAGGTGTATAGAAGTGCTGCCGGGACGAATAGACAGGATTTGGGAAGTTGCATGGACTATGGTTTTCGGATATGGTATAATCGATCTGTGAGGAACTTGTCGGGAAACCGGGAAAGGATTTTCATATGCATTACCAGTGTTTGATCGTGGATGACGAGGCGGATCTTGCGAAGATGACCGCCGAGTATTTTCAGATGTTCGATGTGTCGACGGCCGTGGTGTACAGCGCCGCGGACTGCTACGACTTTTTCAAAGACAATACGGCGGAGCTGATCCTTCTTGACATCAACCTCGGCGACGGTTCGGGGTTCTCGGTGTGCAGAAAACTGCGGGAGGAGTACAATCTGCCGATCCTTTTCATCAGTGCGAGACAGAGCGACGACGATGTGCTCGCGGCGCTCACTATCGGCGGCGACGACTATATCAAGAAGCCGTACAGCCTTTCGGTCCTGCTGGCGAAGGTGAAGGTCAACTTAAAGCGCGTGGGGGAGCTGAAGGCCGCGCAGGCCGCTGAGCGCTCCGCGGCGGCACAGGAAAATGCCTCCGGGGAACGTTCGGAGAACGCCTCGGACGGTGCGAAGAAGGACGGCTTAAAGAGCAGTGCCGGGGCGGCATTGACCCTCGATCCCGCAACGATGTCGGTGCTTCGCGGAGGCGAGCGGATCCCGTTGAAAGCAAAGGAATTTGCCCTGCTTTCGTGCCTATATGAGCACCGGAACACCATCGTCACGAAGGAAGTGCTCTTCGAGGAAGTCTGGGGCGATTCCTTCTACGGGGACGGTACGCTCAATGTGCACATCCGGAAGCTTCGCGAGAAGCTGGAGGACGACCCGAATGCCCCGAAGATGATCAAGACCGTCTGGGGCACGGGCTATATTCTGGAACTTGGTGAGTGAGAAACGGGGATTCGGAGACGAAGATGGAGTATCGAAAGAGATTTTTGATCATTTATCTGCTCATCATGCTGGCTGCGTTTTTCGTGCTTTGGCGGCTGACGGCCCCGAAAAATCTCGGGAAGCGCGACATGGTAGCGTACAATGACGAGATTCACCGCATTACCGAAGAGTATCTTGCCGGGCGTCCCATCGCGGAGATCGAGGCGGCGCACGGCTGCCGGATCGTACTTTCCACCGGCACCGATGCCGAGGTCATGCGGACGTACGCGGAATACGGGCTGGTGATGGATTTTGCGCCGGAGGGCGAGGTGATCGGGCGCGTTCTGTGGAACGACGTTGTCGAGAACAACACGGACGCGATGCGGTCACAGAGGATGTACGTGATGATCGTCGCGGGCATCATTTTCCTCGTCGGGCTTATCTTTCTGCTGGCGGTGGACTGGTTCCTTCTGCGGCCGATGCGTGAGATGCGAGCTGTGGCCGGCGAGATCGCGAAGGGCAACCTGGATGTGCCGCTGCCGATCCACAAGCACAATCCTTTCGGCAACCTGGCCGAGGGGTTCGACCTCATGCGCGAGGAGCTGCGTGCCTCAAAGGAGCGCGAGATCGAGGCGGAGAAGGAGAAGAAGGAGCTTGTCGCGGAGCTGGCGCACGATATCAAGACGCCGGTGTCGACAATCCGGGCAACCTGCGAAGTGCTGGAACTGAAGGCGCAGCGCAGGCTTGAGGAGCTTGCGTCGTCGAACGCGGACCTGTCCGATGCCCGGGATGTGCTGGAGAAGTCGCGGACGATCTCGGCGAAGACGGAGACGATCCGTCAGCTGATGGAAAATGTCTTCCAGACAACGCTGGAGGAGCTCGATCATGTGGAGATCAACCGGACCGAGGAGAGCACGGAAGTCATCGAGGCGTATTTTCACAATCTTCGAAACTACGGCACAATCGTTCTGGACAATTCGATCCCCTCGTGCCTGGTTTATATGGACCGGCTCCGCATGGAGCAGGTTATCGACAACGTGGTCGGAAACTCGCACA
>JBGUPV010000202.1:0-2092 GCA_045130455.1 Lachnospiraceae bacterium | reverse complement strand
CTGCGGGCCTCCTCGAGAAGCCGCGGCATCGGGTAGGACCGGTACGGTCCCCGGATCTTCGGGATGATGCAGTAGGTGCAATGCTTGTCGCACCCTTCCGCAATCTTGATATACGATACATAGTTTCCGGCCATGACCGCCCGCTTGGCGTCGGGCGCCGGCAGATAGGAAAGCGGGCGTCTCGACTCGTACGCGTCGCTGCACTCGAGGGCATCGACGATATCCTCGACGGATGCCGTGCCGACGATGGCGTCCACCTCGGGGATCTCCTTCCGGATCTCCTCCGCATAGCGCTGCGCGAGGCATCCCGTGACCACAAGCCGTCGCAGCGTGCCGTCTGTACGGCGTCCCGCATACGAGAGAATGGTCTGGATGCTCTCCTCCTTGGCGTCTCCGATGAAACAGCAGGTGTTAATCACAACCGCGTCCGCCGTATCCTCATCGTCCGTCAGCGTATGCCCTGCCTTCTGCAGCAGGCCGATCATCATCTCGCTGTCGACAAGGTTCTTGTCGCAGCCGAGAGAAACGAAAAATACATTCATTCGATCACTCCGCGGATTCCACGCAATTGTACATGAGCATGGCGATCGTCATCGGTCCGACACCGCCCGGCACCGGCGTGATGGCGCTCACATGCGGCTCCACATCGGCAAAGTCCACGTCGCCGCAGAGCTTTCCGTCGTCCATGCGGTGGATGCCGACATCGATCACGACCGCACCCTCCTTGACGTACTCCGCCGTGATGAACTTCGGCTTACCGATGGCTACCACCAGAATGTCGGCGCGCTTCGTCACTTCCGCGAGATCCTTCGTGCGGGAATGGCAGATCGTAACCGTGCCGTTCTCCTGCAAGAGCATCGCGGCCATCGGCTTGCCGACAATATTGCTTCGTCCCACGACCACACACTCCTTGCCGCAGATGTCGATCCCGCTGCGCTTGAGCAACTGGATGACGCCGGCCGGCGTGCAGGAGCGGAAGCCCTTCTGACCGATGTTGAGGCGTCCGACGCTGATCGGATGGAAGCCGTCCACATCCTTGTCCGGCGAGATCGCAAGGATGACCTTGGACTCGTCAATGTGCTTCGGAAGCGGAAGCTGAACCAGAATGCCGTTCACATCCGCTCTTCCGTTGAGCTCGTCGATGATGGCGAGAAGTTCCTCCTCCGTCGTCTCCTCCGGAAGCTCGTACGCCAGCGAGCGTACGCCGATATATTCACAGGCCTTTTTCTTGTTGCCGACGTATACCGTCGAGGCCTTGTCATTGCCCACCTGGATCACCGCAAGGCTGATCTCTTTGCCCTGCTCCGCGAGCTCCGCTACGCGTGCCTTGAGCTCATCCTTGATCTCCTGTGAGATTCTCTTACCGTCGATAATCTGTGCCATTGTTAACCTCCCAAGCGGCCGCTTCGGAAAATGCGGCCGTAAACATCGTTGATTATACCCCAAAACACCGCTTAAAACAAGGAAAACTTGCCTGTTCTCCCCGCAGGCCGCCGCTTTCCGCGGTTCCTAACGGATGCTCCACAGGATGTACACCATCAGAAGGATCAGTCCCATGCAGAATGCCATCAGACCGTAGGAAAGGCTTCGCGACACCAGCTTCACACTCTCCGTCAGCTCGCCGCGCATCCGGTTGACCGCCTCCACGCAGTCTCCCTCCTTCGGATGTTTGCGCCGCCACGTCGCGTTCCAGAGTCTCCGGAATCCGTTGCCCACCGTGCCGATCGCATCCGAAACGAGCTCGCCGAGCGTGCGGTTTCTCTCCTCGAACTCCGGCTTTAACGCCGTACGCCGCACCAGAAGCATCAGCGCATCCACGGCCTTGTCGCACAGGGCGAGGATACATTTGCAGAGGAAAAATACTCCGCGCGCGATCCCCTCCGTGACCTGCTCCACGGCAAACATGAGCGCGCCTCCGACAGCCGGCAGCACCGAAAGCAGGATCGGACGATACAGATCGTCCTCAAGATCCGGCAGATACCGTCCGCGGTCCGTGTACTCGGGCGTCTTTTTGATCGGCAGCAGCTTCTTCGAGACAAGCGGCCGTACCGCCAGGAAGAACAGCACGACACCGATCCCGATCGAGATCAGT
>JBGUPV010000201.1:0-6725 GCA_045130455.1 Lachnospiraceae bacterium | reverse complement strand
CGTGCCGCCAGAAAGAACGCCGGCGCGGACGCATGGATCAGCGACAACACCGATTTGACCGACATCGCCAAGACGGAGTTTGTCGGTTACACCGACTTGGAAGCAGAAGCGACCATCGTCGCCATCGTCAAGGACGGCGAGCGTGTGGAGTCGGCAGGCGAGGGCGACAGCGCGCTGCTCGTGCTCGACAAAACGCCCTTCTATGCCGAGAGCGGCGGACAGGTGGGCGACACCGGCACACTGACAGCCGAGGGCTTTTCCGCGGATGTGGACGACACCACCAAGGACATCTCCGGCAACATCTTCCTGCACGCCTGCGCCATTGACGAGGGCAGCGTGCGCGTGGGCATGACCGTCAGGGCGGCTGTGGACAAGGCGCGCAGAGAGGATATCATGCGCAACCACACCGCGGCGCATCTTTTGCAGGCAGCCCTCCGCGAGGTGCTGGGCAGTCACGTGCAGCAGGCAGGTCAGCTTGTCAGTGACACGACCCTTCGCTTTGACTTTACGCACTTTGAAGCCATGACAGCCAAGGAGCTGCTCGACGTGGAAAAGCTCGTCAACGACAAGATCTTTGAAGCCATTCCCGTCGATACGCGCGTCATGCCGATCGAAGAAGCCAAAAAGCTCGGCGCGATGGCGCTGTTCGGCGAAAAATACGGCGACACCGTCCGCGTTGTCGATATGGGCGGTTACAGCATCGAGCTCTGCGGCGGTACGCATGTTGCGAACACCGGAAGCATCTCGTCCTTCAAGCTTCTGAGCGAGTCCGGTATCGCTGCCGGAACGAGACGTATCGAAGCGATCACGGGCGTGAATGTCATCCGTTACTATAAGCAGCTCGAGGAGGAGCTGATCGCTGCTTCCCGCGCGATCAAGGCGGATCCCGCGAACCTTGCGGCGAAGATCGAGTCGCTCCTTGCGGATCTGAAGAACGCGGAGCGCGAGAACGAGCAGCTCAAGGCGAAGATGGCGGACGCTTCGGTGGCCGACGTCATGAACGATGTCAAGGAGATCAACGGCGTCAAGGTTCTCTCCGTGAAGGTTCCGAACCTGGATATGAACGGACTGCGCAACCTCGGTGACAAGATGAAGGGCAAACTCGGTGAGTGCGTATTGCTCCTTGCATCCGCGGATTCCGAGAAAGTCAGCCTGATCGCGATGGCAACAGACGGCGCGATCGCAAAGGGCGCCCATGCCGGAAATCTCATCAAGGAAGTTGCGGCTACCGTCGGCGGCGGTGGCGGCGGAAGACCGAACATGGCACAGGCCGGCGGCAAGAATCCCGCGGGCATTGACGCATGCATCGCAAAGGCTTACGAGGTCGCTGCGGCTCAGCTCGGTTGATCGATCGCCGGTGATTTCGCCGATATGCACGAAGAATCGGGAGATTTCTCAAATTTAATCGTTGACATCTGCGAAAAATATGATAAAATTAGATTCGCACCCGCTCCGGATCGTGAGCGGAAGCCGAAAGCGTCGCGCGGATGCGCGTAGCTGTGGGAAGGCAGGTGAGAACAGACATGTCGAATGTTATCGTTAAGGAAAACGAATCGCTGGACAGCGCTCTTCGCAGATTTAAGAGAAACTGCGCAAAGGCCGGCATTCAGCAGGAGATTCGTAAGAGAGAGCATTACGAGAAGCCGAGCGTAAGACGTAAGAAGAAGTCCGAAGCGGCTCGCAAGAGAAAGTATAAGTAATTTATGAAGTGAGAGAGGATCGCGGAAGCGGTCCTCTTTTTCTGTTCCGAAAAGATGCCGAAAACCGCAGGGAGATGCGTCGGAAAATTTGTATGGAATTCCTTTGCAAATTTTGATATAATCATTACAACTGTGCGCCGGCACAATGGGGTTTACGGAGGAAGTATGATAGAAGTATTGAGTGGAATACCCGTCTCGCAGCAGAAGATCATTTTCGGCGAGATGGATGAATATGCGAAACAGATCGAGAAAACGCTCCGCGTGACGATCCTGACCCGCGAGGAGGAAGTGCGGATCGTCGGCGAGGACGGACCTTGCGAGAAGGCGAAGCGCGTGCTGAACACGCTGCTGGAACTTGCGAGACGCGGCTCGGAGATCTCGATGCAGAATGTGAATTACACGCTGTCGCTCGTAAAGGAGAATGAGGAGGAGTCCATGATCCGCGTGGATTCCGATCTGATCTGTCACACGATTAGCGGCAAGCCGATCAAACCGAAGACGCTCGGCCAGAAGGAGTATGTCGACAACATCCGCGATCACATGATCGTGTTCGGCGTCGGCCCCGCTGGTACCGGCAAGACGTACCTCGCGATGGCGATGGCGGTCACGGCGTTCAAGAACGATGAGGTCAACCGCATCATCCTTACGCGCCCCGCGATCGAAGCCGGTGAGAAACTCGGTTTCCTTCCCGGTGACCTGCAGAGTAAGGTCGACCCTTATCTGAGGCCGCTGTACGATGCGCTCTACCAGATCATGGGAGCGGAATCATTTACGAAAAATATGGAGAAAGGCCTGATCGAGGTCGCGCCTCTCGCGTACATGCGCGGACGGACGCTCGACAACGCCTTTATCATTCTCGATGAGGCACAGAATACGACGCCTGCGCAGATGAAGATGTTCTTAACGCGTATCGGCTTCGGTTCGAAGGTCGTCGTGACCGGCGACCGCACGCAGAAGGACCTTCCGGTGGATCAGGTTTCCGGCCTGGATGTCGCCGCGAAAGTGCTTTCGGACATCGATGATATCGCATTTACCACGCTGACCGGCCGCGATGTCGTGAGACATCCGCTCGTACAGAAGATCGTCACGGCGTACGAGGCGTACGAGGAACGGCTGGCGCAGAAACATAAACCCGTTCGATGAGGCGATACGTATGACATTTTACTATGAAACGGAATGGGACGGCGAGGCTTTCGAGGGTTGTGAAGAGACGCTCCGCAGCGTCTTCGAGGCGGCCTGCGAGTATGTTCACTGCCCGTACGAATGCAGCGTCAATCTGCTGCTGACCGACGATGTTGCCGTCCGTGATATGAACCGTGAGTTCCGCGGCATCGACCGCGCCACGGACGTTCTGAGTTTTCCTTCGGTGGATTATGAGACACCGGCGGCTTTTGACGCGCTCGAGGAGCATGCGGAGGACTACTTCGATCCTGAGAGCGGCGAGCTGCTGCTCGGGGACATCGTGATCTCGGTGGAGCGCGCGAAGGAGCAGGCAAAGGAATACGGTCATTCGCTCCGCCGCGAGATGGCGTTTCTGACAGCGCACAGCATGCTGCACCTGTTCGGATACGACCACATGGAGGACGGGGAGCGCGAGGAGATGGAGCGCATGCAGGAGGAGATCCTTGCGTCGTTGTCCATCACAAGGGATCCAGCCTGACGATCCCAAGCCACGCGGAGGTTCCGCAAGGCGGTAAATATTTGTGATTCGGGAGTAAGATGTTGCATGGCAACAGAGCAGAATAAGCGAACCAACAACGTCCTCATGCAGGGCAGTATCCTTGCCGCGGCGTCGGTGATCGTCCGTCTGATCGGACTTGTGTACCGTGTGCCCATGGCAAAGATCCTCGGGGACACCGCAATGGGATATTACGGCAACGCGTACGAGTTTTATAACATCGCGCTTTTGCTGTCGTCCTACAGCCTTCCGCTGGCGGTGTCGAAACTCGTGAGCGCGCGTGAGGTTCAGGGACAACACAGCAACAGCCGGAAAGTATTTACTCTGGCGATGGCGTTCGGCGCCGTTGTCGGCGGCATCGCGACGGCCGTCTGTTTCTTCGGCGCGAGAGTGTATGCCCAGATCATCAAAGTGCCCGGCGTGATCATTCCGCTGCAGGTGCTGGCGCCGACGATCTTCGTATTTTCCATCATGGGCGTGATCCGCGGATATTTCCAGGGTCACAATAACATGGTGCCTACGGCAATCTCCCAGATCCTTGAGCAGATCGTCAATGCGGTGGTGAGTGTCGGAGCCTCCTGGTGGATGATGCGGCGCTACAACAACGATGCGAGTTACGGCGCTGCGGGCGGTACGCTCGGTACGCTCTCGGGTGCCTGCGCGGCGTTTCTGTCTTTGTTAGTGATCTATGCGATCTACCGTAAAACATTCCTGCGGCTTGTCAAGCTGGACAGGGAATCCGAGGAACATACACCGGAGCGAAGCGTGCATGTGTTGAAACTGATCGTGATCACCGTTGTTCCGGTTGTCATCTCGCAGACGGTGTACCAGGTTTCCGGTATCATCGACAATGTCGTGTTTAACCTTATGATGGATCATCGCGGTGTCACCGAGGTCGTCCGCTCGGCGTATCTCGGCATTTACACCGGCAAATACCGCCTTCTCACGAACGTGCCCGTCGCCGTTGCATCGGCGCTCGGCACGGCGATCGTGCCGGGGCTTGTGGCGGACTATGTCCGCGGCCGCACCGATGAGGTGAAGGAAAAAGTCGCTTCCGCGGTCAAATTCAACATGATCATTGCCTTCCCGTGCGCGGTGGGCATGTCCATGCTTTCGCGACCGATCCTGTTGATGCTGTTCGACGATTCGAACCCCGTGAGCCGCAACATGCTCCTGTTCGGAAGCGTCGCGATCATCGTGTTTGCCCTCTCGACGCTCACCAACGGCATCCTGCAGGGCATCAACCACCTGAACACGCCGGTTGTGCATTCGGCGATCGCGCTGGTCATCCACGTGGTCATTCTCGTCGGGCTTTTGCGTTACACCGGACTCGGCGCGTATGCATTGGTCGTAGGCAACGTGTCCTTCGCGTTGATCGTCAGCATATTGAACTGGAGAGCCATCGGCAAATTCCTGGCATATAAGCAGGAGATCCGCACGACGTTCGTCATCCCGGCCCTTGCGTCCCTGATCATGGGAAGCAGCGTGCTCGGCGTGTTCTACCTTCTGAACACCCGCCTCGGGGTTACCATCAGTTGTACGGCGGCCATTTTCTTCGGCGTTTTTGTATATTTTGCGGCGCTTATTTTCCTCGGCGGAGTGACGAAGGACGAACTTCTTCGCATGCCGAAGGGAGCGTTGCTTGTCAAGGTGCTTTCGAAGCTCCACATGCTTCGGTAGAAAGGAGACTGCTGTGATCGGAATCATCGGCTGCGGCGCATCCGGCATGGTCGCCGCGATCTATGCGGCGCGCGCGGGCGCTTCGGTGACGATCCTTGAGCACAACGGGAAACCCGGGCGGAAGATCCTTGCGACCGGCAACGGTCATTGCAATCTCACGAACGAGGAGCAGGGGATCGGCAATTTCCGCGGTGAGGACACGGATGCGATCCGCGAGATCCTCGCCGGCTTCACGAAGGAGGACGAACTTGCGCTGTTCGCGGAGCTCGGCGTTCCGACAACGTGCAAGCGCGGGTATTGGTACCCGAGGACCGGTCAGGCAGCCACGGTGGCGACGGCGCTTGCCGAGGAACTTGCCAGACTCCGTGTTCGGATACTCTACGGCACGGACGTCAAGGCGATCCGTGCGGAAAATGATGGATTTGTTGTGTCGGCGGTGACCGGTGACGGATCGCGCGATTACCGGTTTGATAAGATCGTACTTGCCTGCGGAGGTCCCGCGGGTGACCGGCTCGGACAGAGCGATGACGGTTTCCGCATGCTTCGGGAACTGAGCGTTCCGATTTCACCGGTGATGCCTGCGCTGGTTCCTTTGTGCCTTGAAAACCGTCAGGCAAAGATGATCAGCGGCGTTCGCACGGAGGCGGACTTGACGCTTGGCTGCGGAGAGCGGGAATACCGTGAGCACGGCGAGATCGTATGGACGGATTACGGCATCAGCGGGATCCCGGTGATGCAGCTGTCCGGATTCGCATCCGAGGCGCTTTCGGAAAAACTCCCGGTCACGATCCGGCTTGATTTTCTGGGAGAATATACGCGCGAGCAGCTTCTCGACGAACTTGTGACGCGCACGAAAAGCCCGTATACGGCGCCGAAGAACGCGGAGGGGGCGTTGGCCGGCTTTGTACCCGGAAAACTCTCGTACGCGCTTCTTAAGCGCGCAGGCATCGACGAGACGGCGCCTGCGGCAGGACTTACGATAGAGAAACTCAGCGCATTTGCCGATCAGTTGAAAGCCATGACGCTGACGGTCACGGGGACCCGAGACTTTACGTACGCGCAGGTCGCGAAGGGCGGCGTTCCGCTTTCGGAGATCGATCCGAAGACCATGGAGCTTCGCAGCGTTCCGGGACTTTATGTCACGGGTGAGTTGCTTGCCGTGGACGGTAACTGCGGCGGCTATAATCTTCAGTGGGCATTTGCCACGGGGGCGACCGCCGGAAGAAGCCTCGGACGATAGACCGGCAGGTCGGGAGTGAACGATGAAAGAGATCAGCATTCGGGTATCACAATTGCATATGCCCATAAAGCACACGGAAGAGCAATTGCGAAACGCCGTTGCCGCCAGACTTTCCGTTTCCCCGGATCGGTTGAGTGCGTTCCGTATACTGAAACGCTCTCTGGATGCGCGAAAGAAGCATGAGACATGCTATGTGTATGATGTCGCCGTCAGTCTTCCCGCAGGAACGAAGATCCGCGGCAAAGCAGGGCGCGATCATACGGAATATACGCCGAAGGACTACGTGATCCGCGGCGGCGGGGAGCAGCCTCTTGCGGACCGGCCGGTCGTGATCGGCGGAGGTCCTGCGGGATTGTTCGCAGCCTACTGCCTGGCGCGCGGAGGTTATCGACCGCTTCTGATCGAGCGCGGTGAGGCTATTGAGCGG
>JBGUPV010000200.1:0-4689 GCA_045130455.1 Lachnospiraceae bacterium | reverse complement strand
CGTTCGAGATGATCGTGGAGCAGCTGCTCGGACGGGCGACGCTTCTGATGGTCTCATTTTCCGAGGATGGCCTGACGATGGCCACGGTCACGGACGCGCCGATCCGCACGGACGAGGCCGCCCTCCCGGTGACGACGGAGGACCAGGAGGACATCCTGTACCTGACCGTCCGCATGAAGAAAGGCGGTGATTGACATGACGATCCGGGAAGCCATGAAGACACCGCTTCGGGAATTCACGATCGTCGCATCGATGATCCTGCTGCTTCTGACGGTATATCTGTGCCTGTCATTGATCGAAAAGAAGAAACGCGGCGGACTTGCTCTGTCGGCGGTCGCGTTGGCGATCGTCAACGCGGCACTCTTCTATCTGCTGCTTGACTGTGTATTCCACTACGGTGAGCCGGACCGTCCGCGCACCCTGCCAGCAACCGTCGACGCGTTCGGTCGCCTGCCCATGCCCGTTCTGATCGTCATCGAGGTTCTGTCGGCCCTCTGTCTGACCCGGGCGTTTCTCGTCCTCGCGCGCTTCCGCGAGGCACATCTGACACCGCTGTCGGTGAAGGAGGCGATCGACCTTCTTCCTGCCGGAGTCGCGCTGGCGGATCAGGACGGCAACGTCGTGTTCGCCAACCTCACGATGAACCGGATCTCCCGCGCGCTGACTGGTCAGGTTCTCACGACCCTGACACCGATCCTCGCGCTCGGCGATGGGTGCATTTTCCGCGCGAGCTACCCCGACGGCTCCCGCGTGTGGCAGTTTACGGCGGACATGATCTCCGAGGAAGGCAGGACGTATCGGCGTCTGATCGCCGCGGACATCACGGAGCTGGCAACCATCAACTCCACGCTCCGCGCGAACAATGAGAAGCTCAAAGAGATCAACCGCCGCCTCGACATCTACAACCGCAACGCCGAGCGCATGATCATCTCCCAGGAGCTCCTGAACGCGAGGATGCAGGTGCACAACGAGACGGGCCACATTTTGCTCGCGAGCCGCCATTACATGGACCATCCCGGCTCCATCGATGAGGACGAGTTCCTGCGCACGCTGCGGTTTACGAACGCGCATCTTTTGAACGAGTACGAGGCCGACGACACCGAGCGCGACGCTCTCTCGGAGGCGATTGAAATGGCGTCCTCCATCGGCGTGAAAGTACAGCTGAACGGCATGATCCCCGAGGACGGCGCTCCCCGCGTCATCCTGGCCGCGGCGATCAGCGAGTGCGCGACCAACACCCGCAAGCACGCGGACGGCGACCTTCTTCTGGTAACCACGGAGACGGACGACACGCGGATTTCCTTCACGCTCACCGGCAACGGAAATCCGCCGGACAAGCCGGTCAACGAGACCGGCGGTCTTGCATCGCTTCGCCGCCTCTCGGAAAATGCGGGCGGCACCATGGAGATCACCGTCTCGCCGAAATTTACACTGACGGTGCGCGTGCCCGCAGCTTCGAACACCGACGCCGAACCGTCCGAAACGGAAAATGGTTCCCGCGGGTGATGAAACCCGCCGAAAATACGCCTTATACTTAAGACAGACACCGAAATGGGCGCACCATGCCATTTTCCGCACCGATAACAGCAACAAAAGGATTCCGTGAAAGGAGGGATTCCCGTGAGTGACAAACCGAAAGTCGTGATCGCCGACGACCAGTTCGTCGCGCGTGGTTTTTTTGAAATGTACGTAAAGATGTCCTCGGACTATGAGCTCGCCGCGTCCCTCTCCACCGCGGAGCAGGCGGTGAATTTCTGCCGTGCCAACCGCGTGGATCTGGTGATCATGGACGTGATGATGAAGCGCGGGCTGGACGGCCTGACCTGCGCCGAGACCATCAAGAACAACAACCCCGAAACCAAGGTGATACTGGCGACCTCGACCGCGGAATACCAGTGGATCGAGAAGGCAAAAGCCGCGAAGATCGACAGTTTCTGGTTTAAGGAGTACGACGAATGCTCCCTTCTGGAGGTGATGGACCGCACCATGCGCGGTGAGTCGGTCTACCCCGGCAGCGCGCCGGATCCGAAATTCGGCGACACGTCAAAATCGGGGCTCACCGACCGCGAGCTGGAGATCCTCCGGGAACTGACGACCAACCGTTCCAACGAGGAGATCGCCGAAAAATACAACATTTCCCTCAACACGGTCAAGCGCCACATTCAGAACATGCTCGTCAAGACCGGCTACACCAACCGCCTCGAGCTCGCCGTCAACGCCAAAGCCCTGGGGCTCGTGGTCCACGACGACGACCGCACCGACCGGAAGGACGACAATTGACAACCCTGTTCCCTGCGCGCGGCGGCAGACATTTTGCCGCCGTTTTTTGCTGCTCTTCGCGCTTCATTTTCCGAAAATGGTTCTTGCGGGTGATGAAAGTCACCCGCTTTCTTTTGTATGATCGTTATCGTGGAAAGCCGCCCGAAGAGGGACGGCGATACCTGATAATGAACGAAGAAAGGAAAATGCCACAATGAGGAATAGGAAAGCATTTTTGTTGCGTGGTTTTACAGCGTTGGCACTGTTGCTCGCGCTGCTTTTTGCGCTGCCTGAAAAGGCAACGGCAGACCCGGAAGGCCCGATCCCGGCCTATCACATAGCCAGCGGCCGGGGTGATGACCTGAAGCGTTATCTCAGCTCGAATGAAACCTGTGTGATCATACTGGATAAGGATATCGACTCAAAGACCGATACCGAAGACCCGTACTGGTGTGTCGTGAACGGTTATAAGATCCTTGAGATGAACGGACACAAGATCACCATCCACAACGATGACGTGTACGAGTCCACCATGTTCAAGATCTCCGAGGGTGCCACCCTGATCATCAACGCCGACGCGGATGAGGATCCCGATGACGTCCGCATCCGGTACAACGGGTACATCCCGGAATATTTAACCGTAAAACTTCGCAATCTTTTTGACGTGTACGGTACTCTGATCAACAACGGTGCGAATCTGCACGCCGGAAGGTCAAAAGCGATTTTAAACACGGTCGTCTTTGAGTACCACTACTTGCAGACTCTCGGAACCGCCGTCACCGTGAAGGACGGCGGAACCTTTGTCATGAACTCCGGCCGTGTATACGGACGTGGCGTACTTAGCAGCTTCTCTGACGAGGCAGAGGATCCGTCCGCGATCAGAGCGGAGTCCGGATCCACCGTGTACTTCAACGGAGGCTCTGCCTACGGAAGAGGCGGCGCCGGTTGCTTCAATATAGCCGAAGGCGCACATGTACGAATCGCCACAGGCAGTTTCTCCACCAATCAGATTTACTGGGCATGGAGCGATTCTCAAATAGATTACGCTTTTCTTTTTCATGCCGGCGATATCGGCATAAGACTCGCCAACCTTGCAGGCAAATCTGTCGTGTCCTATGCGAAGGACACCGAAGAGCAGAAATGTCTGACGCTGGAATCGAACTCACAGTACTGCACTCTCTCCGCCGACAACGCTGACAAGATCTCGACGGAAAACGGCGGCAGTTATCTGCTGACGCGCGGTGACAAAGCGATCGTGCGTGTCGAAGGTTACGAGGATTATTTTCTCGGTACAGACATGCAGACGAGTTATGGCGAGGGCCATGCAACCCGCGCCCATATCCGCGATTTCACCTGGATCATTATGGAGAACGGCGAGGAAATCGCCCGCACCGTAACCACCTCCGATCAACTTGACCTGAAGAAAAACATCGAAGGTTTCTCCCCGGTCGCAGGCAACATCTATACCGTGCGTTGTCTGACTACCGAGCGGATCATCGATTCTCAGGGTGTCACCTGCACTTCGATGACCTACTACAGCAACAAGCTGAACATCGCCCTCAACTATTCGGAAGGTCTCGGTGTCCCGCTGACGGAAGAGTATTTTCCGGACGCTGTGTTCCGCAATCATCTCTCCGAGCATTACGACCATGAAGGCGGCGAAAAAGACGGTTATCTGAGCGCGTCGGAGATCCGCGAGATCACGTATCTGAATCTCGGAAATTCCGGTTGTGCGTCGCTTCAGGGTGTCGAATATCTCACCTACCTGACGACACTGTACGCCTTCCAGAATCCGCTGACCTCCTTCAACGGTTCCGGGAATCCGTACCTGATGGACCTCGACCTTTCCGAGTGTCGCCTTACATCGATCAGTCTATTGAAGAACAGTAACCTTCGATATCTTGCTCTTGACAACTGCAACTGCAACCTCGGCACCACCTGGCTGAACCTGAACGGCTGTCCTTATTTGCAGAAGCTTGATCTGTACAGAAGCGGGATCCCCAACGTAGATATCATCGGTTGTGAATACCTGCTCGATCTTGTATTGAACAACGAGGTTATCAACAGCGGTAACGAAATGTTCGTGTACGAGGATACGGAAGCCGACACATGGATCCGATTCACTTATAACAACGAAGAAAAGTTCTATGTAACCAGGCTTAACAACACGTATTTTCCGGATTCGACCCTGCGCAACGAGATCACGTCGAAGTTCAGCGGTCTGACTTACAACAGTTTTCTTTCCGTGAGCCAGGTCAAGTCCATTACCGGGATCGAAATTGACGGTGAATCCGTAACGTCACTCAAGGGTATCGAATCTTTCCCCAATCTTACATACCTCAGTGTTACGAACGGCTCCCTCACTTCGGCGGATCTTTCGAAAAATAAAAAACTGGAAGTCCTCTACCTCAACGGCAACAAGCTGGAATC
>JBGUPV010000199.1:0-9620 GCA_045130455.1 Lachnospiraceae bacterium | reverse complement strand
GGTCCTTTGCCTCTCCGTAATCTCCTCCGAAAAGCTCCAGAAGATAATACTTCCCGTCAATCTCGACATAACTGTATGCGCACGAGTAACTCTTGTCTCCGTCGGGGTAATCTTCGAACCAGAACGAGTAAATCTTGGAAAATGTTTCTCTGGCGTCGACAGATGTAACAATGAGTTCCGTAACCCTGCCCCGGTACTCATTTTCCGGCATCGTCGTCCACACCGTCTGGGATGTATGGAACGGATTACCCTCCTCTTTCAGCGGAAAAGCATACCATTCCGGCGTAAAAACGTAATTCCGGATAAACGTTTTAAACTCGGACACATTCAGACTGATCTTGTCCGACAGGGAATCCGGAAAAGCCTTGTAAAATGCGTCGTAATCAATTTTGTCCGCATCCTCCTCGGACGGAGCCTCCATGGTTGCGCCGATCTCCCTGAGTTTCACATAGAGACTGCATGCGTCAAGACTGCTCAGCCCTTCGAAAAAATTGCGGTCGCTTCGCGGAGTTATTTTCACTCTGAACACCGCCTCCAGCGCGACGTCATACACGTCGCTCAGGTCCTCCCTGTGAAAGCCGTTGTTCAGGTATCCGACCACGGTCTTATAAAGCTCATACTCCGAGTCAGCTCCCTTCGGAAGTTTATATCCCTTCTGCTCCCCGTTCGCCGCAGGCTCCGTATCCTTCGAAGACCGCTTCGAACTGCATCCGCCGGCAACTGCCGCCGTGATAATGACCAGGAGCAGCAAAAAAACTCTCACCTTACCCAAGCTTCCCCGCATGATCCATTCCTTTCTCCCACACGCATCGGTTCGCCGCTCACTCGCTCCACGTCAGCCGGTGCAGCTCACCCTTCATCTTCATGCCTTCAAAATCCAACTGGCGCAGCGCCTCGTACGCTACGATGGCCACTGCGTTGCTGAGGTTCAACGAACGCATCTCCCCGATCATCGGGATCCGCACGCACATATCCTCATGCTCGCGGAGGATCTCCTCCGGGATTCCCGCGCTCTCCTTGCCGAACATGATGTAGCAATCCGGCTCGTAATGCGCCTGCGTGTATACCCGGTGTCCCTTGGTGGTCGCAAAATAAACCTTCGCACCCTCATTTTTCGCGAGAAAATCCGCGTAGTCCTCGTACACCGTCACGTCAAGCTCCGACCAGTAGTCGAGGCCCGCGCGCTTCAGTTGTTTCTCCTCGAGGGAAAACCCGAGGGGCTTGATCAGATGCAGCCGCATTCCCGCCGCCGCACAGGTGCGGCCGATGTTGCCGGTGTTCTGCGGGATCTCCGGCTCATGCAATACGATATTGATCATATGTCTCCGTCAGCGTTTCCGCCGGTTTTCCGTCAGTTCTTCGCCTCGCGCAGTTTCGTCACAAACCGGCGAAGTCTGCCCAGCGCCTCCTTCAGATTCTCAAGCGAGTACGCGTACGAGATCCGCAGGAAGCCTTCGCCGCTGTCGCCGAACGCCGTGCCCGGCACGATGGCAACCTTCTCCTCGTGAAGAAGCTTCGTCGCAAAATCCTCGCTGCTCATGCCGAACTCCTTGATGCACGGGAATACGTAAAATGCGCCGTAAGGCTCAAAGCACGTAAGTCCCATGTCGCGAAGCTCCGCAAGGACAAAGCGGCGTCTCTTATCGTAGGCGTCACGCATCATCGCAACGTCCTCGTCACCGTTCTTCAGTGCCTCCACAGCCGCGTACTGGCTCGCCGTAGGCGCGCACATGATCGCGAACTGATGGATCTTCATCATCTGCTGGATGATCTCCGCAGGTCCGCACGCATAGCCGAGACGCCAGCCCGTCATCGCGTGTCCCTTGGAAAATCCGTTGATCAGGATCGTGCGCTCCTGCATGCCCGGCAGCGAAGCGATGGAAACATGCTTCGAGCCGTAGGTGAGCTCACTGTAGATCTCGTCCGAAACGACGATGATATCCTTCTCGATACATACTTCCGCGATCGCCTCGAGGTCCTCTTTGGTCATGATGGCGCCGGTAGGGTTGTTCGGGAATGGGAGCACGAGAAGCTTCGTCTTCTCCGTGATCGCGTCGCGCAGCTCCTGCGCCGTCAGGCGGAACTCATTTTTCTCCTGCAGCGGGATCGTCACCGGAACACCCTGCGTCAGGATGACGCACGGCTCGTAGGAGACGTAGCACGGCTGCGGGATGATGACCTCCTCGCCCGGGCAGACCATGGCGCGGATGGCGAGGTCGATGGCCTCGCTGCCGCCGACTGTCACGAGGATCTCATTTTTCGGCTCGTAATGTACGTTATAATGGCGTTCGATAAATGTGCCGATCTCACGGCGCAGCTCGATCAGACCGGAGTTTGAAGTGTAGTGCGTGCGCGCCTTCTCCAGCGAGTAGATACCTTCCTCGCGGATGTGCCACGGCGTTGCGAAATCGGGCTCGCCGACGCCCAGACTGATCGCGTCCTTCATCTCCGTAACAATATCAAAAAATTTCCGTATGCCCGACGGCTTAATGCTCACGACGGACGGATTCAGCGGATTTCTCATGGTGTAACAAGCATCCTTTCATCCTCGATTTTGTTCACGAGCGGAAGCCCGTGCTCCTTGTACTTCTTCAGCACAAAATGCGTCGACGTCGAAAGCACCGACTCCATCGGAGAGAGTTTGTTCGAGACAAATCCCGCAACGCTCTGCAGCGTCGCTCCATGGATCATCACGCAGAGATCGAAGCCGCCCGACATCAAAAACACGGCGTCAACCTCGTCAAACTGATAGATCCTCTCCGCGATCTTATCAAAACCCTGGCCTCTCTGGGGCGTCACCTTAACCTCGATGATCGCCGTCACCAGCTGCCGGTCCGTCTTATCCCAGTCGATCAACGTAGGGTAGCCGCAGATCACGCGGTTCTCCTCCATCTCCTTGATGGAAGCCGCAACCGCCTCCTCGCTCTCGCCGAGCATCACGGCAAGCTCCTTCGTCGTAAGCTTGGCATTCTGATCCAGGCACTCCAAAATTCTCATATCCACGCTCATTGTTCAAACCTCCTTAGTTTTAAGGGACGCGACGCACCTTTATTATTCTCTTCCCGCGGATCCGGGGACCCGCCGTCGCCTCCCGATCATTTTCCTTCGATGTCACCGCCGCGATACGGCTCAAGGTATCGCGTCTCGCCGCGGTTTTCAAGCACTCTCGCGGCCTCCTCCGTCAGGATTCCGATGTCTGCCACCGGAAGCTCTTCCGAATCCCGCAGCGCCCGCCGAAGTCTCTCCGGATCCTCGGTCACGAAAAGGACGCTGCCTCCGGCATCGATCTGGTACGGATCGATGTCGAGCATCTCACACACCTCGATGGTTGTCTGCGCGATGGGAATTTCCGGAAGTTCGATCCGCATTCCCGTGTGCAGCCTCTCCCCGAGATGCCAGAGCGCCGCATAGACGCCGCCTGCCCCGCAGGGCCATGCGTACGCCGCTCCCGCGCACATTCCCGTCCGGATCAACTCGCTCGGATCCGGCTGCGCCTCAAGTTCCGCAACGGTCTGCAGAAAATGAACCGGGTACCTCGCCGCGAGTTTCTCCGCGTGCGCGTGATACAAAAGAAGTGTTCCGTTCCGGCCGGCGCTTCCGACCATCACGATGTGCCACCGCCCCGGTGCGTCCTCCGCCGGTCTGTCGGTTCCGTCGCCGCAGGGATCCTTCAGTTCCCCGCTCGCCGTCACCTGTGCGATCATTCGTCCGCACGGTTCCCGGAGGATCGTCACCTCATCGTACGCTGCCGTCCCGTAGGCGTTGCGCAGGCACTCCCGCAACTGCGCCTCCGGGGTGTCGGCCGGTACCGTCAGGAGCAATGTCATGGCCGTCGCGACTCTTCCGCGCGCGGCCAACACGGCTCGCGCCTGCTCCGCCGCCATCGCCGCGATCCGCGGATCAAGGCCGCACATCGTCCCGACCGCGAGCGAAAGCTTTTGTTCCGCCGCCGCGGCCGCCGCGATCCTCTCCGCGTGCGTCGCCGTATCGCGAAGCCCCGCTGCCGTTCGATTCCGATATCGATCCCGCCCGAGTTTCGCCGTCAGACGCCCGAACTCCGCATCTCCGACCGATCCGAATGCCACCTTAGGTCACCTCTCTGTATTCCGTGTCGCCGGGCGGTTTCCCGCCGCAGGGAACACTTTCCCATAGTCGGTATATTATACCACATTTTCCGCCGACCTGTAAACCCCCGCCGCCGCGGGGAACGCGCATGTTTGTTCCGCTTTTCGGATTTTCGTGTATAATACATAATAAACGCCGATGAAAATAGTTTGAGTGAAAATCGGGAGAATCTTGTATTGTAGTGCAAAGAGATTCTTCTGAGAGGAGCTAAGGATGGACGAGCGCAAACTGATTCAAATGCTGACAACACAACCGGAACGAGGGGTGGAGCAGCTGATCCACACCTACGGACGGGCCGTACACAAGATCTGTGCTTCCATCCTCGCGGGGTATCCGCCGGAAGAGGTCGAGGAAGCCGAGTCCGACGTATTTGTCAACGTCTGGACACACCGGGACCGGATCCGGCCGGACGAGGGCTGCTCGCTGAAGAGTTATCTCTTTGCGATCGCCCGGAACATCTCGCGGAACCGCCTGAAAGCGACAAAGCAGGCACCGTTCTCGCTGGACCGGGCACTTGAGGACGGCATCGAACCGCAGTCGCCGGAGCTCACCGACGACAACGTCGTGAACGACTGGCTGCAGGGCGAGATGCTGACTTCTCTGGAGGAGCTCGGCGAGCCGGACCGAACCGTGTTCCTGCTGCGCTACTACCTCGGCCGCAGCGTGAAAGACGTCGCGGAACAGCTTTCGCTCCCTCCGAAGAAAGTGGAAAACATCCTGTATCGCGGCAAACTGAAGCTGCGATCCATCCTGCACAAGAAAGGAGTCACTCCCTATGAGTAATCGGAATTACATCCCGGGCGACAATTCGCTCTCCGTACTTTCCAACCGTCTTTCGGAATCCGATGCCGAACATCTCGACACCGCGATGCAAGCCCTTCCGGAAAACGAATTTTCCGAGTCTTCCGTAACGGAAAAAACTTTGGCCTCGCTGGGCCTCACGAAACAGGCTTCCGTCCTGCAGTTCCGCCCGGCCCGGAGATCGCGCTTCCGCGTCGCTCTGATCGCGGCCTGCGTCGCGGCACTTCTTCTGGCTTCCGTGGCGGCCGCAAAAGTGATCTATGACACCCGTTTCTTCTCGCTGTTCGCTTCCGAGGAAGCGGAACCGCAGCTGGCAAAAGCCTTCATTCCTCTCGGCCTCACCGGTCAGGCCGGCGGCGTCAGCTACACCGCGGAAGACATGATCGGCGACACGCATCAGATGTTCATCGAGCTCCGCACGGACGTCTCGATCGACGCGGCGGACGGCTGGCTTGAAGGTTCCTACCTTCCGCTCACGATCAATCCTGTCTGCACCCTGACCGGTCTCGAGGGCCTCACCTCGTGCTTCAACGCTCCCTTCGCCCGCGACGGCAAGCTCTGGTACATGATCGCCTTCTCGGATGACGGAGCCGCCGGACACGACATCAGCAAACTCCCGGTTCAGCTCGCGATCGACACCTTCGATGAGAACGGCACCTCCAAGGGCTCCGTTTCCTTCACCTGGACCAACAATTACGCGCCCAAGGACCGCACCGTCGCAGTCAACCGCGACATGGGCAATTTCCGCCTGGATTCCGTCGGTCTGTCGGTTTCCCGCCTTGTGCTTCAGGCTTCCGGCGACACGCTCGCGTACAGCTGCAACCTCGATTCCGTCACGCTTAAGAACGGTACCGTGCTGTACCCCGTCGCCTCCCGTCTCCCGCTCGGAGAGACTCTGTACATGAGCACTCTCGGGGAAAATGCAAAGGATGTTACCGGCTACTACAACCTCCTCGACGGCTTCTCGGCCTCCGCGGGCGGCGCACCGGTGTTCGTAAACTATGAGGACATCGCGTCCGTGACGGTCAACGGCGTCGCGATCCCGCTTAGCTGATCCGCACGCCCCTAAGCCGCGCAATGCTTCGGAAAATGCGCAATTGAAAAAGCCCGCTGCAGCCATCGGCTGCGGCGGGCTTTCGTATTCATTTTCCGAATTCAACGGTTTCTCTCGGGGAGCGCCAGCACAACGGAGATCGCCATCAGAACGGCGGTCGCCGCCGCCAGCAGTCCGGCGGACAGGCCTTCGTAGACGCGCAGGTAGTACTGCGGCGCCATCGCGTAGCGCAGGAACCGGATCGACGGCATGTACAGCGCGATATCCAACAGGATCGGGCATCCGAGGTAACTGATCAGCACAAAGATCGGGATCATCGCGCACACCGCGTGAACCGAGGGGATCAGGAACCGGAGAATGTTGGCGAAGCAGGTGCACAGAAGCATATACAGAAACATCGTCGTGAGCTCGCGCCACGTCGTCGTCCACAGGCCCGACACCGCCAGGCACACCAGACCCACGAGACTCGCCATCGCCGTCGGCAGAAGCAGTGACGCAAATGAGATCAGCGGTCTCCGCTCACGCGCCATCACGCGGAAGCGGCCTTCGGCGTCGTCCTGGTACCAGAACACAAGCCCCGCCAGCGCCGTCAGCAGGATGAAGATCGCGACCGTGCCGCGGATCGGTTTAGTTAGCACGCTGACCGGCTCTCCCGCCTCCTCCGCGGAGACGATATCCCCCGTCTCGCTGTTGATATACGCGTACTCCACCAGATCCATCTTCGGCTCTTTCTCCGCGTAGATCTTCCGGATCCGCTGTTCCGCCTCCTCACGGCTGATCTCAACGCCGCTCCGGCGGACCAGATAGTCCACGGAGAGCTCGCCGCCGATGATGCGGAGCAATTTCACGTAGGTGATCTCATTGACAAAACCGCCGTAGACGGTTCGTTCCGACACCACCGCCGTGATCATTCCCTTCCAGTCGTCCGTCAGTATCTTTCCGCCCATATCCGCGGAAAATACGTACCCGCACTCCGCTCTTCCGGCTGCGACGTCGCTGTAGAGGTCCTCCTCCGAGTCGCAGACGTAGTAAAGGAACTCCTCCGGGACATCCTGCTGCAGGACGCGCAGATACTCCGCCGCCAGATCGTCCTTCTCCTCGAAGTACACCGCCACGTGGAGTTTGCCGTCGTCCTCCGTGATCAGCACCCGGTACAACAGCAGAACCGCCGGCAGCATCAGCACGATAATGACAAATGTGGGTTTCTTCAGAAGCCGCTTGCCCGAGAGCCGCAGCCACGTCCAAAAGCGGCGGAGCGCTCCCAGGATCTTCCCTCCGGCCGTCGTCGTGCTCACCGAGATCTCGTCCGCGCCGGGGAATACCTCGCGTGTCGCGCCGGTATTATTTTCCATTGTCTGAGGTTCCTTGATCACCGGCGCTCCCTCCATCGATTCCACATCATAATCCCAACAGTCAAGCCAAATGCGACAAGCGTCTCAATCACAAGCACCACCATGCTCCACACTTCTGCCTTCTGGTTCAGGCCGCTGACCGAGACCCGCAGCATCGTGTGTGTCGGCATGTACCGGCCGATGCTCCGGACTGCTCCCGGCAGATACGCAGACGGCACGATACAGCCGGACGCATAGCCCATGATCGCCGTCACGAGGAACAGAAGCAGGATACCTCCGATCTGGTTGGCCGCGAACGTGTACACCAGAAGCACAATGGCCGCCGCGAGGAAGATCGCGGGAATGCCCGCGCAGAACCAGTACCAGAGTTCGGAGAATTTGGTGATCGCAAAATATTCCTCTGCCAGGTCGGGCTTCCCGAGCCACAGGAACAGAAGAACCGTAAACACCGTGAAATAAAACGCGAAGAACAGAAGCAGCACCGCCAGGTACCGCGCAAGTGCCAGCAGCGGCGATCCGACGCCGTACATCGCGAGCTGATCCTCCAGCGCGCGCGTGTCGCTCTTAAGGAGCGTACCGCAGGCCACGCCGCCGAGCAGCAGAAGCATCACGATACCCGCGCAGAAATAGTACTGCAGCAGCGTCTGCCCGTCCGTGCCGGAAGCATCGGAGCGGACATAACTCTCCTCGCGGTTGATGACACGGCTGGCGAAGAGATCCTCAAGGTCGGTGTCCATGCGCTTGAGCGCCTGCTCATCAAGCCCCAGCTCTTCCCCGACATCGACGGCGCCGGCGCAGTAAGCCTCCGAGATCGTCATCAGCGAGCAGCCGACCTCCACAAGCCCCTCCATGAGGCCCTGGTTAAGGCTGTTCGTCAGTCTCGGCGAATACATGGTCGCCTTCTTCGTCTCGGTGTTGTTGAACACGCCGTCGACGAAATCCTCGGGAAATACCATGACACCGTCATAGACTCCCCTGCGAAGCCCGTTGAGTCCGTCCTCCTCGGAGACGCTGACGAACCGGTACACCGAGTCCGCGCCGGCCGAAGACTGGAGAACGTCCATGCCGAAGTTCTGCAGATACGAGTCGTTCATCACCAACGCGATCTGCACGGCATCCTTCTTCTCGCCGTTTTTGAGCGTCGCGTTTCCGAACATCGTGATCACGGCAAACAAGGCCACCAGAAGAGCCGCGCCGAGATAATACTGCGGCAGGATCTTCCATGCCCTCTTATTTTCCAGTCCGAGAAATTTGCGAAACAATTTCCACATACCGTGATTCTCCGTGCATTTTCCGTCGTTCCGACCGCTCGCCACCGAGCGCCCGGGATCTATCCGAAGAAATGATCATAATACCACTTGAATTTCGTGACCGCCTCGTCGATGATGGCCTGTGCCTCCTCCTCGGTCAGCGTCAGGATCGGAATCTCCGTGCCGCTCGGGACGGACACCCCGTTTTTCGAATGCTGGATATCCAGATTGCCGGAGAGCGCCATCGACGCGCCGGTAAACCGGTCCTCGATCTGGATCCGCGAAAGCTTCAGGTGCCAGCCGTTCTTGTAATTGAGCTCGCCGGACAGCGCCATGGTCCCGACCGTGTCGCCGCGGTACACCGTGTTGACGGTAACGTCGAGCAACGCGCCCGTCACATTGTAAGAAAGCGAAGCGTTCAGGCCGATCGGCTCGCGCCCCGGCATCGTGAGAAGGATCTCCCACTGGGACGATACCCTCGATCTCGAGGATATCACCGTCTTCTTCGCGTCCAGCACGTATTTTTCGCCGCCGACATCCGCCTCGGCCGTGAGATACAGCTTGTCCTGCGGGTTATCGCTGCCCATGCAGCGGAGCGTCGCGTTGATCTCCGTATCCTTGTCCTGCAGGCTTCCGAGGACATGCACGGTCAGCTGCGCGAGGTCGCCCTTTTTCGTCACGTACGCCAGCATTTCCAATCCGTTGCCGCCGTCGGGCTGCGGCTTCAGTTTCCATGCGTTGAGCAGCACATTTTTCGCGCTCTCCCCGCCGAACGCGCCGACGATCAGCTCGGCTAGCTCGTAAAACTGTTTTTCATCCACATCCAGACGGAGCACATAGCAGGGTAGCTTCTCCGAGCCGACCACCACGAGATCGATGCGCTCCTCACCGTCCGCGTCGCGGAGCTGCGTGAAACTGACCGTATCCGCGAACCGTTCGAGCACGGACTCTCCGTCGGAAGACGATGCGCGGATTGCGGAAAATCCGTTTTTCACGACCCCGAGCACCTTCGTCACCATTCCGGAACCGTCGCCGAGT
>JBGUPV010000198.1:0-6315 GCA_045130455.1 Lachnospiraceae bacterium | reverse complement strand
CCGCACGCACATGGCGATGTGGTGCATGATGAACGCGCCGCTGATGCTCGGACTCGACCTGCGGCGCGTGGAGAAGGATGACCGGATCTATCGGATCATCGCTAACAAGCGTCTGATCGACCTCAACCAGGATGCTCTCGGCGTGCAGGCCAAGCGCGTCTTTTGCAGCCTTGCGGGCGATGCCGCTCCGGACCGGACATACGTCACCGACATCGATCGCGTGGACATTCTCGTCAAACCGCTTGCGGACGGCAGCGCCGCGATCTCGTTCATCAATGTCAGCGAGAGCCGCAAGGAGGGAACGTTCACGGTGACGGCGGACGAGATCCTCAAAGCTATAGGCGACCGCCTTCCGAACCGCGAGGCTTGGGAGAATGCCGCGGGCTTCCGCGTCACGGATCTCTGGACGGGCTCGGAAAATGAGCTCGATGGACGCGCATTTTCCGCGAACGACCTTGAGCCCTGCGACAATGTGACGATCCGGGTGAAGCCCTATGTATAAAGACTGTGAAACGCTCGCGGAGAGACTGACCGGGGAGAGCCGACAGACGGCGGCCCGCCTGGTGCACGAGTGGCTTCGAAACGTCCGCGGGGAGGCTGATGCGACCGAGATCGGTGCCGCGCTCAATCTCCGGGACATCTATGACTGCCATGCCTGCGTCGATCATGTGGCGCAGGTCTATGTCAAGGGGATCATGGGAGCCCGTGCTGCGGTCTTCGGGATGCGCGAGATCCTGTCGCCGGCGGAGGCAGCAGAGATCGCGCGGAGGGCATCGGATCCGGGGCTTCGACTGTATGTGCCGGGCACCGCGAAACCCGCGCCGGACTGTCAGTGTGCCGAGCATCTTTCGCGGAAGGACGCCGAAGCGATGCATTTCGATCTTGTCGTGGATGTCCGGACTTCCGGAGAGTACGCGGAACATCATGCGAAAGGAGCCGTAAACTGTCCTCTTGAGGAGTATCTTGCGGACCCCGGACGAGTGGCGGAGAACCGCGATTCGGCGATCCTCTTTGTGTGCAGCCGCGGCGTCAAGAGCCGACTGGCCGCGGAGGCAGCGGTTCAGGCAGGCTTCCGGAACGTTTGGTATGCAGGAGAAGCGGAGGATTTCCTAAGTGAGTGATTGTAAAAAGAATTGAGGTGTGATATACTCGTACCTACACGGCGGCGCTGTCCCATGGGCAGCGCTGTGTTCGTAAATACGCAGAGATATTACGGGGTAGAAGGCAATGTACAGAGTAGTGCGAAAGAAATCGCTCAACCCGACCGTCACGCAGATGGAGATTGAAGCGCCCATGGTGGCTCGCAAGGCGAAACCGGGGCAGTTTATCATTCTCCGAGTGGATGAGGAGGGCGAGCGGATTCCTTTGACGATCGCCGGGACGAATCCGGAAGAAGGAACGGTGAAGATCATTTTCCAGATCGTCGGAGCCACAACAGAGTGTTTGAATCACAAGGAGGAAGGCGAGTTTATACAGGATTTCGCGGGCCCGCTGGGCCGTGCGACCGAGACGGACGGCATTCGTAAGGTGTGCATCGTCGGCGGCGGTGTCGGCTGTGCGATCGCGATGCCGGTAGCGCAGGAATTCCACAGACTCGGCGCGGAGGTTACGAGCATCATCGGCTTCCGCAACAAAGACCTGTTGATCCTGGAGGACGAATTCCGCGAGTGTTCCGATCGTCTGATCGTCATGACGGACGACGGCTCGTACGCGCGTCACGGCAACGTAACGGTGCCGCTTAAGGAGATGCTCGATGCAGGTGAGAGATTTGACTGCATCATCACGATCGGTCCGCTGATCATGATGAAGTTCGTCACGCTCACGGCAAAGCCGTACGGCGTGCCGGTGACGGTTTCCATGAACCCGATCATGATCGACGGAACGGGTATGTGCGGCGGCTGCCGGATCTCCCTTGTGAAGGAGGACGGTACCCGTGTGACGAAGTTCGCGTGCGTGGACGGACCGGACTTCAACGGTTATGAGATTGATTTTGACGAGGCCATGTCGCGTGGCCGTATGTATTTTGAGTATGAGCGCCGAGCACACGATGAGGCATGCAACCTCTTCCGCCGGGCGGAGGAGGTGTGACGATGGCGATCGATCCGAAAAAACATGAGATGCCGACGCAGGACCCGAAGGTCCGCGCGCGCAATTTCGATGAGGTAGCCCTCGGTTATTCCGAGGAGGTTGCCGTGGCTGAGGCGCAGCGCTGCCTCAACTGTAAGAACCGTCCCTGTGTGGAAGGATGTCCGGTCAACGTCAACATCCCGAAGTTCATCTCGCAGATCGCGGAGCGCGATTTCGAGGGGGCGTACCGCACGATCCAGCTGACTTCGTCGCTGCCGGCCGTCTGCGGTCGTGTCTGCCCGCAGGAGACGCAGTGCGAGAGCCGATGCACGATGGGCATCCGTTTCGAGCCGGTGGGAATCGGTCGTCTGGAGCGATTTGTCGCCGACCGCCACAACGCCGAGTCGAGCGGGGAGGTCGAGAAGCCTGCGCCCAACGGACATCGCGTGGCGATCGTCGGTTCCGGACCTTCCGGACTGACGTGCGCGGGCGATCTCGCGAAGAAGGGCTATTCCGTGACCGTATTCGAGGCGCTTCACCTTGCCGGCGGAGTGCTCGTGTACGGCATTCCGGAGTTCCGTCTTCCGAAGTCGATCGTGGCAAAGGAGGTCGAGACGCTTCGGAAAATGGGCGTGGACATCCAGACCAACGTCATCATCGGCAAGACGCTCGCCATCGACGAGCTTTTCGATATGGGATATGAGGCGGTGTTCGTAGGAAGCGGCGCCGGTCTTCCCAACTTCATGAATATTCCCGGCGAGTCGCTCAAGGGTGTGTACTCGGCCAATGAGTTCCTGACAAGAAGCAACCTGATGAAGGCGTACCGGGACAACCCGAACACGCCGATCATGAAGGGCGGTCGTGTTGCGGTCGTCGGCGGCGGCAACGTTGCCATGGATGCGGCGCGCACGGCGCTTCGACTCGGTGCGGAGCAGGTGTACATCGTATACCGCCGCTCGATGGAGGAGCTTCCCGCGAGACGCGAGGAAGTCGAGCACGCGCAGGAGGAGGGCATTGATTTCCGCCTTCTCTGCAACCCGGTGGAGATCCTCGGATACAACAATCCCGACGATCCCCGTGACCCGAACAACGGTTTTGTGCGCGGGATCCACTGCGTTAAGATGGAGCTCGGCGAGCCCGATGCGGGCGGCAGAAGACGCCCGGTTGTCGTCGAGGGAAGTGATTTTACGCTCGATGTCGACACGGTCGTCATGGCGATCGGAACGAGTCCCAACCCGCTGATCAAGTCGACGACGGAAGGCCTTGAGGTCAACGCCCGCGGCGGTATCATCGTCAACGAGGACGGTCTCACGTCTCGCGACGGTCTCTACGCCGGCGGCGACGCCGTGACCGGCGCGGCGACGGTCATCTCCGCGATGGGAGCCGGCAAGACGGCGGCCCGCGCGATCGACAAGGCGATCACGGAGAGAGCAAACTGAAGCACAGACACGGAAAGTTTTGAGGTATTACACATGGCAGAAAGACCTACACCGCCCTGGAGCGGAGACATTCCGGAAGGATCCTTTGTCTCCTGTGCGCCGACGTATCGGCTGGGCACGTATTTCGATCGTTTTGTCAAGGACGAGTATACGGATCCCTCGGGGCTGAAGCTCAGTTATTATTTCTACGACCCCGCGCAGCAGGGGTATGAGGTCAAGCCCGGACGGCCGATCCTCATTTTCCTGCACGGCGCGAGCAATGCGCTGGAAGGCGAGATCTGCATCAACTACACCGGAGCGGAGATGTATGCTTCCGATGATTACCAGAAGGACCTCGGCGGCGCATACATTCTGATCCCGATGGCCAACGAGTACCGCGGCGAGGACGGGCGCGTGAAGGACACCTGGAACGCGTCGTACACCGAGGCTTTGTTCGGACTGATCCGCGAGGCGATCGCCAAGCGGACGCCGGGCGTCGGCTGCAAAGTGCTCCTCGGCAACTCCGCGGGAGCCCGGATGACTTTCATCATGGGCGAGCGGTACCCGGAGTATTTCAATGTGCTGATCCCGGTCGGTTCCACACAGATCATGCCGGACGAGGCGCTGGACCGGCTCGATGACAACGATGTCCGTCTCTTCTTCGCGAGCGGTCTCCGCGACGAATTCAACGATGTTCCGGGAACGCTCGAGAAGCGCCTTCCGAGACTTCGGAAAATGAAGCACTTCTTCCAATTCACACCGGAGTGGGTGCGCAACGGCGACGGCGGTATCGCGTCGATCGTTGGCGGCATTGAGATGGGACAGCATTGTCTGATGAACGGCGTCCAGGCAAACCTGATGTTCGACGACGGAACGCCGATGGATGAGCGGCTGCCGCACGGTATGACCGGGTGGCTCGCGGGCGTCTTCGAAGAATTTGCAAAACAGTGATGAGAACGGCGGCTGTGTGTATGCTTGACACGCATATACACAGCCGCTATACTGTTTTTATGGGCTGATTTCGGCCCGGGGAATTGAGATGATGGAGAAACGGAGGGTTCGTATGAGAGAGAAGAGAAGAAGCTTTCTGCGGGCGGCTTTATTGACGGCAGCACTCGTTGCGGTGCTTCTGCCGTTTGCACGCAGAGCGAGCGCAGCCGACACGGAGATCGATATCGTGACGGCGTTCCCGGACGGTGTCTTTCAGGAGTATGTCCGCGACAGATTCGACTCGGACGGGAACGGCAAACTCAGCAGTGCCGAGGTGCTTGCCGTCAAGACGATCTCGGTTACGGGGATGAATATCCGGTCGCTTACCGGCGTGGAACATTTTACGAATCTCGAACAGTTGATGTGCAATGACAATCTGTTGCGGGAGCTGGATGTCAGCAAAAACACCTCGCTTTGGAGTGTGGATTGTTCCGACAACGAGTTGACTGTGTTGACTCTCGGGAAGATCTCGACGCTCAGGACTCTGGATTGCAGCAATAACAAACTGACAAAGCTTGATGTGAAGCCACTCACGAGCCTGTCTACGTTGCGGTGCGCCTCCAATCAGATCAGCAGCATCGACGTAAGTGCATGCTCGTATCTTGCCACGCTCAATGTGGCTGACAACCGGTTGTCGGCGATCGATGTGAGCAAGAACGACGAGCTGACGTATTTGTTCTGCTACGAAAATAATCTGTCGGAATTGAACCTGAGCGGCAAATCACAGCTGATTTCGCTGAGATGTGAGTTCAATCGACTGACCTCGCTCAATCTCAGTGATTGCGGCAGATTGTTCAATGTGCAATGCAGCGGCAACCGGTTGACGAGTCTCGATGTGAGCATGCTGGAGAATCTTTACTATCTTGAGTGTTACAGCAACCGGCTGACGAGTCTTCAACTCGGGAGTACAAATCTGGATACGCTTTGCTGCGGAGATAATCTGCTCACGAGTTTGACGACAAAGGGGAGCATTTCTCTGCTTGACTGCTCCGGAAACAAGCTCAAGACGCTGGATGTCGGCGATGATGGAGTCATTTGTGCCGGTAATCCGCTGCAGAGCGTCACGAGAACGTTGAATTTGAGATATGCTACTGCCAGTTGTGTTCCGGTCGGTACGAGCCTTACGCTGCAGGTACCGGATGATTCGTATGTGTCATATCAATGGCAGGCGAAGTCCGTGCTATCCTCCGTCTGGAAGAACTGCGCAGCTCCGTCGGCGACAACCCCCAGGCTGACGTTCAAGGTTCAGGCGGCACACGACTCGTACGATTTCCGCTGCGTCATGACTGCGCGGGACGGATCGGAGGTGATCATCCAAGATCATGAGCTCCGAACGATTCCGTTCGTTGTCAATCAACCGAGATCAATGTCCGCGACGGTCGGCGAGACGGCAACTCTCAAGGTGGTCGCCGCGGGGACGGAGCCGATGACATACCAGTGGCAGATCTATGATACATTGAAACATGTGTGGTCACCGATCACCGCTGCTTCCGCAGACTATGCGGAGTACTCGTTCCTCGTCGACGATGACTCTCCGAGCGGCTATTACCGCTGCGTGGTCAAGGATGCAAACGGTTTTACGGTCACGACCGAAGACGATTTCGAATACGATGTTCCGTATCTCAGTATAAAGAGCAGTGAAAATGAACCGTACGCGAATACGAATGTCACGGCGATCACCGTGAGAGTCGGGGAGCCGGTAAAGATGTCGGTCATCTCCGTCTCCGGAGTGAACCCGCCTTACTCGTATCAATGGTATGCATGTCGGCCCGGCAGCGGGACCTGGGTCCGCAGTACGGCTGCGAGCGGGACTGCAAAAGAGTATTCATTTACCGCACAG
>JBGUPV010000197.1:0-3797 GCA_045130455.1 Lachnospiraceae bacterium | reverse complement strand
TGACGACTGTATGAAGATCGTTCCGTACCTTCTGAATCAGGAGAACTACACCTTCCTTCCGCAGGATATGGCGGACGCCTACATCCGCGAGGGCAAACTCCGCGAGGTGAAGCTGCTCGATTTCCGCACTCCCGTGATCAACAGCTACATCATTTTCCGGAAAAACAAGGCGAAACTGCTCAGGAATCTGATCCGCTGACGGCTGAGACCTTTTCTTTTCGGACCGAACATTGTATTATTACGGGAGGCAGTTATGAAGATCGAACTTGCAAAACTTACGGAAGCGAACCTGCAACAGTGCTTTGACCTCAAGGTTTCGGACGACCAGATGCAATACATCGCATCCAACGAATTCTCCTGGAACGAAGCTAAGGAAAATGAAACCGTCGCCCGGCCGTTTGCCATATACTGCGACGGGAAAATGATCGGCTTCGCCATGTTTGCTTTCGACGAAGATTACGAGGACCCGAACGACCGCTACTGGCTGTGGAGATTCATGATCGACGAGGCCTCGCAGGGGCACGGATACGGGACCGCCGCCCTGCGGGAAGTCATCCGGTATTTCCGGGAGCATGGTGCGAACAATATCCGTCTGTCAACCAAGCCGACCAACACCGGAGCGTTGTCTTTGTACCGCAAAGCAGGCTTTCGCGACACGGGTGAACGGAACGATGAGGAGATCGTTCTTCAACTGGATCTATAACAGGGCGAGTCCTTCACCGGGTTTTACAAGTGGAAAAGACATCGGAAATGCCGAAAACGGCATCTTCGATGTCTTTTTGAATTATTCTCAATTCTAATGCCTACGCAAATCGCTTCACAAACTCCTCGATGATCTTCGCGGTCTCCCCGACTGTCTGGTTTGTGTTGTCGATCACCAGCGGGAATTTGCCGCGGTTTTTGCGGAACCACTGATTGTACCCGATGTGCGGCAGGATCTTCTCATCCGACGTAAAGCCGCGTTCCGCGGGCCTTGCGCGAAGCCGTTCCCAAATCGCCTCGTCGGTGGGATTTAAGATGATATAAATTGTGGAATCCACCTCTTTCGGAAGCACATGCTTCTCAATAAAATCCAGGGGATTCGTGCAGGAAACAAAGATCAGATCCCGCCCCCCGGCTCTTCTTACAGCCTCCGCAATGCAGTCATCGTGGTATTTTGATTCATGGTCCGTCCCGGCGTAATCCCACCAGTTAAACCCTGTTTCATCGCAGTCGATACAAGCGTATCTCTCAGAATCCATGATCTCCGCAAGGGCGTCCTTCATCGTGGATTTGCCGGAGCCGCAGCATCCGCTGATCATAAACAATCTCATAGTTTTCTCCTCCATACCCGAAAGTGCGCCCGCCTCGGAGACGAGCGCATTTCCGTGTTCTTGTTTGATAATTCAGTTCGTTTTGTCTCCCGACGTTCAACCGTCTAACGACGAACTACCGTGCAGTCCTTCACATACTCGCCGTACTTGCTCATAAAGTCGTTGTACTCAGCCTCCTCGGTGATCCACACGATCGCCCAGACCGTATCCATCCCGAGATTCTCATAAATCTTGTGGCGGTGGTTTCCGTCGTTGAGTTCGAACTCACCGTCCACATAGTGAACGATGATCGGCGGCATCTCGGTGCCGGCCTCGATCACCTTCGTGAGCGCATCGATCTTATGGTTCCACCAGCCCTCGTCGATCCGGTATTTCATGGTCTCCTCGGGCCCGGCGCACCGGTGAAAGAGCGAAAGCGGGAACTGTGCCGGACTGATGAAATACCGATCAAACAGTTTCAAACCGTCGGAGAACGGAATGTTCCGTCCCTCCTCGTTCAGATACAAATGAACCCATGCGTCCGTCTTCTCGACCTTGCCGTACTCCAAGGCGGACGTGAGCGTAGCGCTGTACTTTAACATAGCTGCCTCCTTCTTACTGTAAACAATTCGTTTGATGGTATCGTAAGAAAGCGCATACTGTTCCGCCAGCTCGTCGATCGTTTTACCCCCCTGGAACGCCTCTTTGATCCCGGCATTCCGCTCGCGAATGTAACTCTGGTAACCCGAGGTCTCTCCCCAGTCTTTTTTCTCCACGCCTGCAGGTACGTAGATGGTCTCCCCAGAAACATACTTCTGAATCTGCTTCAGGAGATTTTCCGGAAAAATGTCTTTCGCATTTCGGTATCCCATATCCATCGCCTCCTTACAGGCTCCAATTTACAGTACTTCTTCGGAAAATGCTATGCCGCAAACGTTTATAACCGTTCTTTACACATCTTCGCCGAAGAGTCTGTTCCACACTTCTTCGTGCTGTCTGCTGAAAAACACGGGCTTCTCTCCCCTTGAGAAATACCTCAGTTCCAGCGTCTCATCCCTGTCGCAGTACAGCTCGCCACCGACGGCCTTGAGCTCGTATACGATCATGAGGCTGTGGACCTGATCCCCGTTGGGGTATGTCAGATCGGTGTCGGTGAAAATGCCGATCAGCCTTCCCGTCTCGACATCGAGTCCGGTCTCCTCCTTCGCCTCGCGGACCGCCGTCATCTCCGGCGTCTCCCCGAGCTCGATCGCGCCTCCGATAAATCCCCAGAGGTTACTGTCACCGCGTCTCTGCAGGAGCACCGCACCGTCCCCGTTGAAAATACAGCCGCCCGCAAATGCCAGAATGATCTTCTCATGTCCGACTTTGCCGCGGATCCATTTGATATAGTTTTTCGTTTCATTTCCCTCTGCCATACAATTTCCCCCTTTTTATTGTTGCTTTTGTCCAAACAGTTTCGGCATTTTCCAAATCTTTGTTCCGCGCGCGAATACTGCCACCATAAGAACGTAAAATGCGATGAGATACAGCGGAAACACCCGCATTCCGAGCGCCTGTCCGAGCAGTCCGCAACATACCTGTCCCGCCGGAAACGCGAAGCTCGAGACCGCCATCTGCGTTCCGATGATCGCGGGAGAACGCTTTTCGCCGAAATTTTCCGGCGCCAGATAATTGAAGTTCGGGAACATCGGGCCGTTGCCGATCCCGATCAGCATCAGCGCGCCGACGGTGACATAATTGTTCGGGACGAACAGCAACAGCGCGAGCGCGGTTCCGAGTATCCCAAGACCGATCTTGACGATCTGCCAGCTGTGAAGTCTGCGCGCGAAGACGCCGGAAAGGAACCGCCCGAGTGTCATTCCGAGATAATAGACTGTCACCGCTGCCGCGGCAAATTCGTTTCTTGCATTCCGCTGCTCGACAAGGAACGTACTGCTCCAGCCGCCGGCCGATGCCTCGATCGCAACCGAGCAGACGAACAAAAGCCACATGACTTTGACGCCCCGGATCGATGCCGCCTCCCGCAGGGAAAGCGCCTCGAATTCCTCCTCCGCCGCGGTCTCGCTGCCGTGTACCTTCTTCCACACCGGAAGCGTCGCGATCAGCAGGATCGCCAACCCGAGCTGGATGAACGCCGCGATCCGGTAGCCGGTCCTCCAGCCCATGCCGCCGCGGAATACGAGCGTCATGATGAACGGGCTCACCGTGACGCCGACCCCGTAGAAACAGTGCAGAAAGCTCATCTGTGACGCGCTGTAATGAAGGGCAACGTAATTGTTGAGCGCCGTGTCAATGGAGCCCGCACCGAGTCCGAGCGGAACCGCGAAGATGCACAGGAAAATGAAACTCCCCGACCAGCTGTATCCCAACAGCGCCACCGCCGTGAGCAGCGTGCAGAAGGCCGTGAGTTTGTTTGTCCCGAGCCGTTTGATCAGCCTCGCGCTCATCAGGCTCGAGATCGTCGTCCCGATAAAACAAATGCCCGTGACAAGTCCGCCGAGG
>JBGUPV010000196.1:0-5950 GCA_045130455.1 Lachnospiraceae bacterium | reverse complement strand
GGGACCATCTCAGATAGGTCAGGTCCCGCTTCTCGCTCCATACTGTCCCGTTCATGCTTTCTCCCTCCTATTTGACGCACGTCAAATACAGTCTTTTCAACATGATAGCATTTTATTTGACGCGCGTCAAGTATGCAAAAAGAAGCGCCGAACTCTGGCATCCTGCCTAAGGCAGAACACCGGGTTCGGTGCTTCCCGCTTTCTCTATCGTGAATTCACTGTAATGATAACACAGTCATCTGCCGCTCACGCCATCTGCAGCTCCACCAGGTGTGCGTAGGTGCCGTTCGCGGCCATCAGGGAGTCGTGCGTGCCGCTCTCCTTGATCTGACCGTCCGCGATGACGAGGATCTGGTCCGCGTCGCGGATCGTCTTCAGACGGTGCGCGATGACCAGAAGTGTCTTGTCACGGCACAGCTCGGAAATTGCCTCCTGTATGGCCCGCTCATTGTCCGCATCCACGCTGGCTGTCGCCTCGTCGAGGATGACGATGGGCGAATCCTTGAGGATACATCGCGCGATGGAGATACGCTGCTGCTCGCCGCCCGAGAGCGACGCTCCGCCCTCACCGATCACGGTGTCAAAGCCCTGCGGCAGCTGCATGATAAAGTCGTAGCAACGCGCCTTTTTCGCCGCTTCCATGACCTCCTCACGGCTTGCGTCGGGCCGCGCCATCGCGATGTTGTTATACACCGTATCCTGGAACAGATAAACCCTCTGGAACACCATGCTGATCTGCTCCATCAGCGCGCCGAGAGGCACGTTGCGGATGTCCCTGCCCTTCACAAGGATGCTACCGGAATGAATATCCCAGAATCTCGCAAGGAGCGAGGCGATGGTTGATTTTCCGCCGCCGGATGGTCCGACAAGGGCTGTCATGCTGCCCTTGCCCACCCGGAAGGAGACGTCATGAAGAACGGTTTTATCGGTATAGCCGAAGGAAACGTGCTCGTACTCGATCTCGGGAACAGCAGCGCCCGCATTTTTCGGAGCAACTGTGCTCTCCGCGTCGAAGGAAAATGTCCCCTTATCCTCCAGTTCCTTCGCCCGGAACACTTCCTCGATCCGGTCGAGACTCGCCGAGGTGACTGTGAGACGCGCCATCTGCGCGTAATAATTCTTGATGGAAACAAACACATCGAACAGGAACAGCGACATACCGACCATGTACACATCGGTTATCGTTCCGCGATGGAACAGGAATGCCGTGAGCGCCAGTACCGCCGCCGTTCCGATGCCGAAGCAAAGGTTCAGAGCACGGGACCAGGGCGTGTAATCCTTCTCGAAGGAAATGCTGTCGCGGCAGCTCTTCTCAAACTCGTCCGTCAGACGCTTTGAGCGGTCGCCGAGCATATTGTAAGACTTGATGATGCCGGTGCCCTCCG
This sequence comes from Lachnospiraceae bacterium, assembly GCA_045130455.1. Taxonomy (GTDB): domain Bacteria; phylum Bacillota; class Clostridia; order Lachnospirales; family Lachnospiraceae; genus ISDg. The sequence continues at coordinate 4,565 of JBGUPV010000196.1, read as the reverse complement.
CGAAATCCAGAACTTCCTCCGTCAGAGCCTCGCTGCACTCCTGCTTGCTCTCGGAGTGCGCCAGCGTTGTCTTGAGCATCAGGTTGCCGACCAGCACGAACGCGCCCGTGACAAACAGCGCCAGAAGACCGATCCGCCAATCCATCGCGAACATCATCACGACCATGATCCCCTGGGAGATCAGAAACGTCACAAGCTCCGACAGAACGCCCATGCAGTTCTCCTCGATGAACACCATGTCCGTCGCGAGCACGGAGCTGATCTTGCCGATATTGCCCTCCGTAAAATAACCCATCGGAAGCTTCCGGAGATGGTCGCCGAGCCGCATGCGCATATCGGCGAACACAAGGTACCCCGCTGCCGACTGCAGGACATTGTTCGCATGCTCGAGGACCGCCTGCAGGATGACACTCGCGATCATCGCGATGCCGATGTAAAGGCATCTGCTTTTGGTCATCGTGCCTTCCATGAACCAGCTGACCGTAAGGAAACAGAGCATGAGCGGCATCTTCATCATGATGCCTTTGAAAAATGCGGTCACATAGGACGCGCGGATGCGCTTTTTGTACTGTCCGGTGACGTTGACCAGACGATGCAGTATTTTGATCATATCGCTTGCACCTCCCCGCTGAGGGCTTCCTTGATCCGCCATGTGCTGGCGCCGACCGAGGCCTCCCAGAGTTTTCCGTACTCCTCGCAATCCGCGAGCAGTTCTCCGTGGCTGCCTGTTGCGATGCACTCGCCGTCCTTCATGACGCAGATCCGATCGGCGTTTTTAATCGTAGCAAGGCGGTGCGCGATCACGAGCACGGTCTTGTCCCTGATGATCTCGTCGATGGCCGCGTTCATCTTCTCCTCATTTTCCGGATCCATGAAGGCCGTTGCTTCGTCGAGAACGATGATCGGAGCATCCTTCAGGATCGCGCGGGCGAGGGAAATGCGCTGGCGCTCTCCGCCCGAAAGCTGCTTGCCGCCGTCGCCGGCCTGCGTCTCAATGCCCTTCGGAAGCCGCGCAAGGAACTCATCGCACTGCGCCCGGCGAGCCGCTTCGAGCACCTGCTCGCGGGTGGCATCCGGCTTGCCGATTAAAATGTTCTCATACAGCGTCGTGTTGAACAGAAACTGTTCCTGCGACACGTACGCCACCTGATCGTTCAGCGCCTCTAAGGACATGTCTGTGATGTCCTGCCCTCCGATGCGGATGGTGCCGCCGTCAAGGTCATAGTAGTGGACGAGCAGCTTGGCGAGGGTGGATTTGCCGCTGCCGGACTCTCCGACAAGGGCCGTTGTCGTGCCCTGCCGCAAGCTAAGGCTCACGCCGTGCAGGACCTCCTTGTCCTCATACGCAAAATGAACATCCGCAAACGAGACATCGCGGTTCTCGCCGCGGAACTCCGAAGTTCCGGCTTTCAAAGGAGCGTGCTCCATGTATTTTTCGAGCTCCGCGATCTTGTAATCAAGCTGCGGGAATTTGCCTGCGAAGTTGAGTGCCTTCAGAACGGAAGGTCCCACCGCGAAAGACATGCAGAGCACCAGAACGAGCTCGCTCAGGGAAATCGTCCCGTTGATCACCCACAGTGAACCGATGGGAAGCATCAACATCGCAAGGCACGGCAGAATGCTAGTGTAAGACGCCATCCACGGCCAGCAGACACGGTACCAGTCCAGCGTAAAATCCCGGTACTTCTTCACCATGTCGCCGAACCTGCGGTACGAGTCGCCGTCCTTGTTGAAAACCTTGACGACTTCCATGCCGTTGACATACTCGATGATCGTGTTGTTCATGCCGGCGGCCGCCTCGTAGTAGGCACCCATTTTCGACATGCCGGACTTCATCATCTGCCCCATGGCGTACATGCCCGCCACCAGCGGAACCAGCGAGAGCAGGCCGAGACGCCAGTTCACGACAAACATCAGGATAATGATCAGTGCCGGAATGAAAATGTTGGCGATGCCCTCCGGGATCGCGTGGGCCAGAAGCAGTTCGATCTGGTCGATGTCATCCGTGAAGATCTTCTTGATACGGCCGGTACCCATCTCGCGGATGTTTCCGAGGGGCTGCCGTTCCAGCTTACCCTGCAGCGAAACCCGGAGGTTTTTCAGTGTGTTATACGCGCTGATGTGGGAAAATACCAGGCCCTGCGTATACAGCACGGCAAAGAGGATCTCGCACACCGCGACCGCGATCACACGGATCACGATAAACTTCGCACTGATGCTCTCACCGCGGGTGAGAGGCGCGATGATCTGGTAGAGGAAGAAATACGGGGCCACATTGGCCACGATCCCGACTGCCATGAACACGACGGCCAGCCTCGTGTATTTGCGATACTCCCCGATGTACGGGGACACTCGTTTAAACATAACGGAATCCTTTCTCCCGCGGGCATATGTGGCAGAAACTGCCTTGCACCGCAGGTGCTCTTTCAACGGCAAGCGCTCCGCAGCAAAACAGCCGCGGAGCCTTGGGTTGAAATATGTCCTGTTTTGAAAGACCGATCAGCAAAAAATGGTATTACTTCTTCACATGGAACGCGGCCATCTGCGGGTAAACCGCCGAAGCGCCGAGCTGTTCCTCGATGCGGAGAAGCTGGTTGTATTTGGCGACGCGCTCGCTTCTGCTGGGTGCGCCGGTCTTGATCTGGCAGGTGTTGAGCGCTACCGCCAGATCGGCGATGGTCGTGTCGGCCGTCTCGCCGGAGCGGTGCGAAGAGATCGCGGTGTAGCCCGCGTTGTGCGCCATCTTAATGGCTTCGAGCGTCTCGGAAACCGAGCCGATCTGGTTGAGTTTGATCAGGATCGAATTGCTGGCACCCAGAGCAATGCCCTTTGCAAGACGCTCGGTGTTGGTCACAAAGAGGTCGTCGCCGACCAGCTGAACCTTGCCGCCGATCTTCGCGGTCATCTTCTGCCAGCCTTCCCAGTCCTCCTCGTCGAGACCGTCCTCGATGGAAATGATCGGGTACTTGTCGATCAGGCTCTCCCAGTGAGAGATCAGTTCATCGGAGGTGAATTCCTTGCCGGATTTCGGCTGCTTGTAGAAGCCCTTGCCCTTCTCGCTCTTCCACTCGGAAGACGCCGCGTCCATCGCAATCATGAAGTCTTTACCGGGCTCGTAGCCTGCGGCCTTGACAGCCTCAAGGATCGTCTCGATCGTCTCCTCGTCGGAGGACAGATTCGGAGCGAAGCCGCCCTCATCACCGACGGACGTCGCAAGGCCCTTGCTCTTCAGAAGCTTGGCAAGCGCGTGGAACACCTCCGCGCACCAGCGAAGCGCTTCCTTGAAGGAAGGCGCGCCTACCGGCATGATCATAAACTCCTGAACATCCACGGTGTTGGTCGCGTGAGCGCCGCCGTTCAAGATGTTCATCATCGGAACCGGAAGACGATTGCCGGCCGCGCCGCCGAGGAAGCGGTACAGCGGGATTCCCAGCGACTGCGCTGCAGCGCGTGCGGCAGCGATGGAAACCGCAAGGATCGCGTTGGCGCCGAGCTTCGACTTGTCCTTCGTGCCGTCTGCAGCGATCATCGCGCCGTCCACGGCGTAGGTGTCGGAAGCGTCGATCCCGCAGACTGCCTCGCGGATCACGGTATTGATATTTTCAACTGCCTTGGTCACGCCCTTGCCGAGATATCTTCCCTTGTCGCCGTCGCGAAGCTCAAGCGCCTCAAACTCGCCGGTGGAAGCGCCGCTCGGTGCCGTACCTCTCGCGACGGTACCGTCCGCAAGCGTTACTTCCGCCTCAACGGTGGGATTTCCGCGGGAATCCAGGATCTCACGGCCGTAAACCTCAACAATCTTCATCTTGCTCATATACAAAACTCCTTTCGACATGCGAAACCCTCCCCCGGAAGACGGCGGTGTGACCGCTTCGAGTGGGGGAGGGATCACGAATGATGCGTATGATTTATTCTCTTGGTTAGCCTTCGCTAACTCGATACCGATACTATCACTCTTTTGTTGTGCTGTCAACCGCTTTTTTGCATTTTCCGATTGACTTTTTCCATTTGTAACCCTCAGACAACTTGCGCGCAGTTCACATCGTGCCGGGATCACTTCGCAACGCCTCTGTACGGCGTTTCGTGTAATCTTCCGAGGAACATCCTTTCACGTGTTCTCCGTGTCGCACTTTCTCACGCAAACTTCACGGTGCACTTTCTCATGCGATCTTCCACGACGCGGCCTCGCTGCGCTCGGAGACGAAGCGCCGGTAAATGCCGTCCTTCTTCATCAACTGCTCATGGGTGCCCTGCTGCGCGATCCGTCCCTGGTCGATCACAAGGATCTGGTCGGCGTTGCGTACGGTCTTCAGACGATGCGCGATCATGATGATCGTCTTATCGCGGGTGAGCTCCTGCACCGCCTTGACGAGTTCGGCTTCATTTTCCGGATCGACGTTCGCGGTCGCCTCATCGAGAATGATGATCGGGCTGTCTTTCAGGATAGCGCGTGCAATGGAAATACGCTGCTTTTCACCGCCCGAGAGCGATGCTCCGCCCTCGCCGATGACGGTCTCGTAGCCGTCCGGCAGCTGCATGATGAAATCGTGGCAGCGCGCCTTCTT
>JBGUPV010000195.1:0-4563 GCA_045130455.1 Lachnospiraceae bacterium | reverse complement strand
GGAGAAGGAGTTCCGCGACAGTCCGGACTGCAACGAGGTGCTGTCTCCGGATTCGACCGAGCCGCATCCCGCATACGTGTACAATGCGATCCTTGTGAAGCCGGGGAAGGATGAGGAACTTCAGTACGCGCCCATCAGCCGTTACGCGGTGCGCGCAGAAGCAGGAGAAGATCCTGCGTATGAAAATGATTTCTATATCGAGTGTAAGATCCTGTATCTGGAGCGGTTTCTTTACGCGGTCATCGGCGTCGGAGAGAGCCGGGCGGTCGAGGGGCATTTTCCGGGGGAGAACAAGCCTTACTATACGGTGCTGATCGATGAGGAACCCATGGATCACTACCACAATCCGGGACCGCTCACGGTGTACACGTATGTCGACGGCTGTTTCTGTCCGTTCGGCATGATCCGCGACACCGGCACCGGTTTTGAGATGCTTCCGGACGATCACGGCCTCGGGGCCGATAAGGAACGGCCGCGGTACAAGGTCGCCTCGGTGCCGCATCTGGACCGGGGGAAGATCGACTGCTTTGCCGCGAAACTGGCGGATGAATTCGCGGAGGATCATTGACAGGGGGATGAAGAAATGGAATACAGAAAAGTATTTGACACGATACCCGAGAAGTTCGACCGGTTTCGCCCGAGATACAGTGCGGACCTGTTCGAGTATTTTATAAAGACCGCGGGCATCGGCCCCGGGACGACGGTGCTGGAGATCGGCCCAGGGACCGGCCAGGCGACGGACCCGATCCTCAGGACCGGATGTGATTACAACGCCATTGAGCTCGGGGAGCATCTGTATGCGAAAATGAGGGAAAAATACGATCAGTACCCGAATTTTCATATCGTGAACGACGATTTCATCACGCACGATTTCGGGGACCGGAAGTTTGATGTGATCTACTCGGCGGCGACGATCCAGTGGATCCCGGAGAGGGTTGCGTTCCCTAAGACGCTGGAGCTTTTGAAGCCCGGCGGAACGCTGGCGATGATGTTTCTGATCGGGGACTACAAGACGCCCAACGAGGACCTCTTCAACAAGATCCAGCAGGTGTACAGCGAGTATTATAAGCCGGCGACGTCTTACAAGAACATGAAGGAGCCCTTCGACTATCTTCACGCGACGGATTACGGCTACGTGAATCTCGAGCGGCGCGATTTCCACGGAAAGCGCGTATTCAACGCGGACGATTACGTGTCGTACTGCGGCACGCACAGCGACCATATAACAATCCCGGAGCCGTACAAGACGAAGTTCTTCGAGGGGCTTCGAACGACGGTGCTCGAGAACGGCGGCAAAGTTGAATTTTGGGACACCTACGTGCTGTATACGGCGAAGAAACCGGAGTAGGTTCGACAGGAGACGGCAGAACAATGCATTTCGTTGACGCAAAAGGAATCCTTACAGGCAGCGGCGGGCATTTCGGGATGAACATTTACCGCGGCTGCTCGCACGGGTGTGTCTACTGTGACAGCCGAAGCCGGTGCTATCAGTTCACGCATCCCTTCGAGGACATTGAGGTGAAGCAAAATGCGCCGGAGCTTCTGGCGGCAGCCCTCCGTTCGAAGCGGAAGAAATGCATGATCGGCACGGGCTCGATGTCCGATCCGTACATGCACTGCGAGGAGAATCTGCGCCTGACGAGAAGGTGTCTGGAGATCATCCTGGAGAACGGTTTCGGCGCTACGGTGCTGACCAAGTCGGACCGGATCCTGCAGGACATCGATCTGATCGAGAAGATCAACCGGGAGACAAAGTTCGTGGCGCAGATGACGCTCACGACGTACGACGATGAACTGTGCGGCATCCTCGAGCCCAACGTGTGCAACACGAAGCGCCGGATCGAGGTGCTGGAGGAGTTTAACCGCCGCGGGATCCCGACGATCGTTTGGATGACGCCGCTGTTGCCGTACGTCAACGATACCGCGGAAAATGTGTCCGCCATCGTGAGCGAGTGCGCGCGCGTGGGAGTAAAAGGCATCCTCACGTTCGGTATGGGGCTGACGCTTCGCGAGGGCAATCGCGAGTATTATTACGCGGCGCTGGACCGGCATTTTCCGGGGCTTAAGGAACGCTACATCCGCGAGTTCGGCAATGCGTACGAATTACCGAGCCCGAACCGGAAGGAGTTGACGGAGATCCTCCGCGGCATCTGCGAAGAGCACGGGATCATGTACCGCGAGGACGAGTGCCTCGCGTATATGAACGAGCTGCCGGATAAGTACGGGCAGATGAGTATTTTCGATTTCATCGGTTCGGAGGAATGAGCATTCGAAATAACAGGAGAATCTATGGCATCAAGCATTATGCATGTGGCGATCTCGGACCTTGTGCTGCGGGAGTTTCCGGACATCGAACGGAACCGCTTCCTTCTCGGGTCGATGATCCCCGACGCGGCCGGCCCGGGCAACGGGCACCGCAAGATCAATATCTGCGAAGGGACGAAGAAGACATATGATCTTCCGGGGTTCCGCGCGCAGTTCGCGGAACAGCTGAAGTCGGATCCTTTATATCTCGGGTATTATCTTCATCTGGTGCAGGACCTTGTGTTCCGAAATTATGTGTACAAGGTGCACCATTGGAATCCGATGCCGGAAGGCAACAGGGAGCGCCTCCACAATGACTATGCGATCACCAACCGCTTCATCATCGAGAGGTACGGTCTGAAGCCGGACATCGAGCTGCCGGCGGGGATCGGGTCGGAGCCGCTGTTTGCGGATCATGATTTTGATCTTGAGGGATTTCTTCAGCGATACCGGTCGTACTTTGAGGTCGAAGGCAGAGGAGAGATCTTCTTCTTTTCAAAGGAGATGGCGGAAGAGTGCATCGGGCTGTGCCTGCGGGCCTGCATCGAGGAATTGAAAGCGCTGCGCGCCGGAACGGGCTTTGTCGACGAGATCGAATATGCCTGGGACCGCCAGGGGTAGCCGCAGCGTTGGTAGTTTCTTATACTCAAAATGCGATATTGTGTAGGAGCCGGAGCGATCCGGCTCTTTTTGTATGGAATACGGCGGGTGGAAGATGAAAAATACCATTCTATCGCGGCCCGGTCTCATGTACAATTATTTGCAAAGGGGTGGCAGACATTTTCCGTCTGCGGAAAGGAGAAGGAGTTATGAAGGATCAAAATGATGTTTATATGCTGTCGAACGGCGTGGGTATCCCGTGCATCGGTTTCGGAACGTGGCAGACGCCGGACGGTGATGTCGCGGTGAACTCGGTCAAATGCGCGATCCAGGCAGGATACCGTCACATCGATACCGCGCAGGCGTACGGCAACGAGGAGGGCGTCGGCCAGGGAATCCGCGAGAGCGGCGTCGACCGGAAGGAACTCTTCGTTACGACCAAGATATGGAACAACAACCACAGTTACGACCTCGTCATGAGTTCGTTTGAGGAGTCTCTCCGGAAACTCGGCCTCGACTATGTCGACCTTCTGCTGATCCACTGGCCGAACCCGCTGCCGTTCCGCAGCCGCTGGGAGCAGGCCAACGCGGAGACATGGAAGGCCATGGAGGAACTGTACGAAGCCGGAAAGATCCGCGCGATCGGTGTCAGCAACTTCTGTGAGCGCCATATCGAGGCGCTGTTGAAGACCGCAAAGATCAAGCCGATGGTCAACCAGATCCGGCTGTGTCCGGGCGAGACGCAGGACGAGCTCGTGGCGTACTGCAGGTCGCAGGGTATGGTCCTGCAGGCCTACAGTCCTCTCGGCAACGGAAGGATCTTCGAGGTTCCGCAGATGCGGCAGCTTGCGGAAAAATACAATAAGAGTATCGCGCAGATCTGCGTCCGCTGGAGTCTGCAGCAGGGATATCTCCCGCTTCCGAAGTCGGTGACGCCGGCGCGCATCGAGGAGAACCTGAAGGTGTTCGATTTCGAACTGGACGAGAGTGACGTCCGCCTGATCGCGGGTCTGACGGGCTGTGTCGGCCTCTCCGGCAATCCGGACACCAAGCCGTTCTGAGAAAAATAATAACGGGACATCATCGGGAGGAAAATAGCATGGTAAAAGGGATCGCGCATGCGGCGTTCAATGTTAAGGACATGGACACGACCGTGAGATTTTACGAGGAGACGCTGGGCTTTAAGAAGGCATTTGACATTCCCAGACCGGAGAACGGAGAGCCGTGGATCGTGTATCTGTACGGCGGAGGAGGGCAGTTCATCGAACTGTTCTACGGCGCGACGAAGGAAAATCCGTACCGCGACGAGAACATCGGCTTCTTCCACATCTGCGTAGCCGTGGACGATATTCAGGAAGCATGGCGCAAAGTCGTCGAGACGGGAGCGCCGCAGGATGACGCGCCGAAGCAGGGGGCCGACTTCAACTGGCAGTGCTGGACCCACGATCCGGACGGGATCAAGATCGAGCTCATGCAGCTCGGCGAGGAGAGCCCGCAGATGAAGTTCATCCGCGAGGCTGATTTCTAAACATTTAAAGTCAATAAACATCTGATATGTATTGGGGTGCGCCGGCGTCTGCCGGCGCATTTTTTATGCGCGCGTGCGTAGTAAAATACAGTAAAGAAGGCTCATTTTCCGAATAAAGGTTGACACCGGAC
>JBGUPV010000194.1:0-16307 GCA_045130455.1 Lachnospiraceae bacterium | reverse complement strand
TCCACCGCCTCGGCACCGCTGTTTGTAAAGAACACGCGGTCCATGCCGGTTGCACGCGTAAGCTGCTCGGCAGCCGCAAGCGCAGGCTCATTGTAGTAATAGTTGGACGTGTGAAGGAGTTTGTCGATCTGACCCTTCAACGCGTCATTAAACTCTTTGTTGTTATAACCGAGCGCGAATACGGCGATACCTGCAGCAAAATCAAGATATTTCGTGCCGTCCGTCTCGTAGAGATACACGCCGTCACCGTGGTCAAGAACCATGGGGAAGCGTCCGTACGTATGCATCAGGACATTTTCCGCGCCCTGGATCACCTGTTGTTTATTCATAATATTCTCCTGTGATTACAGACTCATATTCGGAGACCAGCCCTCGCGAACGTCATCGATGATCGCCGTTCCGACACCGCGCTCCGTAAAGAACTCAAGCAAGAGGCAGTGAGGTCGTCGGCCGTCGATGATATGTACGCGGGAAACGCCGCAGTTGACGGCATCAATGCAGTTCTTCAGCTTCGGAAGCATACCGCCGCCGATGTAACCGTCTGCGATCAAGCCTTCCGCATCGGAAAGCGTCAACACCGACATGAGCGTCGTCGGATCCTTCGGATCCTTGTAAACGCCTTCAATATCTGTGAGGAACGCAAGCTTCTCCGCGCTGAGCGCCTCCGCGATCGCGCAGGCTGCATCGTCCGCGTTGATGTTGTAAGTCTGGTACTCTTCGTCCATACCAATCGGTGCGATGACCGGAACATAACCGTTCTTGATCAGCGTGTTGATGAGGTTGGCGTTTACGCTCTTGACCTCACCGACGAAACCGATATCCTGACCGTCGACCGTCTTGCGGCGGACCGTGAGCATGTTGCCGTCCTTGCCGCTGATGCCGGCAGCCTTTACACCGTTGGCCTCCAGAAGCTGAACAAGGCTCTTGTTAACCTTATTGAGAACCATCTCGGCAACTTCCATCGTGTCCGCATCGGTAACGCGGAGACCGCTGACAAACTGCGGCTCCTTACCCATGAGGCTGACCCATTTGCTGATCTCCTTGCCGCCGCCGTGAACGATCACGGGGTGCATTCCGACCAGTTTCAACAGAGCAATGTCCTGACTGACCTTGCTCTTGAGTTCCTCATCGAGCATCGCGCTTCCGCCGTATTTGACAACGACGGTCTTATTGCTGAATTCACGGATATACGGCAGCGCCTCGATCAGAGTCTGTGCCTTATCCATCATAATGTCCATATCTTCCATTTCCGGAGCCTCCGAGTATTATTTGTCAGATTTTAAAGATTTATTCAAGGATTCCAGTGTCATTCGTATCGCAGCGCGTTCCGATTCGTCTTTCGCGTAACGAAGCCTTACCTCATGTTCTTCCACAAGTCTCTTCAGAGCTGATTCTTCGGAAAATGATGCCGGTCTATTCCCTTTGAGCAACAAAGGTTCAAAATCATCATCTTCATCGTCGTAATCGTCATCATCGTCGTAATCGTCATCATCGTCGTCATCCTCATCGTCGTCATCCTCAAAATCAATCCGGTTACTGACGTTTTTTCTTCGAGTGTTTTTCGAATTATTCTTTGCTATCTTGTACAACGCAAGCCTAATCTTTTTCATCTCCGATCGCATCGGATAAAGATTCAGAAGCGAAAAGAACAACAAAACATACCCGATGATGAGCAGTATTGACAAAACTAATTTAAAAGAATTCAAGAGGCCGAAAGCACCTGATGCAAGAAATCCCATTACAGCACCCCCATATTTTCAGGAACGATCAGGACCGGTAATCCCCGTTGATCTTCACATAATCGTACGTGAGGTCGCAACCCCAGGCGGTCGCCTTCTCGTAGCCGTCGTTGCAGTTGATGCGGAACGTCATCTTCTCCATTGAAAGAAGTCTTGTTGCTTCTTCCTCGGAGTAATCGACAGCCATGCCGCCCTTGACCAAAAGGTAACGGTCGTCGCCGTCCTGCAGGTAGATGTCCACCTTGTCCGGATCGAACTCTCCGCCGGAGTAGCCCATGGCGCACATCACACGGCCCCAGTTTGCGTCGCTTCCGTAAAATGCCGCCTTTACAAGATTCGACGAGATCACGGATTTCGCGATCTTCACCGCATCCTCCTTTGTCTTCGCGTGACGAACCTTAACCTCAAGAAGTTTCGTTGCGCCCTCGCCGTCGCGCGCCATCTTCATCGCAAGATCCTTGCACACAAGGTAAAGCGCAAGAACGAAATCATCGTAAACTTTGTTCTTCTTCGTAACTTTCTCATTGCCTGCAAGACCGTTGGCGAGAACGATAAACGTGTCGTTCGTCGAGGTATCGCGGTCAACCGAGATCATGTTGAAGGTGTCCGCAACAACCTGCGAAACAGCCTCCTGAAGAAGTGCCTCGTCAATGTTCATGTCGGTTGTTACGACCGAGAGCATCGTCGCCATGTTAGGATGGATCATGCCGGAGCCCTTACTCATACCGCCGAGTGTAACCTCAATCTCATCCTCCGCTGTAAATGCCACGGCGACCGTCTTGGAAACCGTGTCCGTCGTCATGATCGCTTCCGCGGCGTCCTGACCGTCCTCTTCGGTGCATCCGAGAATGCCTGCCGCCTGGTTGATCCCTGCAGCGATCACATCCATCGGCATCGGCTGTCCGATGACACCCGTGGAAGCCGTGAACACCTGCTCCGGAAGGCAGCCGAGCGCTTCCGCCGTTGCAGTTGCCATCGCAAGGTCGTCACTCACGCCCTGCGCGCCCATGCAGGCATTTGCGATGCCGGAGTTGAGAACTACCGCGTGCTTAGCCTTGCCGTTCTTGAGAATCTCAATATCTCTCGTAACAGGCGCTGCCTTGACTTTGTTCGTTGTAAAAGTCGCTCCCGCGACACAGGGCGTCTCGCTGTATACAAGCGCGATGTCCTTCTTATTTTTCTTGCGGATCCCCGCCATTACACCGCTTGCGGCAAATCCTTTGGGAGTCGTTACATTGCCTTTGAATTTTCTCATGATTCACACATCCTTTGGAAAATAAACTGCGGATTCTCCGCTCCTACGGGAACATCGGTGCCTGACGGAGACCTTCCTGCTCGTCAAGACCGAACATGATGTTCATATTCTGGATTGCCTGACCTGCCGCGCCCTTCACAAGGTTGTCAAGCGCGCTCATCATGATCACGCGGTTCGTGCGGGGATCGACGACATATCCGATATCCACGAAATTGCTTCCCTTCACCCAGCGGGTCTCAGGGCAGCGACCTTCGCCCAGAAGACGGATGAAATATTCATTACCGTACATCTTCTCATACGAAGCCTTGATATCCTCGCTCGTGACGCCTTCCTTCAGAGTTGCGTATGCGGTAACAAGGATACCGCGCTGCATCGGTACGAGGTGCGGCGTAAAATTGATCACCACGGGGCTGCCTGCCGCGAGGGAAAGCTCAGCCTCGATCTCCGGCGTATGACGGTGCGTCGCGACGCCGTAAGCCTTGATATTCTCATTGACCTCGCAGAACAGGTTCGGCACCTTCGCGCCGCGGCCTGCGCCGGAAGTTCCGGATTTCGCGTCTACGATGATCGTCTTCGGATCGATCAGGCCGTCCTTGACGAGCGGATAAACCGCAAGGATCGAACTTGTGGTGTAGCATCCGGGGTTTGCCAGAAGTCTGCAGCCGGCGATCTCGCTTCTGTGAAGCTCGCAGAGACCGTAAACCGCCTCGTCGATGAACTGCGGTGACGGATGCGTGATCTTATACCATTTTTCGTATACGTTCACATCCTTCAGGCGATAGTCCGCGCTGAGGTCGATGATCTTCGTCTTCGAGAGAACCGTCTCATTGACGAGCGATGCGCAGTAGCCCTGCGGTGTCGCCGTGAAGATTACGTCCGCTTCCTCTGCGAGACGCTCCATATCCTCACCTTGGCAGATATTGCCGACAAGCTTGAACATGTTGCCGTAAACATCCGCAAATGCCTGGTCGATATAACTCTTCGAACCGTACCAGACGATCTCAACTTCTTTATGTCCCAACAAAAGACGTACAAGCTCCGCACCCGCGTAGCCGGTAGCGCCGAGAATACCTACATGGATCATAACGCACCTCCGATTACTCTATCTTTATTACTATACTCACGAATGAGAAAAAATCAATCTTCATTTATACGAAAAGGAGTCCTGTTTCCACAAGCTTTTTGTATAGTTTCTGCATCGGCAGCCCCATGATCGTATAGAAATCTCCGTGAATGGATTCGATGAACCTTCCGCCGACACCCTGGATCGCGTACGCACCGGCCTTATCGAGAAGATTTTCCGAATTGATATACCATTCGATCTCCGACTCACTCAGGTCGGCAAATTGTACGTCCGCCGAATCGGCGAAGCAAACCGTGTACCACTGGCCGCATCGTCGGTACTGTATACATACTCCGGTGTATACGGTATTGACGTTGCCGGAAAGACCTCTCAACATCTCCGCCGCCTCTTCTTTGTCGGCAGGCTTGCCGAGCACTTTTCCGTTGAGGACGACGATGGTGTCACTTCCGATAATGAAACAATCCTCGTCCGCATGATTCTTACGCACTGCCGTGGCCTTGCGGTCCGCCAGCGCCTGCACAAGCTCCGTGGGGTCGTTCACCGCAAGATGCTCGTCGGCGTCGGAAACCTCCGCCGTAAAGTCAATTCCGAGAAGCGTCAGGATCTCGCGCCTTCTCGGCGACGCACTGGCAAGATAACAGGGAAGCAATTGTTTCATGGAAGTCCTCCAAAAAAAGATGTTGCCATTTTATACCCGATATATGAATTTTGCAACAACTTTTTCTCAATTTCGTGAAATTTTATGCATTGTGCTGTATTTTTCCTGATTCCTCAAAAAACGCTTGCAATTCTTTTTCGTTTGATGTACTTTTATGTACAGCGACGTCGCAACGAAAAATGATCACGGTGCAAGAATATACACCGTAATCGCATATGCCTCGTCGGTTGAAATTCTTAACGGAGGATTTACCGATATGAAAGAAAAAGTCATTCTTGCGTACTCCGGCGGCCTGGATACCACTGCGATCATCCCGTGGCTCAAGGAGAATTATGATTATGAAGTTATCTGCTGCTGCATCGACTGCGGTCAGGAGAGCGAGCTCGACGGTCTCGAGGAGCGCGCAAAGTACTGCGGCGCCGAGAAGCTTTACATTCTCGACGTAAACGATGAATTTGCAGAGGATTACATCGTTCCCTGTGTACAGGCGAACACCGTATATGAGAACAAATACCTGCTCGGCACCTCGATGGCTCGTCCGCTGATTGCAAAGAAGCTCGTTGAGATCGCCCGCAAGGAAGGTGCTACCGCCATCTGCCACGGTGCTACCGGCAAGGGCAATGACCAGGTTCGTTTCGAGCTCGGTATCAAGGCTCTCGCTCCCGATCTCAAGATCATCGCTGCATGGAGAAGTCCTTACTGGACCATGAACTCCCGCGAGGAAGAGATCGAGTACTGCAAGCAGCACGGCATTGATCTTCCTTTCAGCGCTGACAACTCCTACTCCCGCGACCGCAACCTTTGGCACATCAGCCACGAAGGTCTCGAGCTTGAGGATCCGGCCAATGCACCGAACTACGATCACCTTCTTGTTCTCGGCGTTTCTCCCGAAAAGGCTCCCGATGAAGGCGAGGTTGTTTCCCTCTCCTTCGAGAAGGGTGTTCCGGTAGCGATCAACGGCCAGAAGAAGAAAGTCGCTGATATCATCCGCGACCTCAACAAGCTCGGCGGCAAGCACGGCGTAGGTATCATCGATATCGTTGAGAACCGTGTCGTTGGCATGAAGTCCCGCGGCGTTTATGAGACTCCCGGCGGAACGATCCTCATGGAGGCTCATCAGCAGCTTGAAGAGCTCATCGCCGACCGCGATATGATGGCGTTCAAGAAGAACATCAGCAACCGTTTCGCCGACCTTGTATACGAAGGAAAATGGTTCACTCCTCTTCGCGAGTGCCTGCAGGCATTCATCGAGAAGTCCCAGGAGTTTGTAACCGGCGAAGTTAAGCTGAAGCTCTACAAGGGCAACATCATCAAGCAGGGAACGACGTCTCCGTACAGCCTTTACAACGAGAGCATCGCTTCCTTCACCACCGGCGACCTGTACAACCACAAGGATGCCGAAGGTTTCATCAACCTCTTCGGTCTCTCCCTCAAGGTTCGCGCAATGAAGCAGGCCGAGCTTGACAAGAAGTGATTTACCGAAATAACCGAGAACGCCCTGACACCATCGTCAGGGCGTTCTTTTTATCTTTTGTGTTGGCAATTCGCGCAAATCATATCGTCACAAGAATTATCTGTTTTGGGCAACAGTAATCACATATTCTTCATCCTCGATCGTGCGGAAAACCGTGTGCAGACGATAATCACGCGCTCGTATCGTCCGGAAATTGATCCCTATGCCGCCACCGAGCAATTTCGCGATGCTCTCCTTCTCCGTCCAGCGGACCGTCATGTAGCGATCTCGCTCTTTCTCGCGTTCCCCGCCGAACGACTCGAATTCCGTTCTCTCTTCCTCTGTCAGGATCCGTTTCGCGAGCCGCTCGGACATCTTCTTCACGATCTGAACATCTACGCCGATCGGTGCATCATCAACAGCGACCGTCACTATGTCGCCGCTGTGCGAGATGCTGAAGAACGGTCCGTCCGCAATCCCCGGCTTACCGTCCGCATCGTACGAAAGCGTTAACGGTCGATCACCGACGGAATAGCCGTAATCCGACAGCGCTTCCCGCAGCACCGAACCGGCGGCAATGCACTCCGCACGGACTTTTGGATTAGTGATCCGAGCCAATCTTCTTTGCCGCGCATCCTCCAGAACTTCCGTGTCAGCATCCGCGTAATCTGCGATTGTCCGAACATACAACTTCATTATCAATCCTCTAAACCATCCGTTAAGATCCGGATCACAGGACGGATTCCGTGATTCCCGCTGTAACTTCTTTCAATTCTTCCGGTCTCATTGACCCACGTATGATAATAATCTCCGCTCTTTGCAGTGATCCGCGTGCGAAGCCACCAGGAACCGCATTCCATATCTGACGTGGTATGCATCAATTTCGGCTCCGTTTCAACGTTCACATGTTTGACATAGCTTGTATATGTAGTATTGCCGCGTTCGCGGTCCGACTCGAAATACCGGTTAGCTTCCGTCATGGACAGGATGAATACCTTATCAACGGTATCATTTTCCGGAATAAATTGGTCCGGGGCGACTTCGTCGCGGAAGCGATCCTGATGCGATTCCCTGTCCGCAGAAACCACTGTAGAGAGAATCCTTCTCTGTTCCTCCTCGGAAAATGCATCCGCAAAAAACGTCTTGTTCAGGAAGTTGCGAAGCGCACTGTCCTCATAAGTAACAGGCGCTGAAGTCGTCTCGTGTTTCGCCCAGCAGGTGTAATCCAGGATACGGTTGCTGATCAGCAGCGCTTTGCCGTCCGCGGTTTCCAAAACGGTCCATGCGATATCCTCGTTCTTGTAAGAATCCCCGTCCTTCGACATTTTGTAAGAACCGAAATAAACGGTATCACCGACCTTAGCATTCTTCAGGATCGCCTGCTTCGCTTCCTGAGCCTTCTGCTCACTGTCTTTGTAGTCTTTCATCGCGCGGAAAGACCTGAACGCCTCTTCGTATTTTCCGTCCTCAAGATTCTTTACGGCATTGCGATAATCATTATACCGGTCAAGTTTAACGGCCGCGATGATCAGCAAAACGCATGCGATCAGGCCGAGCACAACGATAATGTCCTTCTTTGAAATTGTAAGGAAACCGATCTTTTTCATTTGAATCCCCCATTCACTGAAAACTTACTCGTTTCCGACCACCGACTTCCAAAGATCCGGGTTAAACACGCCCGCCCGAAGCATCGCGATCTCCTCGCGGTACGGCGGATATGTGCGGTCCTTGCCGCCCTTCTCGGCGCTCATATACGGCGTCTCAAGTATGATCGGCGTTTCCGCGAACTCCTTCATCTTTGTGATCGCACAGAGGCGATCGAAACCGATGGTTCCGAAGCCGATGTTCTCATGTCGGTCCTTCGCCGCACCCTGCTCATTTTTCGAGTCATTGAGATGAATGCATGCAACCTGATTCAACGGAAAATACCGCTCCATCTCCGCCAGAACACCCTCAAAATCATCCTTCACGGGATACCCGGCGTCACTTAAATGACACGTGTCAAGACAGAGGCGAAGCTTGTCGTTGTGCTTCACTCCGTCGTAAATGCGAGCGAGCTGCGCAAAGCTTGTGCCGAGTTCACTGCCCTTGCCGGCCATCGTCTCAAGGGCGATACGAACTGCGGTGTCCGCCTCAAGGATCAGGTTCAGTCCTTTGATGATCTGCATGATGCCGGCGTCCTCGCCCTCGCCGACATGCGCGCCCGGGTGAAGCACCAGCGTCCGGCTTCCCATTCCCGCGGTTCGGCGGATCTCCTCACGAAGAAATTCCACGGAAAAATCGAAACTCTCCGGCTTAATCGTGTTTCCGAGATTGATAATATAAGGCGCGTGAACCACAAATTCCTTAATGCCGCTCTCGCGCATCATATCCTGAGCTTCCGGGATGCGCATCTCCGAAAGATCCTTACGCCGAGTATTTTGCGGTGCGCCCGTATACACCATGAAGGTGTCCGCGCCGTATGAAAGCGCTTCCTTCACGGAGCCCAGAAACTGTTCTTTGCCTCCCAGGCCGACATGTGAACCAAGCATATAGTTTCCTTTCCCGGTTATTCGAATAATCCGTAGATAATGATCGAAAATGATGTGACTTATGCAAGCACGCGGTACCGGATGATAAATGCTGCGATATCCCCGCGTTCACGCATGGGAATCTTCCGCTCGATCGTCATATCCGAAGGAACAGAGGCCTCCGCGATTTTCGGATCGTGAGAAACCATCACGATCGTTCCGTCCCTTCGCAGGTGCTCCGGAACTCTGCGGAAGAACCTGCGGTACAAAAGAGCTGTTTCCGCGGTATCGTTGTCGTCACGGAACGGCATATTGGTGATGATCTCGTCAAACATGTGGTCCTGACGGTAATCAAAGAAATCCCGATGTACAAACCACACATTGTCCGCCTTCACATTGATGCGCGCCTTCTCGATCGCCGGACCGTACAGATCAACGCCGAACGCCGAACGGATCCTGCCGGCTTTTCTGCGCTCCGCGATCATCGTACCGGCACCGCAGAACGGATCGAGCACCTGCGCCTCTTCGGCAAGGTACGGCTTGGCAACGGACATCACGTAAGCCGCATCCGTCGGATGAATACTTCCGGCGACAGTCTCCTTGCGGTAAGCAAAACGATCATCCCGAAGTCCCACAAATACAACTCCCAGACGGAACACACCGCCCTCGGACTCCGAAAGCCGAAATGTCACTTCATAATTACCGGGATCATTGACAAGACGACCGGCCGCCAGACGGTCCGTCTCCTGCGACACGCGCTTAATAAATCGTTTTTTCACTGCTTCATCCCGGCATCGAAGATCAATCCTGTAGCGAAGCACACCCTGCCCGGACAGACGAGCGGAAAGATACTCCCCGACCTTCTCACCGGCGATCACGGATGCCGCCTCGTAAGGATCACTCGCGATCGTAAGTACTTCCGGAATACGGAACACGACCTCACGCCAGATCCGGTTCGGCAGTATCTCCGTAAGTTTCGTCGTGCGCACGACAACACCGCCGCTCACGATCTTCTTGCGCATACCTCCGAGGCTTTCGGCAAATGCCTCCCGGTAGCAAGGGTTAACCACAAACAAAACCGTATTGTCGGCAGCATATCCCGTAAACCTATGCTCCGAAGCACTTTCTTCCGTGATCCCCGGAAGTTTCGTAAGCGCCGCAATCTCCTCGTTAATATGCTTGCGGTTTTCTTCGGTTACAGGCACCGCACGAAGCTGCTCGAGACAATCCCGAAGATGCGCGAGATGCGTATGAATATCGCGGCCGCTCAACGCCTCCAGATATGCACTCTTTACAAACCTCGTCTGTTCGGCGTCATACGCCTCAATCAGGCACTCGGTTGTCTCTTCACCGGGATCACCGAGGATTCCCAGAAGTTTTGCCGCATTTTTCCTTGCTTTCGCATCCTCCGCGGAGAGTTGCGCTCTTGCGCATACAACAAGAGCTTCCGCCTCCTCAGAAGAGAGATCTTTCCCTCCCGAAGTGCGTAGAAGCCCGCAAAGGGCCGCAAGGCTCTCACGAACCTCGCGACCGTTATTGATGTTGTTGATATACTGTTTCATACTCTGCTCCCGACGTTGCTGTCTATCTTTTGCCATGCGCCGTGTGCGCAACTATCGATATAATCCGGATCCGGATGACTGCGAACCTGATTACGGTCCGTGAACCGTTATTACATTGAACGCTCTTTACGAAGTCTTTCGGCAGCGGCGTCGGCAAATGCCTTCATCTCCGTCTTCTGCTTCTCAATCATCCGGAAAAACTCCGGTCCGGGAGATCCTCCCTGCGGCTTCTCAGATTTATGGACCTCGATCAGTTCGTACGGCTCACGATCCTTAACCATCTTGATATAGTCCTCAATGGTATTGATCGGATGCGGTACGATCATTCCGCCGCCGACATTGTTGATGCCGTGGATGTCCGAGCCGGCCGTCATCGGCTTATCGAACTGCTTTGCGTACCACATGGCACGCTCGTTCATCGCCTTAGTCTGCGCAGCATTAATGCCCTCTACCGCGTCGGTATACATCGGATAGAGGCCGAACCCGCGGAGGTACGAAGCCTCTCGGAACGGATGCGCCTGAACCATGTAACCGCCGTCGCCGTGAACATGTTCGTATTCCTCCCAAGGCGTCCATTCACGCATCCCAGGGTTCTTCAGAAGCCAATCTTTGTCGAGACCGTAGATCAGGAATTCCGACCCTTGATAATTGTCCTCAAGTCCGAACAGGACCGTCAGACCGATCTCATCACCGCGAGCCTTGGCGTGCTCATAACCGGAGCAGAACTGCTCGATATACTCCTCCCAAGGGAGGCTTCTCTCCGGTCTTGTGTTGCCGCGGAAGAAGTGATCCGTCACGATGATCGTGCTGTATCCCTCCAAAAGCCGCGCTTCCGCCTGCTCGCAGCCGGTTGCCCAACCGCATTTGCTCCCTTCCGCGGTGTGCAGGTGTGTTTCAATCTTGTACTGTGCCATACGGCAAACTCCTTAGTGCCGCGGAAACATCATCCGCAACTCTTTCTCTTTTGCGATCAGAGCTCGTATCCGACAAGGAACGCCTTTGTGTTAAGTTCGATCGTCTTCGGCGGAACGGTCTTCTCGATAACGGTCAGCCACTGTTCCTTCGGAAAATCCATATGCTTTGCAGCCATACCGAGCACGATGGTGTTGAAGGCTCTCGCGTTGCCGAGTTTCTTCGCTTCACTCATCGCATCGATCTTCAGAACCTTATACTTCTTCTCAAGGTTCTCCAGGATATTTTCCGGATATTCCGCAGCGCCGATCACGACGGGCATCGGATCGATGCGCTGGTCGTTGGCGATCAAAACGCCGTCCTTCTTCAGAAAATGAGCATACCGCAGAGCCTCGAGACGTTCGAAAGCGATCAGAACATCCGCGCAGCCCTCCTCAACGATCGGTTCCGCAACACTGTCACCGTAGCGTACGAACGTTACAACGCTGCCGCCTCTCTGTGCCATACCGTGAACCTCGGAGAGTTTTACATCATATCCCGCCTCGCGGGCAATACCGCCGAGGATACGGGAAGTAAGCAATGTACCCTGACCGCCGACACCGACGATCATAATATTTTTCGTATCCATCCTTACACCTCGACTTTCTCAATGGCACCGAACGGGCAGAGCTGAGCGCAGAGTCCGCAACCGTTGCACATCGTATCGTTGATCACTACCTTACCGCCCTCGCCGCGCGTCATCGCGGGGCAACCGGGCTTCATGCAGGAGCCGCATGCGCGGCAGGTGTCGGGATTGACCTTGTACTGCGTCGTGATCTTGGCTTTATTCAAGAGCGCGCACGGAGCCTTCACAATGATGACGGAAAGCTCATCCTTCGCAACCTCTTCCTTGATTGCGGCCGTCAGAGCCTTAACATCAAACGCATTGACGGTTCTCACGTTCGGAACACCGATCGCCTGGCAAAGTTTCGTAACGTCGATTGCGTTGACGATGTCGCCCTTCAGGGTCTTGCCGGTACCGGCGTGGTCCTGATGACCGGTCATACCGGTCGTCGAGTTGTCGAGGATCAGTACCGTTCCGGTCGCCTGGTTATAAACCATATTCATAAGGGAGTTCACGCCGGTGTGCATAAACGTCGAATCACCGATCGTGGCTACCCAGTTCTTCACATATTCCTTGCCGCGGGCCTTCTCCATGCCGTGCAGCGTACTGATGCTCGAGCCCATGCAGACGGTCGTGTCAACAACCGCAAGCGGAGCGACAGCTCCAAGCGTGTAACATCCGATATCGCCTGCAGCGTGAAGACCGAGCTTCTGCAGCGTATAGAACGTCGAGCGATGAGGGCAGCCGGGGCAAAGGATCGGAGGTCTCTGCGGTGCTTCCGCGGGAGCCGCAAGATTGAGCGTCTGACCGAGGAGCTTCTCGCGAAGCATGTTCGCGCTGTACTCTCCCTGAACGGTCAGGAGTTCCTTGCCCTTGCAGGCAACGCCCCAAGACTTCACCTGCTCTTCGATGATCGGGTCAAGTTCCTCTACGATGTAGAGCTTGTCAACCTTCTTCGCAAAATCAAGGATCAACTGCTTCGGCAGCGGGTTCACAAGACCGAGCTTGAGAACCGACGCATCCGGCATTGCCTCGCGTACATACTGATAAGGGATACCCGAGGTGATCACACCGACCTTCGTGTCGCGCATCTCAATGCGGTTGATCGGAAAATCATACGCGTCCACAGCCATCTGCTTCTCACGTGCCTCCACGTGCAGATGACGGAACTTCGCGTTGCCGGGCATCATGACATTCTTGCGGAAATTCTTCTCGTAAGGCTTCGGCTCGTAAGCGATGCGGTCCTCAAGGTTCACAAGGCCCTGCGAATGCGAAAGACGGGTCGTGGTGCGGAGCATCACGGGCGTGTCGTACTTCTCGCTGAGGTCGTAAGCGAACTTGATGAACTCCTTTGCCTCATTGCTGTCGGAAGGCTCGATCACCGGCACCTTCGAAGCGCGGGCAACCGCACGGCTGTCCTGCTCATTCTGGCTCGAGTAGAGACCCGGGTCATCCGCGGCGACAAGCACAAGGCCGCCGTTAACGCCGATGTAGGAAACCGTGTAGAGCGGGTCGGACGCAACGTTGACGCCGACATGTTTCATGGACGCAAGTGCTCTCGCACCGGCCATGGAAGCACCGATCGCGACTTCCATCGCAACCTTCTCGTTCGGAGACCACTCCGCATATACTTCATCGTATTTAACGATCGATTCGCTGATCTCGGTACTCGGAGTTCCCGGGTACGCAGCGCTCACCGTAACGCCGGCTTCCCACGCACCGCGGGCGATCGCCTCGTTACCGAGCATGATTTTCTTCTCTGCCATTTGTTATCCGCCTTTACCTGTTTTTCGCGGCATTTTCCGACCGATAAATGCAACGGAAAAGCCGTACGGCCGAATCCCTTTCGGGGTTTCGGCATTACTCATAAACTATATGTCATTTTTCGATCATTGTCAATTCCAAGAACCGAAAACATTCGGCAAATAAAGCCTTTTCGCAAAGGAAAAGCGCCGGATCCAAGTCCGGCGCCGGATGTTTCGTTTTTCAGTCCTCTTCGATGTGCTCGCGCCCCTCCGCGATAATGGAACGGACATGATCATCCGCGAGCGAATAAAAGATATGTTTGCCGTTGCGGCGGCCCTTGATCAGACGGTTCTGCTTGAGGATCTTCAGCTGGTGCGAGATCGCGGACTGTGTCATGTTCAGAGCCTCGGCGATATCATACACGCACACTTCGGCCTCAAAGAGCACGAACAGAATGCGGATGCGCGTCGAATCGCCGAACACCTTGAAAAGCTCCGCAAGGTCGTAGAGTTCCGTCTCCGGCGGCATCGTCTTCTCAACATACTCCACAAGGTTTGCGTGGACATCACAGCAGTCGCAGACATCCTCGTTCAGAGCGTCCGAACCGTTTGTTTTATTTTCATCGTACTTCGTAACCGCAGCCATGATTCAACCTCCGTCCGTTATCGGGGAATCCTGTTTCTCCGCGAACAAAGCGCGGATCGCGTTCAACACGGCGAGCACCATCACGCCGACATCGGCAAATATCGCCATCCACATATTAGCAAATCCTAGCGCTCCGAGCAATAGACAAATCAATTTTATTCCGATCGCGAAATAGATATTCTCATACACTATACGCATACATTTGCGCGCGATTCGGATTGCCTTCGCGATCTTTCTCGGATCATCGTCCATCAGCACAACGTCGGCAGCCTCGATGGCCGCATCCGCGCCGAGGGCTCCCATTGCGACACCGATATCCGCTCTGGAAAGGACCGGAGCGTCGTTGATACCGTCACCAACGAACACGAGCATCTCTTTGCTGTGTTTCTCCGAAAGGAGTTGCTCCACGGCGGTTACTTTGTCGGCTGGAAGCAGCTCGGAACGCACTTCATCGATGCCCAGTTCTTTCGCAACTGATTCGGCGACCTTCTTCGCATCACCGGTCAGGATCACCGTCTTCGAAACCCCTGCGTCACGCAGCGCACGAACCGCCTCGTTTGCGGAAGGTTTCACGACATCAGAGATTAAAATATGACCTACATAAGCACCGTCGATCGCAACATGCACGACAGTACCGACATGATGACACGGAATGCACGGAATTCCGAGCCGGTTCATCAGTTTCTCGTTGCCGACCGCCACTTCCGAGCCGTCTACTTTCGAAAGAACGCCGTTGCCGCCGATCTCCTCCACACTGCCGACTCTCTCTCGGTCAAGTTTACGGACGACACCATCGTCAGCTATGCTTTTCACAGGTACAGCTTCACCCGTAGCCTCGTCCAGACTCCACAAAAGCCCGCTCAGATACGCTTTCTGGATGCTTTTAGCGATCGGGTGCGTCGAATAAAGCTCCGCGTGAGCAGCATATTCCAGTATTTTCCCGCCTTCCATCGTGCCGTGGTGGATTCCGCTGACCTCAAAGACACCCTTCGTCATGGTTCCGGTCTTGTCCATCGCCACAATCTTCGTGTTCGCAAGTGCCTCAAGGTACGTGGAACCCTTCACCAGGATACCGGCACGGCTTGCGCCGCCGATTCCCGCGAAAAATGTGAGCGGAATACTGATCACAAGCGCGCAGGGACAGCTGATCACGAGAAACGTAAGCGCACGGTAGATCCAGTCTTCCCACGCAGGGCTCATGCCGAGCATGATTCGCAGAACAGGGGGAAGGATCGCGAGCGCCAGTGCACCGATACAAACCGCCGGTGTGTAATACTTTGCGAATTTCGTGATAAAATTCTCGGACCGCGATTTCTTTGCGGCGGAATTTTCCACAAGTTCAAGGATCTTCGAAACCGTGGATTCGCCGAATTCCTTGGTCGTTCTGACGCGGATCACGCCGGTCATATTGATACAGCCGCTGATCACGTCGTCGCCTTCCGCGACTTCCCTCGGAAGGCTTTCACCGGTCAAAGCCGCCGTATTTAACGCGGTGCTTCCCTCGCAGATCACGCCGTCGATCGGTACTTTCTCTCCGGGTTTCACTACGATAATGCTTCCGACCTCAACCTCGTCGGGATCGCACTGAACAAGTTCCCCGTCACGCTCGATATTCGCGTAGTCCGGACGAATATCCATAAGGGCTGAGATGTTCCGACGGCTCTTACCGACCGCATAGCTTTGAAACAGTTCGCCGACCTGATAAAACAGCATGACCGCGATGGCTTCCGTGTAATCACCGCTCTTTTCGACAAGAGCGATCGCGATCGCTCCGATCGTGGCGACGGCCATCAGGAAGTTTTCATCAAATACCTGACGGTTTTTGATTCCTTTCAGAGCTTTCCGCAGGATGTCATAACCGACGGTCAGATACGGCACCATGTAAAGCAAGAACCACCACGGTTCTCCGAACGTAACGGTGCCCTCAGATTCCGGTCCCAAGAACGAATAAGCAACTCTGAGCAAGATCATCAGGGCGGCCGCGATCAGGATCCGGACCAGATTTTTCTTCTGCTTTCTGTTCATGACATCCACCTCAGAATTATCGGGAAATCGCGATCAAAGGAAGATCTCGCAATCGTCCTCGACCTTCTTGCAATTCTTAAGCACATTCTTCATGACTGCCGCGACATCCGCACC
>JBGUPV010000193.1:0-5456 GCA_045130455.1 Lachnospiraceae bacterium | reverse complement strand
CTGGAGGAACTGAACTGCCTCGGAACTTCGATCACCAGTCTTGATCTCAGCAATTGCAATAATCTTATTTCTTCTAAGGTTTATGTTGAGGAAGGCGTGGAAGTGATCTATTCGACCGAAATCATAACGATATCCGAGACTGCTTTCCCGGATGATAACTTCCGTATGTTCGTGTCCGAGACATTGGACAGAAACGGTGACGGTTGCCTCACTAAATCCGAGATCAATAGGGTAACTGAGATTGATGTTTCAGATTGTGGGATCTCGTTGCTTGACGGAATTGCGTACTTTACTGAATTGCAGATGTTAAAGTGTTCGAATAATCAGCTGTCTGTACTTAATGTTGATTCGAACACAAAACTGAAGCATCTGGATTGCAGCGGAAACCAGTTGCAAGAATTAGACCTTCAGGCCCTGGGGAATCTCGAGGTTCTGTACTGTCAGTGTAACTCGCTGACAAGCCTTTCCTTGAATCCGGCAATGTTGGAGCAGTTTGACTGTTCGAATAATAATCTCAGCAGTTTAGGTGTTACCGATACCAGTGAGTTCATTAATCTGAAGACTCTTGTTTGTCACGACAATCCTTTGGAGAATGTTTCTTATGGTGATATTCCTAGTCTTGAGATATTGAATTGCGGTAATACCTGGTTGACTGCCTTGGATGTTCGATCGTGTGGTCAACTCACAAGCCTTGTTTGTTACGCCAACGTCATTACTTCACTGAATGTCAGCAATCTCACGAGTTTAAACGAACTCAATTGCAGTGCGAATTCAATCGAAGAATTGAATCTTGAAGGTTGTACTGCGCTTCGGTCACTGCATTGCGACAACAATCCATCATTGCAGGAACTGGATGTAAGTGATTGTACCGCGCTTCGCGAGCTGTCCTGTACAATGACCGACATTTCGGTTTTGGATCTTTCCGCATGTAAGCGCCTGAAAGAGAAAAATGTCGAGGTCGACGA
Source organism: Lachnospiraceae bacterium (assembly GCA_045130455.1). Lineage (GTDB taxonomy): Bacteria > Bacillota > Clostridia > Lachnospirales > Lachnospiraceae > ISDg. The sequence goes on along the minus strand of JBGUPV010000193.1, from coordinate 4,491 downwards.
AGGTGTTACGGTTACGTACTATGTCAATCCTAACGGTGACAGAGACCTCGACGAGCTCAATGTAGTAATCGGTGACTGGTGGAGCGGCGATAACTGGACGTTCCCTCGGGAAACGGATGCGCAGGAAAGATATGCCGATTATCAGGAAGATATGATGGCGACGTATAATTACACGATCGAGCGTAAAACGATTTATGACTGGGGAAGTCAGGCGGAAGTAGCTCTCCTTTCCATCGTAAGCAATGAACCGCTCGCCAGTGTTTATGTTTTCGATCATCGCTTCCTTGGACTCTTTATGGAACAGGATGAAATCCCCTTCGCTGATGTTTCCCAGTTGTCGGAATTTAATTTCAACGAAGAAAAATGGAATTCTTCCGTCATTGAAAGCATGACCGTCGGCGATGCGATCTACGGCTTTTCCGCTGATATGGAGCCCAGAACCGGTGTCTTCCTCAACTTGGATCTGATCGAGAGCCTTCTCGGTGAGGGTGCGGCTGATCTTCCGTACGATTGGCAGGCAAGCGGTGAGTGGACATGGGAAAAATTCCGCGAATTTGCTTTGAGTCTTACAAGGGATTACGACGGAGACGGAATGACGGATGTTTATGGATTCGCAACGCAGCAGTCGGTATTCTTCGAGTCGGCGATGGTATCCAACGGTCATGCGATCGTTTCCAAGGATTCGAACGGCAATTATGTGAACAATGCTTTGAGCGACGATATCATCAGCGATTGCAATTGGGCATACAGTTTCTATACCGATGGTATCACTAGAGTAATGTTCGAAGATGAGATGTGGGATTATTTCAATTCCATGTTCTGCAACGAAAGTGCCGCGATGCTTATCGGTGACGAGTATCTGATCGATACGTTGAGCTATTACGAATGTGATTTCAACATCGGATTCGTCAACTTCCCGAAGGGACCGAACGCGAACGGTTATATTTCGATCCAGAGGGAAAATGTCATGGTGATTCCTCTTTGCCAGGCTACGGAAGGCATCGTGGAGGATATCGCGTTTGCTGTCAATATCTTCCTGCAGGATGATCCTGACGCAACGCCGGATGAGGATGCATGGAAAGCACCGTACGAGATGTACTTCGGTTACGGCAGCAGAGCAGTGACAGAGACCATTGATTCCATGCTCCATACGAACGCAAGGTTCATGGAGCCGTCTTACCTGATCCCCGGTTTGTGGGACAACAATAACGGACTCATTCAGTGTAGTCTGCTGTACTGCATTGACGATCCTGAACGGACTCCGGAACAGTTGCTCGGAAGCATCAATGATGAACTTCAGGATATCCTTGATGCATTTAACACGCAGCGAGTCAAATAACATGCGGAAAGCATTTTATGAATGCGAAAATACGCACAAAAAATTCTTGACATTTGCGAATGCATGATGTAGTATACCGTTCAACAGGCATTTTATCGTAATAAAGCGTTGACGCGGAATAGTATTCTTGTGTCGGGTTCAGAAAGCTGCCGGACGATGCGAGGCAGTCGAAGACACCGGAGGAACTCGCCGCTGAGCTGCCGATTGAAGACCGAAGGGTTGTGTAGATCGAGCCGGAAGCCCACCGTTACAGGGGAAGAGCATCGATGAAACATCCGTGCTTATTGAGTGCATGAGCAATCATGAATTAGAGTGGTACCGCGCTTACGGCGTCTCTATCGTTACGATAGGGACGCCTTTTTTGTGCGAAACCGGCGTCCCGACGAATTCGGTGAATGAAAGGAAAATGCAAATGAAGATCAGTTTCTCTACCCTCGGCTGTCCCGATTACTCCTGGACCGACATTTACACCATGGCGAAAGATCTCGGATATCACGGAATCGAGATCCGCGGACTCGGACAGGATATCCTTGCGACGAGAGCAAAGCCGTTCTCGGAAGAGCAGCTTCCCAAGACGGTTGCGAAGCTTCGCGAGATCAATGTTGAGATTTCCTGCCTGTCTTCGGGAATTGCTTTGAAGTACCAGAACAAGCTTCCGAAGATCATGGAAGAGCTGACGGCGTACGCCAAGCTTGCGAACGCGCTTGGAACCGCTTATATCCGAGTGCTTGCCGACGAGCATCCGGCTCCGGAAGGAGAGGTCGATGACGAGGCGATCATCCGCACGCTGCAGCAGCTTGCTCCGATCGCGGAGGAGTACAATGTGACCATGCTCGTGGAGACGAATGGTGTGTATTCCGACACGAAGCGTCTGAAGAAGATCCTCGATGCTGTCGGAAGCCGTAAGATCGCGGCTCTCTGGGATATCCATCATCCGTACCGCAACTTCGGTGAGGCTCCGGATGAGACGGTTGCGAATCTCGGAGAGTACATTAAGTACGTTCACGTGAAGGATTCCGTGTGCCGCGACGGCAAGATCTCGTACCGCATGATGGGTGACGGCGACATGCCTTTGAAGGAGGCATTTGCCGCATTGGAGAGCATGCATTACACGGGCTATGTTTCACTCGAGTGGGTGAAGCGCTGGTCCGCGGAGCTGGCCGACGCGTGGGCGGTGTTCCCGCAGTTCGCCAACTATATGCGCCCTTACAAGACGAAGCACAAGCATCCGCTGCAGGTTGACAACCGCGGCACCGGCAATTATATCTGGCCGAAGGAGCGCCTGATCGATTACACGTTCCCGGATATCCTGGACCGTATCTGCGAGGTTTTCCCGACGCAGTACGCGTTCCGCTACACGGAACTTGATTATACGAGAACGTATCCGGAGTTCCGCGACGACGTTGATAATTTTGCGAGAGCGCTGATCGCCATGGATGTAAAGAAGGGCGACCATGTTGCAATCTGGGCGACCAATGTGCCTGCATGGTACATTACGTTCTGGGCAACGACGAAGATCGGTGCGGTGCTCGTAACGGTCAATACGGCGTACAAGATCCATGAGATCGAGTATCTGCTGCGCCAGTCCGACACGCACACGCTCGTCATGATCGACGGGTTTAAGGATTGCGACTACATCGGTACGATCAAGGAGCTCTGCCCCGAGCTTGAGACATGTGCGCCCGGAAAGCTGGAGAGCGAGAGACTGCCGTACCTGAAGAATATCATCACCGTTGACAGTCGTCAGCCCGGTTGCTTTACATGGGATGACGCGGTCAAACTCGGCGAGACCGTACCGCTTACGGAAGTTGAGAAGCGCCGCGCGGCCGTCGACAAAAATGATGTCTGCAATATGCAGTACACCTCCGGAACCACCGGTTTCCCGAAGGGTGTAATGCTTACGCACTACAATGTTGTCAACAACGGTAAGGCCATCGGAGACTGCATGGATCTTTCAACGGCGGACCGCATGATGATCCAGGTTCCGATGTTCCACTGCTTCGGTATGGTGCTTGCGATGACGGCTTCCGTGACCCACGGTGTCACGATGTCCCCGATTCCCGCATTTTCACCGAGAAAGAGCTTAAACTGTATCAATCAGGAGAAGATCACGTGTTTCCACGGTGTTCCGACGATGTTCATTGCGATGCTCGGACACGAGAATTTCCCGAAGACCGATTTCTCGCATATGAGAACCGGTATCATGGCAGGATCGCCTTGCCCGATCAAGACGATGGAGGAAGTCATCGAGAAGATGCACATGCCTGAGATCGTTATCACCTACGGTCAGACCGAGGCTTCGCCGGCAACGACGATGAGCAAGACGACCGATACCATTGAGCAGCGTGTCAATACCGTCGGACCTTCGATCTTCGGTGTAGAGACCAAGATCGTCGATCCCGAGACCGGCGAGGAGCTGCCGGACGGTGTACCGGGCGAGTTCTGCGCACGCGGCTACAATATTATGAAGGGCTATTACAAGATGCCTGAGGCTACGGCAGCAGCCATCGATGAGGACGGCTGGCTTCACTCCGGAGATCTTGCATTGCGTCGTCCCGAGGATCACTATTACAAGATTACCGGCCGTATCAAGGATATGATCATCCGCGGCGGCGAGAACATCTATCCGAAGGAGATCGAGGACTTCCTTTACACCTACGACAAGGTTAAGGATGTACAGGTCATCGGTGTGCCGGACAAGGATTACGGCGAGGAGATCATGGCCTGCGTGATCCTTCAGGATGGCGTCGAGTGCACGGAGGATGAGATCAAGCAGTACGTTCGCGATCACATGGCAAAGCATAAGGTACCGCGATATGTGGATTTCCTGGATTCCTTCCCGATGAACGCAGCCGGAAAGATCCTGAAGTACAAGATGCGCGAGGAGGCCGTGGAGCGCCATGACCTTCACAAAGCCAACCAGATCGTGACCGCCTGAGAGCTTGTGATCCGTCGGAAAATGTTTTATGAGTTTTTCGAAAAGCAAGCAGTTTTGTGGTTGACAATTCTGATTTCGTGTAGTAATATGTGTAAGCGGTTCTTCCGAACCACACACATATAGGGGTATAGTTCAGCTGGTAGAATAACGGTCTCCAAAACCGCAGGTCGTGGGATCGAATCATACTCCCCCTGTTGTAAACGACAAAGCTACC
>JBGUPV010000192.1:0-17241 GCA_045130455.1 Lachnospiraceae bacterium | reverse complement strand
CCGGAGTCGACGGTCTCGATGAACTGCTGGGGCTTCACGCCGGATTTCCTGCCGGCGCTCGAGAGCTATTTCAAGGAGTTCCTCGACACCGACGCGGTGGCCAATCCGCTCAAGTCGGAGTTCCTTCTGCCTTCGGTCGTCGGTTCCATGGTCGATGCCGGAAAGGCCGAGGTTGCGGTATTGCCGACGGGCGACAAATGGTTCGGCGTCACCTACGCGGACGACAAGCCTTTGTTCATGAAGTGCATCCGCGAGCTGATCGATGCTGGCGAGTATCCTGAGGAGACGTTCCGATAGGATCACGGCGGACGGACCGCCGTTTTGTGGGGGAGCAGGTATTGTGGGAAACTTCATATTGGATCTTTTGTATCCGCCCCGGTGCCCCGTCTGCGACGGGGTACGTCCGTCACGTGCGCCGGTGTGCCACCCGGCATGCCGCGGCAAGGTGACGCCGGTCGGGGAGGATGTCTGTCTTCGGTGCGGCAAGCCCGTGCCGGACCCGGCGATCGAATATTGCTACGATTGTTCCGGGAGAGAGAGCTCATTTTCCCGCGGAGTGTCCGCGTTTCTGTACGAGGACGACATGCGGGAGTCGATGGTGCGCTTCAAATTCTACGGCCGTGAGGAGTACGGCGTCTGGTATGTGTCGGAACTCATGGCGATGCAGGGCGAGCGGCTCCGCGGATTCGGTGCGGACGCGGTCGTCCCGGTGCCGATCCATCCTCGGAAAATGCGCCGCCGCGGTTACAACCAGGCTGCGATCCTCGCGCGCGGCATCGGCGAAAGCTTAGGACTTCCGGTCTATGAGGAATACCTTCGGAGGAACCGTTTTACGGTGCCGCAGAAGGAACTGAGCAACAACGAGCGTGTGCGCAACCTGATGCGGGCGCTGGAGCCCGGAAGGCAGGCCGAGAGGCTTCGTGAGCAACAAAAAACGCCCCGCAGGGTACTTCTGGTCGATGATATCTATACGACCGGAAGCACGATGGAGGCGTGTTCCGCTGTGTTGAAAGCGACCGGCGTGGAACAGGTGATGGTCGCGACGATCTGCATCGGAAGCGGTTATACGTGACGGCTATTCCCCGTCCGTGAGCCGGATCCCGTCGTCGCCGATCGTGATCTTGCGCTCGCGGTAGAGATGCCCGATGGCGCGCTTGAACGCGCTCTTGCTGAGGCTGAAGCGGGCCTTGATGTCCTCGGCGCTGCTCTTGTCGTGATACGGGAGGAAGCCGCCTGCGGAGCGGAGCGCGGAGAGCACGAGCGCTGCGTCGCCGTCCGCCTGAATGTAGGCTTTCTCGCGCAGGGAGAGCGTCAGCTTGCCGTCCGGAAGAACGGCGGCAACGCGCGCCTCGACTTGCTGCATCGGAGAGAGCGGGTAGGGCAGGTCCTGTTTCGGAATCAGCCCGGAAAATTGATCGTCCACGGCGACAAATGCGCCGAAATTGTTGCTGACTTCATACACGTGCCCGGTGACGCGGTCATCCTTGCGATGGTTCGAATCGGTGCGCAGGTACGGATAGAGTTTCATCGTCGCGCACAGGCGTCCGCTCTTGTCGGGGTATACGGCCACGAGGACATTGTCGCCCTCGCCCACCGGACGGGTCTGCTCACGGTAAGGGAGCAGAAGGTCCTTCACAAGGCCCCAGTCGAGAAATGCGCCGACGCGGTTCACCTGGGTGACCGTGAGAAGCGAGACGGTTCCGAGCTCCGCTTTCGGGAGCATTTTCGTCGCGATCGGCCGGTCCTCGGAGTCGCGGTAGACGAAGACGGACACCAGGTCGCCTTCGGCCTCGCCGGAGAGTTGGTTGGAAGGAAGAAGAACGGACTCGACGTCCAGAGAGACGGTCTTGTCCTCATATCCGTGGGCGAGCGCGGGAAGTTCGATGCCCGCGTCGGCCAGATAGGCGCCGTGCTGCGCAAGGCGCTGTATTTTCAGTTGTTGTGTACGTCCTAACCAGATCATGGGAAAATCCTTTCCGTGTGTATTCGCTCCAAGTATAGCACGGCAGGCGGGAAATCAAAAGAGGATTCTTCAGATTCTTTTGCGCGGGCGCGCGTCTGCAGGCATTGTAAACGCGCGGCAAATGTGGTACTATGGCGTTACTCGCGGTAATACTGGGTGTTCGGATCGAAGGATCCGGGAGGTGTAGAGATGCTGGAAAATAACGATGATTTGAGAGAAGAGACCACGGTGACGACGGTATCTCTCGCGCAGGCGATGGCCGTGGGTGACGTGGTCGACTATATCGCCGGCACGGATGTCGATATGAACGGCATGAATGTTTCGAGAAGGTATCCGGCGGAAAAATCGAAGATGGTGATCACGGGCTGGATGTTCCTCGGGACGGTGCTCTCGTATCTCGTCGGTTCGACGATCCTAGGTCTGATCGACAAAAACGTCGGCCTCAACTGGTGCCTCGAGATGGTGCTGCTTCAGCTCTTTATCTGCGGACCGGTGATCATCTTCACCCTCGTGAAGAGCGGCAAAGGCCGCCGCGGCGAGATGTTCGCTGCGACATTCCGGCTTCATAAGGTCGATGTGGGATCGATGTTTCTGACGGCGCTGATGATGCTGATGATGATGCCGCTGCTCACCTTCGTCAATCTGCTGTCGCAGCTGCTGACGAAGTATGTCGCTTCCACGGAGATCATCAATCAGGCGGGGGACGCTTCGTTTGTTCCGTTTTTCATCAGTGTGGCGATCATTCCCGCATTTTCCGAGGAGATGCTGTTCCGCGGCTTTCTGTACACGCAGTACCGCAAGCGTTCGATCCTGATGGGCGCGCTGCTCACGGGTCTGATGTTCGGTCTGTTGCACGGCAATCTGAACCAGATGGCGTATGCCCTTGTGATGGGCTTTGTGTTTGCCATGGTGGATGAGGCAGCGGGTTCCACGCTTCCGTCCATGCTCATGCATCTGCTGGTCAACGGCGGTTCCGTGATCATCCTCTATGTCTCGAACAAGCTGACGTCGAGCAATCCGGAACTTGCGAAACAGGTGGATGACGCGCTGGCGAGCTCGTCGCAGACGACACCGGGCATGCTGATCACCTTCGCGTTCCTCTCGGCGCTCGGGACGTATTTTGCGTATATGATCTACCAGACCATCGCGGAGCGGTGCGGGAACTGGGACGATATCTGCGAGAAGGTCAAGGAGCCCGGCAAGGGCAAGGCGCTTCGCTCGATGTTTGTGCCCCCGCTCATTGCGGCTTTGGTTGTTCTTGTCGGTCTTGTGATCGCGTTTGAGCTTTCGGCTTATTTGTAATTCATAGATTCGGAGGAAGAAGAAAATGTTCGATCTTGTGATCATAGGTTCGGGCCCCGCAGGCATGGCGGCAGCCATCTACGCGGCCCGCGCGGAGCTTTCGTTTACGGTCCTCGAGAAGGGGATCAGCGGCGGCCAGGTGCTGAACACCTCGGACGTTGACAACTATCCGGGAATTCCGGAGGTGAGCGGTTTCGATCTCGCCGAGAAGTTTGAGCAGCACGCGGTTCACTGCGGCGCGAAGATCCGCATGGCGGAAGTTCAGACGCTGGCGAAGACGGAGGGCGGTTTCCGCATCGGTCTTGAGGGCGGAGAGGAGATTCTCACGAAGTCCGTCATCATCGCGACGGGCGCGGTTCCGAGAAAGCTCGGTTGCAAGGGCGAGGAGGAATTTGCCGGCATGGGCGTGTCGTACTGCGCGACGTGCGACGGCGCATTTTTCAAAAACCGTGAGGTCGTGGTTGTCGGTGGCGGAAACACCGCGGTCGAGGATGCGATCTATCTGGCGAGAGGCTGCAAAAAGGTGACGATCCTGCATCGTCGCGATACCTTCCGGGCTTCGAAGACGCTGGTGAGCGCGCTCACGTCGCTTCCGAACGTTGAGATCGCGTACGACACCGTGGCGGAGGAGATCCTCGGCAGCGACAGTGTGACGGGCGTCAGAGTGAAGAATGTGAAGACGGGCGAGACGCGGGAAATCCCGGCGTCCGGCGTGTTCATGGCGGTCGGCACGATCCCGGTCAACCTCGGCTGGCAGGACGTGATCCCGTGCGATGCGGCCGGCTATTTCATCGCAGGGGAGGATTGCGCGACGAAGGTTCCCGGCGTTTTCGCGGCCGGAGATGTGCGTACCAAGGCGCTTCGGCAGATCGTGACGGCAGCGGCGGACGGCGCCAACGCGGTTTACAGTGTCGAGCAGTACCTGATGGAGATCGCGGTCGGCTGACCGGCCGGACGGATCCCGGGACAATATCATAGGGAATTGGATGATCAACGGAGCGACTGGGGGGCCCGAGAGGACACACAGTGGCTCCGTTTTTGCTTTTTTTGAACTTTTTCGCGGGAAAAAGCCGAATTTTCACGACATTTTTCGCTTCTCGTGAAAAATCCGCCCCCGCGGGAACTCTCATAGGTTTCGAAAGGGAGAAGTTACCGGACGGAACGGGTTTTCCGAACAGAACAGAATTTTCGGACGGAACGGATCAAAATTTCGTAAAGGAGGTGATAGACCATGGCGGTTGATAATCTTTGGATCGATCGAAGATTGCGCGATCTTCGCACCGATCCGGTTGCGTTTGAAGAACTGTATGCCGAGATGAAACAGCCGATGTATGCCGTGGCCTATCGCGTCGTTATGAATGCCGAGGATGCGGAAGACGTTGTGCAGGAATCATTTATCAGCCTGCTGCGCTACGCTGAGGCGGACAAGATCAGAAACGGAAGAGCGTATCTCTTCCAAATGGTACGAAACGAGGCGCTGAAAAAACTGAAGACCCGCGGGCGGGAGACGGCATGTGAGGATCCCGAGATCTACCGCGGTGTTTCCGTTCCCGTGGGGGGGAGCGACGTGGACCGCGCCATGGCAACGCTTTCTGCGGAGGATCGGCAGATCGTGTCGATGCACGCCGAGGCAGGGCTTACTTTCCCGAAGATCGCGAAGATCATGGGCATTTCGACGGCAACCGCATTCCGGCGGTATCGTCAGGCCATCAAATCGCTGCAGAAGTTCTTCGGTCGATCGGGCAGTAAGGGGTGATGGATATGAGCGAGATGATGAGCAGACGAGATATTGAAAAACTTCTGCGTCGGAACTCCGCGCAGCTTTCCTCCGATGCGGATCAGCGGATCCGCGCGGGAATCGCTGCGGCGTGCCCCTTCATGCAGTGGAGTCATGAAGAGCAGAAGAAGGAAAATGAGGATACGGTGTTCCCGGTTCAGCGGGGAAGATGGCGCATGGTGCTTGCGTACGCGAGTCTGGCGGCAGCCGTTATCGCCGTGGTAGCGCTGATCGCGGGAGCGGTTCGGCTGCGCAACCGCAAACCGGATCCGATCAACACCGAAGTTCCGGTGGTAACGGTATCGCCGACACCGGCTGTGACGCCGAGTCCTGAAGTGACGCCGACCGGTGAGCCGACGCCGACGATCACGGGGGCTCCGGCAGAAGAGGACATCCCAATCACTGAGGCGAATTTTCCAGATGACGTATTCCGAAAATTTTTGAAATCAAATTATGACCTAGATTCCAACGGTGTTCTGAGTTATTGGGAGGTTCAGGGAATTACAGTCATTGCGCTTGATGGGAGCGACCTTCCGGAAAATGAGAAAGCGAAGTCACTGAAAGGTATGGAGCTGTTGCCTGAACTTGCCAAGATCTACTGCTTCCGTTGCGCGATCGAGGAGCTGGATTTGAGCGGAAACCCGAAACTTGAGGTGATGGATTGCCGGTATAACAAACTTACGAAGCTCGATGTAAGCGGAAATCCGGAACTTCGGGAACTTCTTGTTTCCGATAATGCGGTGAAGACGATTGACGTGACAAAGAACCCGAAGCTGGCAATTCTGGATGTATATAATTGCGAATTGACAGGGCTTGACCTTCACAACAATACGGAGTTGACCGAACTCGACTGTACGTATAATCGGTTGTCGGAGCTGGATCTGAGCAATCAGAATAAGCTGGAGCGGTTGTCCTGCATGAACGATCAGCTTACCGTGTTGAAGCTGCCGTCTACGGATACGCTTAAGTATTTGCATTGTGAAAAGAATTATCTCACCGCACTTGATGTAACCGGTTTCACCAACCTTCTGGAGCTTTCCTGCGGTGAGAACCGTCTGACGGAGATTGACATTTCCCACAATCCGAGTCTGGAACGCCTTGATATCGGGAACAACACGATCGAAAAACTCGACCTTCACAGTGCGAAGGAACTGAAGGAACTGCTCTGCAACTATTGTGAGATGAAGAGCCTTGATGTGACGAACTGTGAAAAACTTGAGAGCCTCTACTGCTGGGGCAATCAATACGAGGTTTTGGATCTGAGCAACAATGCAAAACTGAAGCAACTGAATTGCATGGGAAACCTGCTGAAGACGCTCGATGTGAGCAGGACAAGTGCCGAAATGTATGAGTTCCACTGCGATTACAATATGCTGGAGACGTTGGTTGTGGGTGAGAAGCCCAAACTTGCTGATTTCGACTGCCGAAGCAACCAGCTTCGCCAGGTGGATCTCTCGAAGTGCCCGCTTCTGAATTCGAAAAATGCGTTTGCGGACGAGGGGGTTGAAATTATCTTCTGCGATCCGGAGCAGTATGCGGAGATTACCGGCACTGTGCAGGATGATTCCATCCCGATTGACGAGGAGCATTTTCCGGATCCGGTGTTTCGGAAGTACATCGAGGATGATAAGGATCTTGACGGTGACAAAAAACTGAGCAGCGAGGAGATCGCTGTGGTATCGGCGATCACGATCAATGTCGGCGCCGGATTGAAGTCGATCAAGGGTGTTGAGCTTTTTGCGGAACTCGAGGACCTTGATATTATGGGAAATCCGGTAGAATCTTTGGATGTTTCCAAAAATACGAAATTGAAAAGGCTCTGGTGCGATCCGCCGGAGGAACTGGATATCAGTGCGAACACGAAACTGGAGCATCTGGATTGCTCGGGAGGTCGCCTGAAGAAGCTTGACGCGAGCAACAATACAAGGCTGACTTATATCAATGCCAATTCCAACGATATTACGGAGGTCAAACTTCCGGCGCAGATCGAATATTTATATTTCGGTTGGAATCCGATCACGAGACTGGATGTCAGCGGCCTGAAGAACCTCAAGGATCTCGGAATCGATGACACCGGCATCACTTCGATCGATCTGAGCAAGAACAAAGCGCTCGAGAGATTCACGATGGAGTGGACGGACATCGAATCGATCGACCTGAGTTACAACACGCTGCTGAAATGGCTGTCCGCACGCGGCTGCGCGTTGAAACAACTCGATCTGAGCAAGAACACAAAGCTGTCTCAGCTGGATATCACAATGAGCTACAGTCTGGAGAGCCTCGATATCAGCAACAACACGGAACTGACGGAATTCGACTACACTCCGGGTACGGATATCAATTATTCGCCTGTCATGTTGGCATTTACTTCGCAGCCCCAGGATGTTTCGGCAGCTGTCGGCGAAACCGTGGAGTTCGTGGTTGAGGTCAAGGGAGCGTTTTTGAATTCCGCGCGATACCAGTGGCAGAAGTACAACCCGGAAACAAAGAAGTTTGAGAACATTTATACGGAAGGTTACAAGACGACGAAGCTCAGTATTACCGTCTCCGAAGAACTCAACGGAGCACGGTATCGTTGTGTTGTTACGGACCGTTTTAATCGTGAGTATATTTCGGATGAGGCGACACTCACGTGCGGTCATTGACCGATGGTTGGGACGGAGCCTCATACAGCAGTTAACAAGCGGAAGATCTATATACAGCTTGTGTCAGGGGGGACCGGGTGTTTGAAGCCCGGTAAAAAGGTACGGCATTTCGTTTGACAGTTTGGAGCAAGTGCCGGAGAAACGCGAAAGCGGTCGTGAGGATACCCTTACGGCCGCTTTTTTCGTGTTGTCGGGGCAAGGTGTCGCTCCTTTGGGCAGATGCTCCTTTAAAGTATAAAAGTGTGTGGAAATTGAGTGTAATTTTCTGAAAACATAAACTTTGAAAGAATGAAAAAGAGGGCTTGACAAGCCGTTGATTTGTCACCTTGCACAAACGCTTATCCGAAATCCGATGGTGCATAACATCCGCAAATGTTGATAGAATTTACGTGAATAAAGTTATCCACAGGAAAAACCTGTTAAAAAAGTGTGAAAACAGCCCTTATCCAACAAGTTATCAACGTTATCCACATTTTCTTTCAACATTCGTAGTACAGTTTTTGTCTGTCGTTAATCGAAAGTTTGTTTTGTTGGAAACGTAAAAAATGGCAAAAACGACGGGAATCGAAATTGTTGTCTTGACAAATCAGAAATCTGACAATTTAACACAATTTGACAAAAGTGCGTGACGAATTCACATAAGGCTTGGAAGGGAGCATTTTCCGATGTGCCCGGGCAGCGGGACATCGGCGCCCCGTCGCCGGATAAAAACATTGCTTTTAAGCTATAGAAGTGATATAATTATTTGGAATATGGGCTAAAATCGGCGGGGGACCGATCGATTGCCGTTTTAGGAGGAAAGTATGAAGTTAGTTGAGAAGATATTCGGAACCCACAGCGAGCGGGAACTCAAGAAGATCATCGGCCCGATCGTGGACAAAATAGAGGCTCTCGAGCCGGAGTGGGAACAGCTCTCGGACGAGCAGCTGCGCGGAAAGACGGAGGAGTTCAAGCAGCGTCTGGAGAACGGCGAGACACTCGACGACCTTTTGGTCGAGGCGTACGCGACCGTTCGCGAGGCGGCCAAGAGAACGCTCGGACAGAGAGCATTCCGCGTACAGCTGATGGGCGGCGTGGTACTTCACCAGGGCCGTATCGCCGAGATGCGTACCGGTGAAGGTAAGACCCTCGTCTCCACATTTCCCGTGTATCTCAACGCGCTGACCGGTAAGGGCGTGCATGTCGTCACGGTCAACGACTATCTGGCAAAGCGTGACTCCGAGTGGATGGGCCAGGTGCACCGCTTCCTGGGCCTTACGGTCGGATGTATCCTGAACAGCATGGAAAATGATGACCGCCGCAAGGCTTACGCGTGCGACATCACCTACGGAACCAACAACGAGTTCGGTTTCGATTACCTTCGTGACAACATGGTCATCTACAAGGAGCGCCTCGTAATGCGCGGACTTCCGTTCGCGGTCATCGATGAGGTCGACTCGGTATTGATCGATGAGGCGCGTACCCCGCTCATCATTTCCGGACAGAGCGGTAAGTCAACCAAACTCTACGAGATGAGCGATATCCTCGCCTGCCAGCTCAAAAAAGGTAGTGAGACCGAGGTCTCCAAGATGGACATGCTCATGGGCGAGACGGCGAAAGAGGAAGGCGACTTCGTTGTTGATGAGAAGGATCGCAACGTCAACCTGACCGAGGAAGGTGTCCGCAAGGTTGAGCAGTTCTTCCGCATCGAGAACCTCGCAGATCCCGAGAACCTTGAGATCCAGCACAATATCATCCTGGCGTTGAAAGCGCATTATCTCTTCCAGAGAGATCACGACTACGTGGTTCAGGACGACCAGGTACTGATCGTCGATGACTTTACGGGACGTATCCTTCCCGGCCGCCGTTACAGCGACGGTCTGCACCAGGCGATCGAGGCGAAGGAGCATGTGAAGGTCAAGAGAGAGAGCAAGACCCTCGCGACCATCACGTTCCAGAACTTCTTCAACAAGTACGAGAAGAAATGCGGTATGACCGGTACCGCTCTCACAGAGGAAAATGAGTTCCGTGAGATTTACGGAATGGACGTTATCGCAATCCCGACCAACCGTCCGGTGGCGCGTATCGACTATGATGACGCGGTGTACCGCACGAAGCAGGAGAAACTGAACGCGATCGCGGACGCCGTTGTCGAGGCGCATGCGAAGGGACAGCCCGTTCTTGTCGGTACGATCACGATCGAGGCTTCCGAGATCGTCAGCACGATGCTGCGCAAGCGCAACATCCCTCATCAGGTGCTGAACGCGAAGTTCCATGAGATGGAGGCGGAGATCATCGCCAAAGCCGGCGAGAAGGGTGCGGTTACGATCGCGACCAACATGGCCGGCCGTGGTACCGATATCAAGCTCGGCGGTGTCTTCGAGATCCCCGAGGACGCGACGCCCGAGAAGCGCGCGCAGATCGAGGCGGAGGCGGAGAAGAAGTCCAACGAGATCCGCGAGCTCGGCGGTCTGAAGATCATCGGTACGGAACGCCACGAGTCCCGCCGAATCGATAATCAGCTGCGCGGTCGTGCCGGCCGTCAGGGTGACCCCGGCGAGTCGCGTTTCTACATTTCCCTCGAGGATGATCTGATGCGTCTCTTCGGTTCGGAGAGAATGATGGGCCTGTTCAAGACCCTCGGCCTTACGGACGGTGCGGAGATCCACCACCGAATGCTCTCGAGCGTGATTGAGAAGGCACAGAAGAGAATTGAGGATAACAACTTCGGTATCCGTAAGAATTTGCTGGAGTACGACCGTGTGAACAATGAGCAGCGCGAGATCATCTACGATGAGAGACGCCGCGTGCTCGACGGTGAGAGCATGCGTGACTATGTGCTCAAGATGGCCCGCGGAACGGTGGACCGCATCGTGAACAACCACATCTCGGATGACGCGTACGCGGAGCAGTGGGATATGGATCAGCTCAATGAGGACCTTCAGCAGGTATTCCCGTTCGAGCCGATCAAGCTCACGGACGAGATGATCAGGCACAGCAGCAAGAAGGACCTTCTCAAGCTCGCGGAGGAGAAGGCAGTCGAGATCTACGAGGAGAAGGAGCGCACGCTCTTCCCCGATATCGAACAGTTCCGTGAGGCGGAGCGAGTCATCCTGTTGAACGTCATCGACCGTCATTGGATGAATCACATCGACGACATGGACCAGCTGCGCCAGGGTATCGGCCTGCAGTCGTACGGCCAGAAGGATCCGGTGCAGGAGTACAAGTTCCAAGGCTTCGAGATGTTTGAGGACATGATCGCGTCCATCTCGGAGGATACGGTACGGTTGCTTCTCGGCCTGCGCGTTGAGCAGAAGGTCGAGCGTAAGGAAGTCGCGAAGGTTACCGGAACCAACAAGGACGATACGGTTGCCAATGCTCCGGTGCGCCGCGCGACGAAGAAGATCCAGCCCAATGATCCGTGCCCGTGCGGTTCCGGCAAGAAGTACAAGTTCTGCTGCATGAAGAAGAGCGTCTGATACTGCCCGGTCGGCAATGGGTTTGGGGTTTTACAGGAGGAGACAGGTATGGATCCGAAAGCGAAACAAAGAGTTGTTCAGGGTTTGCTGCTTTCCTTCGGACTGACGATGGTGTTGGTCGGAGGATTACTGCTGTGGTTCTCGAGATCCGGTATTAAGGATCTTCTTTCGTCGATGAAGAAGGCACAGGCCGTGGAGACCATGAACCTCGGAGATCTCAAACCCGGAGATCATGTGACTGTCGACGTGAGAACATCCATCGGATATGCAATGACCGTCTACGAGATCAGACGATCGGGCAACGGCAGGAGCGGAAGCCAGAAGGATACCCGCTACTACGCGGTTCCCGTGTTCAAGAGCGGCGATGCGTCCGGACCGTACGATTATCTGGTGCTGGTTGCCCAGAACAATTATTTCGGCAAACTGGACTCTGTCACGAAGGAATATCTGAACTACTGGGAATACCGGAACGAGACGGACGACTTTAAGCGCCGGAAGATGGAGATGTCGTACGAGACGGGCAGCCTGCCGGAGGGGATCCTGCTCACGGTCGACGGCCGTGTCGACAAGCTGAACAGCGAGGAACTGGAAAAACTGAAGAAATGGTTCGGCGGTGATGACTACGGGGATTACATGCAGCCCTACGTCATCCGGCCAATCTTAGAAAAGGAACTGAGCTCGGCGAAGATGATCCTGATCATGTCTGCCGGGACGCTTGTGATCGGCATTGTACTTCTTTTGATCTGTCTGTTCCGCGGCAGAAAGCAGAAGACGGTACAGCAGTTGCCGCCGATGCAGCAGCCTCCGTTGCCGTGACGAAACCGCGGGGGCATTTTACGACGGAATAACAGGAAGGGAGCGGCGGCCTCCGGGCAGCCGCGGGATACATAACATGATTGAATTGGATGAAGCAAAATTCACGCTCCAGGGGTACAAGGAAATGCTTGCCGAGGTCGGCGCGTCCCTGGACCTTGAGAACAAGGAGCGCAAGATCGAGGAACTTTCGGGACTTCTCGAGTCCCCCGGGTTCTGGGACAACGCGGACCGCGCACAGGCGGCGACCCGCGAGCTCAACGAGCTCAAGACGACGGTGGAGGGCTACCGCAAGCTGGAGCGCCAGTACGTCGACATCGGCGATCTGATCGAGATGGGCAACGAGGAAAATGACCCGGAGATCGTTCCGGAGATCCAGGCGGACCTCGCCTCATTTATCGAGGAACTCGAGTCGCTTCGCCTCGAGACGCTGCTCTCGTCCCCGTATGACAAGGAAAATGCGATCGTCACGCTGCACGCGGGTGCCGGCGGAACGGAGAGCTGCGACTGGGCGGGCATGTTGTACCGCATGTACCAGAAGTGGGCGCAGAAGAAGGGCTTCGGTTTCGAGCTCCTCGACTACCAGGACGGTGATGAGGCCGGTATCAAGTCGGCGACGTTCCAGATCAACGGACACAACGCGTACGGTTATCTGAAGTCCGAGCACGGTGTTCATCGTCTCGTTCGCATCAGCCCGTTCAACGCGGCGGGCAAGCGCCAGACCTCGTTCGTTTCGTGTGACGTAATGCCGGATATCGAGGACGATCTCGACGTGGAGATCAACGAGAAGGATATCCGCATCGATACGTACCATTCCAGCGGTGCCGGCGGTCAGCACATCAACAAGACATCCTCCGCGATCCGTATCACGCATTTTCCGACGGGAATCGTTGTACAGTGCCAGAATGAGCGGTCGCAGCTGCAGAATAAGACGAAGGCTATGCAGATGCTGAAGGCGAAGCTGTTCATCCTCAAGCAGGAGGAGCAGATGAACAAGGAGTCGGGCATCCGCGGCGAGCAGAAGGACATCAACTTCGGCAGCCAGATCCGCTCCTACGTGCTGCAGCCGTACACCATGGTCAAGGATACGCGTACGGCGGTGGAAGTCGGCAACGCGCAGAGCGTTCTCGACGGAAATCTCGACCCGTTCATCAACGGCTACCTGAAGTGGATGGCGACGAAGCCGGGCAGTGAGGAAGCGTAAGAATAGGACATTCCGAAATGGACAGATTTGAATTGCATTCCCCGTATCAGCCCACCGGCGATCAGCCGGAGGCGATCGAGGAGCTTGTCCGCGGGTTTGAGGCGGGCAGACAGTTTCAGACGCTTCTCGGCGTTACCGGATCGGGCAAGACCTTCACGATGGCCAACGTGATCGCGAGGCTGAACCGTCCGACGTTGATCATTTCCCATAATAAGACGCTGGCGGCGCAGCTCTACGGCGAGTTCAAGGAGTATTTTCCGAACAATGCCGTCGAGTACTTTGTCAGTTACTACGATTATTACCAGCCGGAGGCGTACGTGCCCTCGACCGACACGTACATCGAGAAGGACTCGGACATCAACGACGAGATCGACCGGCTCCGGCATTCGGCGACGGCGTCCTTAACGGAGCGCCGCGACGTCATCGTGGTCGCGAGCGTGTCGTGCATCTACGGACTTGGCAGCCCGATCGATTACCGGAATATGACCGTTTCGCTCCGCCCGGGCATGGAAGTGAGCCGCGAGGATGTCATGCGCAGGCTCGTGGATATTCAGTTTGAGCGAAATGAGATGGATTTCAAGCGCGGCACCTTCCGCGCGCACGGCGATGTGCTGGAAGTGTACCCGGTGGACGGCTCGAAGGAGGCGTACCGCATCGAGTTTTTCGGCGATGAGGTGGACCGCCTGTCGCGGATCGACCCTCTGAAGGGGCGCGTCATCGCGGACCTCGATCACATGGTCATCTTCCCGGCGACGCACTATGTCGTGGAACCGGAGCAGATGGAGCGGGCTCTGACGAACATTGAGAAGGAGCTTGAGGAGCGCAGGGAATACTTCAGGGCGAACGACAAGCTTCTGGAGCTGCAGCGCATCACGGAGCGCACGCACTACGATATCGAGATGCTCCGCGAGACCGGTGTATGCTCCGGCATCGAGAATTACTCGATGCATCTGGCGGGACTGACGCCCAAGGACCCGCCGTACACGTTGATGGATTATTTTCCGGATGATTACCTGATCATCGTCGATGAGTCGCATATCACGCTGCCGCAGGTGCGCGGCATGTACAACGGCGACCAGGCGCGCAAGACGACGCTGGTGGACTACGGCTTCCGCCTTCCCTCCGCAAAATGCAACCGTCCCCTGAACTTCGGCGAGTTCGAGGAGCGGATCAACCAGATGCTCTTCGTTTCGGCGACTCCGAACGAGTACGAGGCGGAGCACGAGCTTGCGCGGGTGGAGCAGATCATCCGCCCGACGGGACTTCTCGATCCGCCGGTGGACGTTCGTCCCGTGGAAAATCAGATCGACGATCTGGTCGGCGAGATCAATCAGGAAACCGGGCGCGGGAACAAAGTTCTGGTGACGACGCTCACAAAACGTATGGCCGAGGAACTCACGGATTATCTCCAACAGATCGGCATCCGTGTGCGTTACCTGCACTCCGATATCGATACCCTCGAGCGCACGGAGATCATCCGCGACATGCGTATGGACCAGTTTGACGTGTTGGTCGGCATCAACCTTCTTCGCGAGGGCCTTGACATCCCCGAGATCGGTCTTGTGGCGATCCTCGACGCGGACAAGGAAGGCTTCCTCCGTTCGAAGACGTCGCTTGTGCAGACCATCGGCCGCGCTGCGCGAAATGCGGACGGTCACGTGGTGATGTACGCGGACACGATGACGGACTCCATGAAGGGCGCCATCGAGGAGACGAACCGCCGCCGGGCGATCCAGCAGAAATACAACGAAGATCACGGCATCACGCCGCAGACGGTCCGCAAGGCCGTTCGCGAGCTGATCGCGATCTCGAAGAAGGCGACCGGCAGAAACGTGAGCCGGATCGAGAAGGACTACGAGTCCATGAGCCGCGAGGAACTCGAGAGGCTTCTGGAGGCGTTGACGCGAAGCATGCACACGGCAGCGGCGGAACTCGATTTCGAGAAGGCCGCGGAGCTGCGTGACGAGATAAAGAAGATCCGCGCGGAGCATTTACAGTGACGGCCGGAGATAACAAATGCAGCGAGGCTGCTTAGACAGGACATTTGCTAGTTGATATGAGTGATACCAAGGGTAAGAAATACATCCGAATCCGCGGCGCGCGGGAGAACAATCTCAAAGGGATCGATGTGGATATCCCGCGTGACGAATTTGTCGTCCTGACGGGTCTGAGCGGTTCCGGCAAATCCTCCCTCGCGTTCGATACGATCTATGCCGAAGGGCAGCGACGCTACATGGAGTCGCTTTCCTCGTATGCGCGTATGTTCCTCGGGCAGATGGAGAAGCCCGACGTCGAGAGCATCGAGGGCCTTCCCCCGGCAATCTCCATTGACCAGAAATCAACCAATCGGAATCCCCGTTCCACCGTAGGCACGGTGACGGAGATTTACGATTATCTTCGTTTGCTGTACGCCAGGATCGGAACGCCGCACTGTCCCAATTGCGGCCGTGAGATCATGCGGCAGACGGTGGACCAGATCGTGGATGCGCTCGCGGCGCTCCCGGCGGGCACGAGATATCAGCTGCTCGCGCCGATGGTCCGCGGAAGAAAGGGCGAGCACGCGAAAGTGCTCGAATCCGCAAGAAAGAGCGGTTACGTTCGTGTCCGGGTGGACGGCAGCATCTACGAGCTGTCCGAGGAGATCAAACTCGACAAGAACGTGAAGCATACGATCGAGATCGTCGTGGACCGGCTCTCGGCCAAGGACGGGATCAAGACCCGTCTGACCGATTCCGTGGAGACCGCGCTGCATCTCGGCGAAGGGCTTCTCCTGGTCGATGTCATCGGCGGGGAACCCCTTACATTTTCACAGAATTTTGCATGCCCGGATTGCGGGATCAGCATCGAGGAGCTCGAGCCTCGGTCATTTTCCTTCAACAATCCGTTCGGCGCGTGCCCGGACTGTAACGGTCTCGGATTCACGATGGAGTTTTCGGAGCGCAAGATCGTTCCGGACATGTCGCTGTCGCTGAACCGGGGCGCCTTGGCCGCTCCGGGATTCCAGTCGAGCGACAACCGTACCAGCTTCGCGTGGGCGTATCTGAAGGGCCTTTCGGAGGCGTACGGATTTTCCATGGACACGCCTTACGGCGAGCTGTCCGAGGAAGCGCGACGCGTGCTGATGTACGGCGACAACGGGCGCGTCGTCAAGGTGCGCTACCAGAGCAGACGCGGAGAGGGCGTCTATGACGTTCCCGCGGAGGGAGTGATCCGGAATCTGCAGCAGAGGTATCGGGAGACCGCGTCCGAGACCATGCGGCAGGAGTACGAATCCTTCATGGACATCTGTCCCTGCAAGACCTGCAACGGGCTTCGCCTGCGCAAGGAAGCGCTGGCGGTGACCGTGGGTGACCGCAACATTGCCGAAGTCTGCGACATGCCGATCATGACGCTTCGGACATTTGTCGAGGAGCTTAAGCTTACGCCGCAGAAGGAGCAGATCGCCCGGCTGATCCTCCGTGAGATCCGCGCGAGAGTGCGGTTCCTGGTGGAGGTCGGACTGTCGTATCTGACGCTCTCGCGGCCGACGGCATCCCTGTCGGGCGGTGAGGCACAGCGCATCCGTCTGGCGACGCAGATCGGCTCCGGGCTGGTGGGCGTTGCGTACATCCTCGATGAGCCGAGCATCGGTCTTCACCAGCGGGACAACGACCGTCTGCTCCGTTCGCTGAAGCAGCTTCGCGACCTGGGCAACACGCTGATCGTGGTGGAGCACGACGAGGACACCATGCGCGCGGCGGACTGTGTCATCGACATCGGTCCCGGCGCGGGTACGCACGGCGGCGAGGTTGTCGCGCAGGGTACGGCGGAAGAGATCATGGCATGCAAAGAGTCCATCACCGGCGATTATCTCGCGGGAAGACGGTACGTTCCCGTTCCCGCCAAGCGGAGAGCGCCGAAGGGATGGCTCACGATCAAGGGAGCGCGGGAGCACAACCTCAAGAACATCGATGTGGATGTGCCGCTCGGCGTATTTACCTGCGTGACCGGTGTGTCCGGTTCGGGCAAGAGCTCCCTGATCACCGAGATCCTGTGCAAATCCCTTTCACGGACACTGAACCGTGCGACGACGGTACTGC
>JBGUPV010000191.1:0-6192 GCA_045130455.1 Lachnospiraceae bacterium | reverse complement strand
GGACGGATTCTACTGGTATGTCGGCCGCAAGGACGATGTCATCAAATCCTCCGGCTACCGCATCGGACCGTTCGAGATCGAGAGCGTCATCATGGAGCTTCCGTACGTTCTTGAGTGTGGCGTAAGCGCGGCTCCGGACCCTGTCCGCGGCCAGGTCGTCAAGGCAAGCATCGTTCTTACCAAGGGAACGGTGGGTACCGAGGAACTCAAGAAGGAGATCCAGGACTACGTCAAGAGCCACACGGCTCCGTACAAGTATCCGCGAATCGTCGTTTTCATGGACGAGCTTCCGAAGACCATCAGCGGAAAGATTCAGAGAAACAAGTTGTAAAGCAAGGTATACTGTGAGAGCCGCGCATCGGAGAGATGATTCGATCGGAGTGCTTACACTCCGAACTCGAGTCAGATCGACGAGGCAGGGCTGCGGCGACGGAGTTGCCGCAGCCCACATGAGCAAAAAGGCGCGAAGCGGCTTTTTGCGAATGGGCGGCTTGGAAATGAGCGGCCTGGAAACCAACGACGGAGTTGCCGCATGCGAATGTCCGGCGCTCCGCCGGAGCGAATGTACGGCAACGGAGTTGCCACCGCACACAAGGAGACCCATGTGGCAAAGTCGGATATTTTGGGATTCCCGATCTACGTCATCCCGGACATCCCCGAGGGACAAGAACTGTTTTTTCGCGTGACCGGTGTGTATGAACTCTGCAAGCCGGAGAGTGAGTATCCGTTCGGCAAATGGGTGTATGACAATGCCCTCAATGTCGTGAAGCAGACAGCCCCGAACGGAGACGTTTACATTTACCGGCTCGGCGGGGAGGGCAACTTCTGCGAGTCGGAGCGTCATTTTACGAAGAACGGGGTGCGCTGCTGCGAAAAGGGAGCGGTGTATGTGCCGACGATGCCTCCGGCGGAGTTTTGGGAGATGAAGAGTTCGTGGGAATACAATTCCCGCGGACAGTACACAAAGCATACCCACAAGGAAACTTCGAAAACCGTAGAGTATAACGCAGAGGGGAAGATCCTGTCGTATACACATTATCTGGAACCCGGATATCTCGGCAGTGAGTTGAAATACATCTATAACGAAGACGGTAAGCTGACAGAGATTTCGAAAAATGAGCGTAATATCAGCAACGGTTACGGCGATTATCAGTTGTATCGATCCCGGACGGTTTTAACCTATGACAGTGAGGGACGAAAGACCGCGGAAACCGATTACAACTCGGAGGACATCGTCTGCGGCGGACGTCGGTACGACGGCGGAGAGCGATTGATCTTCGAGTGGAGAGGGAAAAAGGGGCGACCGGACCGCGTTTCCGAGTACGAATATGACAATGCCGGTCGACTGATACGAGACACCTTCAAATACGGCGAAGTAGTTATACAGGAGACTCGGTATTCCTATCCTGCGGACGGAAGCACGATCAGAAGGTGGTACGACAGGAGATATATCAGTGATGAGAAAATGCTCCTCCGTGAGGAAAAAACTACTGACAGTGCCGGGAGATTCACCCGCATAAAGAGTTACGACCACGAACAAGGGGAACTCTACGAGGATCTGCAGTGGGAGTATGACGAAAACGGCGAACTTGCGCGAACCGTGACCGGCGAACGCGATAAGAATCATCCGGAACGCTGGACGACAGAATCCGCGGAGTACGGATATCTTCGTGATTGTAAAGTGAAGCGGCCGCTGCAGTTCCACGACCTGATCAATGGAAAAGAAGTCACGACAAGCTATAAAAAGTACTGCTGGATATCCCCGAACATCGTGATGGATTTTTCGTATCTCGGCGATGACAGGATCTACAGCATTGCCTACGAGGAGTACGACAATTACGGAAATCGGATCGGACAGCTTTTGCTGTGGGAGGGCGACCGGTATCTTGCTCTTCGGAATACATACGAACCGTTCGTCGCCGAGAAAGGATATTTTACGGAGGAAGACCGAAGGCACGAGCGGTGCGCAAGGGACGAATTCTAGTGTGAAAGTACCTGCAAAGAATGGTTGCATTTTCCGTAGGGAAAGAGTATATTTAATAGGTTAAGGTGGCATGATGAAGTTTAAACGCTTAACGCTTATGGCCGGGCACTACGGCAGCGGCAAGACGAACATCGCCGTGAATCTCGCGATGATGCTCAAGAAGAGCGGCGAGGATGTTGTGATCGCCGACCTCGACATTGTCAATCCGTATTATCGCACGAAGGACAGCGAGGACGAACTTAAGGCAGCGGGGATCCCGCTGATCAGCTCGGAGTACGCGAACTCCAATGTGGATGTGCCCGCACTGCCGCAGGAACTGTATTCCATCGTGGATGTCAGATCGCGCCATGCGATCGTGGACATCGGAGGGGACGACCGTGGAGCTTTGGCTCTGGGGAGATACACCCCGTTTATCTTGGAGGAGAATGATTACGACATGCTCCTCGTCATTAACAAGTATCGTCCGCTGACTCCGGATACCGCGAGTACCCTGGAGGTCATGCGTGAGATAGAGGCCGCAGGCGGGCTTCCTTTCACGGGCATCGTGAACAATTCCAACCTGGGACGTGAGACGACGCCCGAGGATGTGATCGCTTCCGATGCGTACGCAAAGGATATCGCGGCTGCGACAGGTCTGCCGATCCGGATGACGACCGTGAAAGCGGACATCGCCGGCGCGGTAGCGGAGGTTCTGCCGGATGTGGTCCCTCTGCATCTGCAGGACAAACGGCTTTGGAACGATTAAGCACAGGGAGGATTTGTATGAACAAGGTAACATTCAACACGGATCTCTGCAAGGGTTGCGGACTCTGCGTTGCCGCCTGCCCGAAGAAGATCCTTCGGATGTCCGAGACGGTCATCAACGCGAAGGGTCATCATCCGGCAGAGATGGTCGATCAGTCCCAATGCATCGCGTGCGCATTTTGCGCGACGATGTGCCCGGATTGCGTAATTACGGTAGAAAGGGGTTAAGGACATGGCAGACAAAGTTTTGATGAAGGGTAACGAAGCCATCGCGGAAGCTGCGATCATGGCAGGTTGCCGTTTCTACTTCGGTTATCCGATCACACCCCAGACCGAGGTGGCGGCGTACATGGCAAAGCGTATGCCCAAGATCGGCGGAACATTCCTTCAGGCGGAGAGCGAGATCGCTGCCATCAACATGTGCATCGGCGTTGCTTCCACCGGCAAGAGAGTTATGACGAGCTCCTCGAGCCCCGGAATCTCTCTGAAGGAAGAGGGCATCAGCTATATGGCAGGCTGCGATCTTCCGGCGCTCATTGTTAACGTGGAGCGCGGCGGCCCGGGTCTCGGCGGTATCCAGCCGTCCCAGTCCGACTACTTCCAGGCAACCCGCGGCGGCGGACACGGTGACTATCACCTCTTCGTAGTTGCTCCCGCGAGTGTACAGGAGATGGTAAGTCTCACGGCGCACGCATTTAACGTAGCCGAGAAATATCGCGTTCCGGCGATGCTCCTTGCAGACGGTACCCTCGGCCAGATGATGGAGCCCGTTTCCATCGAGGGCATCACGGTTGAGGATCACGACAAGTCGTGGGCGCTGACCGGTACGGACTGCAAGA
Organism: Lachnospiraceae bacterium; assembly: GCA_045130455.1. Classification (GTDB taxonomy): domain Bacteria; phylum Bacillota; class Clostridia; order Lachnospirales; family Lachnospiraceae; genus ISDg. Next base: position 2,625 of record JBGUPV010000191.1, on the reverse strand, counting down.
GAAAGCACAACATCATCAACTCGCTTTCGCTCCTTCCCGAGGAGCTGGAGCAGTGGAACCTCGAGCGTTACAAGAGATACGAGAAGATCGAGGAAAATGAGCCCATGTGGGAAGAGTACATGATGGATGACGCGGATGTCTGCGTTGTCGCATTCGGTATCGCATCCCGTGTTTCGAGAAACGCCATCAAGGCGGCCCGCGCGCAGGGCGTCAAGGTCGGTATGATCCGTCCGATCACGCTCTGGCCGTTCCCGAAGAAGCCTCTGCTCGCTGCTGCGGACAAGGTGAAGTCCTTCGTTACGGTTGAGCTGAACATGGGTCAGATGGTTGAGGACGTTGAGCTTGCGACCCGCTGCAAGAGACCGATCCTCATGGCAAACCGCGTAGGCGGCTGCATCCCGACTCCCGAGCAGGTGCTCGAGCAGATCCTTGCGGCAAATAAGTTAGGAGGTGAGCAGTAATGGGTGAGATCGTATTCCAGAAACCGAAGTCGCTGTGCGACGTACCGCTTCATTATTGCCCCGGCTGCACGCACGGTATCGTGCATCGTCTCGTGGCGGAAGCCATCGACGAGCTCGGCATTGAGGGACAGACCATCGGTGTGGCCAGCGTAGGCTGCTCCGTGTTTACGTACAATTATTTTGAGTGTGATATGGTTCAGGCCGCTCACGGACGTGCTCCGGCGGTTGCGACCGGCGTGAAGAGAAGCGATCCTTCGAAGATCGTCTTCACGTACCAGGGCGACGGCGACCTTGCTTCCATCGGTACTGCCGAGACCGTTCATTCGGCAGCGAGAAATGAGAACATCACCATCATTTTCATCAACAACGCGATCTACGGTATGACCGGCGGCCAGATGGCTCCGACCTCCCTCCCGGGTCAGGTGACGCAGACATCTCCTTACGGCCGTGACGTCAACACCGTAGGTTATCCGGTACGCATCTGCGAGATGCTCTCGCAGCTTGAGGGACCGTCCTACCTGGAGCGTGTTGCCGTGAACAATGTGAAGAATGTCAAGGCTGCGAAGAAGGCCATCAAGAAGGCATTCCAGAACCAGGTTGAAGGCAAGGGCTTCTCGTTGATCGAGGTTGTTTCCACCTGCCCGACCAACTGGGGCAAGACGCCCGAGAAGGCTATGGAGTGGCTTGAGGAGAATATGCTTCCTTACTATCCTCTCGGTGTGTACAAGGACAAATACGCAGACAAGGAGGGCAAGTAATATGGCACAGACCGGTATGCTTTTTGCAGGCTTCGGCGGACAGGGTATTTTGTTCTCCGGAAAGTTCTGCGCTTACGACGGCTTGATCTCCGATAAGCAGGTCAGCTGGCTTCCTTCCTACGGCCCGGAGATGCGCGGAGGTACCGCGAGCTGCAGCGTCGTGTTTAGCGACGAGATCATCGGCTCCCCGATCGTTACCAACCCCGACATCCTCGTGGTCATGAACCTTCCGTCCCTCGACAAATACGAGCCGGCGGTAGTGCCCGGCGGAAAGATCTTCTATGATTCGACGCTGATCACCCGTCCGATCGCGAGAACGGACGTTACGGCGTTCGGTGTTCCGGCGACCAAGCTCGCCGCGGACAACGGTATGCCCACGCTTGCGAACATGATCCTCGTCGGCAAGATGATCAAGGAGACCGGCATCATCTCGACGGAAAATATCGACAAGATCATCGACAAGATCGTCAGCGCGCGTCATCAGGACCTCAAGGAACTGAACGCAAAGGCGATCAAGATGGGCTTCGACTATCAGGATTGATCGCGAAAAATGCCGTAAAAACCAAGGCTGAAAGGGACTCGTCCGTGCGGACGGGTCCTTTTTTCGTTCAATTTGACGAAAAATACGAAAAACCGCTGTCGGAGTCCGTCATTTTGCAAAAATTAAGTGACATCGCGCGCGTGGATGTGGTATAATAACATATAATCCTGAAAGACTGGGGATTTAGCGCATTCCGATGGTAAGGAGGCTTAAAGAATATGATTCGTAAACGACTTCGTGTTTCCTCGGGACAGGTGTTGCCGATCCTGGCGGCTGTCTTCGCTGTGATCACGGCAGCGGCCTTTTTCCTGAACTTTCAGTTGTCCGGCGAGAAGTTCCTTTTCGAGGCCAACCCGATGGATAAGTTCGGGATCGGCAGCTGGCTGATGCTGGCGGGCATGGTCCTGTTCGCGCTGGCGATCTTCGTCATCGCGCGGAAGAAGCCGATGGTGATGGCGGTCCCGGTGATCCTGTATGCGGCCGGTTATGTGGCGGCATCGTGGAAATGGATCGATTCCTCTACGAGCACCAACGGGGATTGGATCGTGCTGATCAGCGTGCTGCTGGTTGCATGGGTCTTCGTGATGACGCTCTTCAACGTGTTCAAACTCAAGGAACCGGTCATCATCGTTGATCTGGTAGCCATCCTGTGCGTTGCCGCGTTGACGGTGCCCAAACTCATCGGAGTGACGGTTTCGTTCCTGAAGGATTCGCCGTTCCTCGCAGAGCAGGACATCTTCGTGACGACGGCCAACGCAAGCGGCCTGTGCCTCAGTCTGACCGGCCTGATCCGGGTGCTCGGTTTCTTCCTTGCGATCCTCCTGTTCTCCTGTGCACTGGAGCCGGAGTTCGTGGCGGAAGTGAA
>JBGUPV010000190.1:0-3025 GCA_045130455.1 Lachnospiraceae bacterium | reverse complement strand
AATGTGAATAACACCGTGTCGGAGTTTGCAGAAGAAACGCCATTCCCGGTCCCTGCTTCGCCGACAAATGAACTGCCGTCGCCGACAGCGACCGTCGGACTGCCTTCAACTCCGGAGCCGACGCCAACGGTTCCAATCATTGTTGTCGGCGAGGGTTCGGAGGAAATTGGAGGAATTGCCGGTAGTATATTTGTTATTGATGTTTTGTGGAATGAGATGGAGATTAAGAGGGCCGATGATGCGTTGTTTCATGTCAATGTATCTGTAGGTCTGGGATGGGGGGACGAAGAGGTTAACGCTTACCGACAGGAGGTGTATGAAAATGCGAAGGGATCATCGCTCAAGATCGAAGAGCTCGATGCTCTCGTGCGGGAGTATTCAAATTCGATCATAGCGAAAGAAATGGAGAGGGTTAAGAGCATAGGAATGATCCTGCTTGAGGAAAAACCTACGAGCATAGATGTGCTGATGACCAAGGAACAGTTTGCACAACTGGTCCCGGCTGATCGATATTGCTATGTTGTTCGGTGGGCAAAGAGTGACATAGATGAAGGGGAAGGGTATGCTGCCGTTACACCGACGCCGACGCCGGTTCCGGCGAATGTAATTTCAATCGATGAGTGCTGCGGAAAAGTCAGGAAAGAATTAGTCGGGGAGTATGATGCTGACCAATTTACGGCAGTTTTTGTTTATTTCGGTGATCATTTTGAAGAGGGATTTCGATTGCTCCATGAGCAGTATCCCGAGGAATATGCCGCATATCTCTGGCTCAAGGATTATGAAGAACCAACTGACGCCGATGATCCTCGCGTGAAGCTTGCTCTTTCGGCATATGAGCATCACATAGAGCTTGGCAAACGATGGCGTGATGAAGAAATCGAAGCGTTTTTCAAAAGAAACCCCGATTGGCGTTACTACCAGGTGGATTACGATATGGGGCTTTGCCTTCAGATTCCCTACAGAATGATTCCGGAGATTGCGCAGGATGTCAGGGTACAGGAACTTGTCTGGAAGCGATATCCGAGTGTTCAATATGTAGAATTGATCGGTGAGTATAATGGTCGATCTGTGTACGATTTAAGATACCATCAGAATGAAGAGTAAATGCGGATCGGTTGTCCTGTGATGATTGACGATGAATCGGCGTTAAGGTGTTGTCCCGGTATCGATTCCCATGTCGCGGGTATAGCGCCATTCGATCACGTCTCCGTCGGAGAGGCGTCTTGCGCTGCAGCTCTCGGAGGGAGCTTCCCCGTTTACGTAGTACATCCACCCGGAGAGGGAGCCGTAGGCAAATTCTCGGAGAGGGCCGATCGCCCGGATATAGGCCGAGTTGCCCGCGCCGCCGATATCAATGGCGAGACCGCCTCCGGCGGCTGCCGCGGCGAGTGCGGAGTACACGGAGTCTCCGTTGCGGAACGGGATCCGTACCGTTTTTAACAGGATTCCGTCGGAAGGAAGATCATCAAGACCCGCGACAGTGTCGCAGCGGATCGTGACGGTCACGAAACCATCCGCGTCTTCCTCGGATATTTTGAGACTGTCATAGTATTCCTGAGGGGACTGGATCCGTACGAACCAAACCAACAGAAGGAGCAGCGCCGCTCCGGCGGTCAGAAGGATCGTGTTGCGCCGGGTCATTCGCTTTCGAACAAAAAGAACAACAGCGATCGCTGCGGAGAGAAGAAGGATCCCTGCTGTGCCGTAGATGCGGTAGGCAGGGATTTTTGCTGTCCCGGAACGGCTTGCAGGGGTTCCGGCGTTCGCTTCGGGAGTGCTGTCCGCCGGAGAAGCGGGTTTTCCGGTGGGCGTGATAGTGCTCTCGCCGGGAGTCACCGACGGGGTCACGCCCGGAGTGAGCAGCGGATCGGGCGCGGAAGTAACGTCGGAAAGATCATAGAGAGGCGTCTCGCCGCGCAGAAAGCGCAGGTACGCGATCAGGGAGTAGCAGGCCTGCATCGTGGCGTTGGTGTTGGAATCCCCATCGTGAACATGCGAGAATCTGCCATCGGGGAGTCGGTAGGATGCGAGCGCATCGATCACGGATTGCCCGTTCTTGAGAAAGCGTTCGTCGGTGCCGGCGTCAATCCCGAGGGAGGAGAGCATGACAAGGATCTGCGCGCTGCTCTCGGCGTTTTCAGCGCCGTAACTGGAAAATCCGCCGTCCTCCTTTTGTCTGGAGGACAGAAGTGCAAGTGCCTCGTCGACCGCGGGCACGAGTTCCGCGGAGAGATCATTGTTCGACTCCTCTGCTGAGAGATAGTGCGGCGCGAGCGCCTGCACGGTCATGGCGGTGACGTCGGGGTCGCTGTATTGACCGCTGATCGCCCAGCCGCCGTCCGGGAGTCGAAGCGCAAGCAACTGTCGGATCAGTTCGTTCGCGGAAAACCCGGGGATGTCGACCCGGTTGTTGACCAGGTGAAGCCCGAAGACGACGCTCATGATCCCCTGGGAACCGATCGTGTCCGTCAGACGGGTTCCGTCGACGGGATACCCCATGGCGAGGTCGAGCAGCGAGATCTTCTGCTTCTCCGTTCCGGAGAGGACCCGCCCCATGGTTGCGATCGAGAAATCGAGCGAGCTGCGATACGTCGTAAAATCATATTTTCCGTATCGGCTGATGGCGAAAACGTACCAGTCGCACCCGAGAGGCGCCTTTGCGCTGAATCCTTCGTCGAGCAGTGACTGCAGATCCGCACAGCCGTAGCGGTCCTTGAGATAGGCAAAGATACCATCGAGAAGCGTCTCGGCGTATTGCCCGCGATCCCGGGTTTCATCCGCCGCGGCAGACGAGGTGACGCCAGTCAGGGCGCACAGAAACAAAAGTGCCGCGAGCAGGAGAGCTGACAGCCGCACTTTGACGGAGAGGATCATTTTACGAGGTTCGTGATTCATAGGGTTACAAGGGAAGCGCCGCCCCATCGCAGGGACGGCGCTCTTTCTTCAGTGAGTCGTGTCAGGCGTTCTTCTTTGCCTTCTTGGAAATGATGACTACACCTGCAAATGCAGTTGCCGCGATGATCGC
>JBGUPV010000189.1:0-2984 GCA_045130455.1 Lachnospiraceae bacterium | reverse complement strand
CCGCATGCTCGCGCATCAGCGTCTCCGCATCGTACTCCGGCAACGTCTCGTCGTCGACCTCGGTCACGTTGCCGAGGGCCGCGATCCGCGCAATGTTCAGCGGCGCATTTTTCGCATCGCCCCCGTGCGCGAGCAGGATGTGGATCCCGCTGCCCGACGGCACCACGCCGTCGTACACGCCCGCCGTCACGTCGCGCCTGTGGTAGCTCAGCCCGTACACCGTCACCGGCAGGTCATCCCACGTGACCGTCCCGATCGTCTCGCCGATGAGCATTGTCACGCGGCCGTCCCACGCCGGGCTGCCCGGAAGCCAGCCTTCCTTTTCGGCAAATGCGGGATAGTTCGAACTCGCCGAAATGTGGTCGTGGTTGCCCGCGATCAGCACAACGCGCGTCTTTTCCAGCTTCGCAAAATGATGCGCCGCCTCGCGCAGGTCGCCCACGCGCGGAGCGCAGTGAAACAGATCTCCCGCGATCAGCAGAAGATCCGCATTTTCCCGATTACAAACCTCGACAAGCCGCGGCAGTGTCTCCTCGATCTCCGCTGCCCTGGCCCGCCCGATCGGCAGATCCTTCTCAGGCTTCATCAGAAGGTGCAGGTCCGCCGTATGTATGACCTTGACCGATTTTCCCATGTCTTCTCTCCCGTGTACGCGCCGTTTCGCCCATGCTTTCGCGGCGCATTGTTCCCTGTGATTATACCATATTTAAAAAGTAATGAAAAGATTGACGGCGCCGCCGCTCTTTAATCAAACTTTAACTTGACTCGGCGCCGCGGATGTTGTATAAATGACTTGCGAGGTAATTACAGTTTACCTGCCGACAGGCAGAAACGGAGGTGTAAAAAATGTTTGATAATGATCTGTTCAATCAATTTTCGGAAGCATTCAACAACATGCTGAGCGATCTCGACAAGGGACTTCGCGACGGTGTTCATTCGGTAAATGATATCACGAAGTCCGCGAACAAGAAGTTTTTCGGCGAGCGCAACAAGACCAACTACCGCACGCCTTTCCGCAACTTCGGAAAGAACATCTCGGTGCCCAACATCGACAATCCGCTCAACAAGCTGAAGAGGATGCGCGCGGACATGGTCCGCAAGGACGGCGTGCTCACGATCCATGCGGAGCTGGCCGGCTATGAGAAGTCCAAGATCCACGTGGACTACCGCGACGGTGAGATCCTCATCCGCGCGGAGCGCTCCCTCGACGATGTCGAAGACCGCGACAACTTCGAGTTCAACGATCGCTACTACGGCAAAGTCGAGCGCAAATTTAAGGTCGGCAAGATCGAGGTCGACACGGTTCGCGCCGCGTTCAACAACGGCGTTCTGACCGTCTCCTGCCGCTATGAAGAGGATTCCGCGGGCATCAACATCGAATAAGCAGACGAGCCATTGATGCAGCATTTCCCCGGCCGGGTTTCCGGTCGGGGATTTCTTTTCGCCCAACTCCGACGCCCTTGACAAGCCTCCCGAGGCACACTATACTATCACCTATAAAAGCAGTAGGTTTCTGTCGCCGCAGGAAAGGAGTTCCCATGACGCTTCAGCAATTAAAATACGTCCTCGCCATCGCGAAGACCGGCTCCCTGAACAAAGCATCCGAGATCCTCTACGTCACGCAGCCGTCGCTGACCGGCGCCGTGCGCGAGCTCGAGCGTGAACTCGGCATCACCATTTTCAACCGGAGCGGCCGCGGCGTCACGCTCACGAACGACGGCGAAGAATTCCTTCCGTACGCGGGCCAGGTCGTTCAGCAGTATGAGGCCATCCTCGAAAAATACGGCAAGGGCGGCCCGCTGAAGAAGAAGTTCGGCGTCTCCACGCAGCACTACTCCTTCGCGGTCAAATCCTTCGTCGAGATGGTCAAGCACTTCGATACCGGGGAATACGAATTTGCCATCCGCGAGACTCAGACCCGCGATGTGATCGACGATGTCGCGTCCGCAAAGAGCGAGCTCGGCATCCTCTACCGCAGCGATTTCAACCGCAAAGCCATCGACAAGCTGCTGCAGTCCAACAACCTGAAGTTCACGCCGCTCATCCGCTGCGACGCCTTCGTCTATCTGTGGAAAGGCCATCCGCTGGCGAACAATGAGTACATCCGCTTTGAGGACCTCGCCCCCTACCCGTGCCTTTCCTTCGAGCAGGAGGGCTCCGGCTCGTTTTATTTTGCGGAGGAGATCCTCAGCACGAGCGAATATGCCCGCACGATCAAGGCCAACGACCGCGCCTCGATGCTGAACCTGATGATCGGCCTCAACGGCTACACCCTCTGCTCCGGCATCATCTGCGAGGAGCTCAACGGCGACTTCTTCGTCGCGGTGCCGTTCCGTCCGGACGAGCCGCTGCCGGACGGCTACATGGAGATTGGGTACATCACCCGCAAGAACACGATCCCGAGCCGCACCGCCGAGATCTACCTGGAGGAGCTTCGGAATTACCTCCACATTGTCTCCGAAGGAAAATAACTCTCAAAACATACGATCGTAAACAGCGCCGTCCAAAGGGACGGTTCATCAACAAACAGCCGGAGTCCTCTCACCTGAGGTTTCCGGCTGTTTTATTTTTCGAGTTATAACTTCAGCCTATAACTGCACATTTAATCGCGGTATTGGACAGATTCCGTTCCGTGACGTATGATAAGCCCATCACAAAACGAAAGGGACGACAGACATGACAGTCACAATCCTTGATCGGCGAATGTGTCGATGTCGACACTCTATCGCTTGAACCACCGCAAACGCACCGTCGTGATCCGGCAGACGATCGGATTCGATCGATGATCGAAACGAACAAAACAGACAACAACGACCGCTGGACGGTCAACAACATAAAACTCCTAGAAAAAAAATATTACGAAAAAGAGAGGACATTACAATGAGTAACTATAGATTTGAAACCCTTCAGCTTCATGTAGGACAGGAACAGCCCGATCCGGCAACCGATTCCCGCGCAGTACCGATCTACCAGACCACTTCTTA
>JBGUPV010000188.1:0-4378 GCA_045130455.1 Lachnospiraceae bacterium | reverse complement strand
CTGGCGATGATGTCCTTCATTTTCGGCAGTTCAAAATAGTTCACATAGCAGATCAGCATCTTGTTCTCCCCGGAGATCATACCATAGGAATTCATGATCGTACAGGTCTTGTTCAGTTCCCTTCGGATCTCCTCGGCCAGCCCCTTCGCGTCCTTCGTGATGATCGTCACCTGCTTGATCGCCTCGAACCGGTCCGTAAAATGATTGATGACCGACGTGGCGACCACGTACACCAAAAGGCTCATCAGCGCCGCGTTCCGGTTGATCAAAAGGAACACCGCCAGGTAGACGCAGGCGTTGAAGCCGATCAGAAGGTAGGTCATGCTGAAGCTTCGCCCGGTTTTCTCCGAGAGCTTGCTCACCACGATGTTGGCGAAGATCTCCGAGCCGTCGATACAGCCGCCGCTCCGCAGGATCAGCGAAAGCCCCGCGCCGAGGATCGCGCCGCCGAACACGACGGCCAGAAAGTGCTCCGTGTTCAGCTCAAAGGGCACTTTCTCAAAGATCTCCAGGCCCACCGTGTAGACCAGTGCGCCCCAGATCGCACGGACACCGAACCGTCTACCGAGGATGATAAAACCGAGCAGCAAAAAAGGCGTGAAGATCGCGGCAACGCACAGGGAGAGATTCCACCCCGAGAGCTTGCTGACAATGATCGCGATGCCCGCGGTCCCATAGTCGATGGCATCGTTCGGGATCAGAATGCACACGACGGAGAAACTCGCCAGAAGCGCGCCGATGGTGATCACCAGCCAGGCCAGAGCCGCTTCAATCCGCTTATTCATAACGTTACTCCCCTTTCGAGGTATTATTTTCCGACGATCCGGTCATAAAGATCCAGGCCGAAGCTGGTGAGCTCAGGCTCGCTCCGGATCATGCGGAACGTGCGCGTCCCGTCCGGCTTTCTCTCGGCGGAAAGGAATTCCACCCCGGAATCCGGCCGGTCCTTCGTCTCCTCGCGGACACGCCGCGCGAACGAGAGAAGATGCGTGACCGTCAGTATACGGACGCCCGCCTCCTTCAGCGCGCGGATGATATCGTACGCGATCACCGAACCTTCCTTCTCGGTGGTCGTCGCGAAGGACTCGTTCAAAAGGATCAGCGAACCCTCGCCGATGTGCTCGACGATGCCGTTCATGCGCTTCAGTTCCTCGTCGAGGCGGCCGCTGTTCATCTCGCTGTCCTCGCGGCGCGTAAAATGCACGAAGATCCGCGGAAACAGGCCGCTCCGGAACGACTTTGCCGCCACCGGCAGGCCGCACTGCATCATCACCTGGGCGATGCCGATGCTCCGGAGAAACGTGGATTTGCCGCCCTGGTTGGCACCGGTCACGATCAGAAGGTCCTTCTGCTTCAGAGAGCATGTGTTGCCGATCACCTTCACGCGCTGCTCCACGGCCATCACAAGCTCGCGAAGCTCCGTGAACTCGAGGTCTCTTCGATCGCACACCTCCGGAAAGCACCATTCCAGCCCGAACCGGTCCATGTGCCGCTTCATCTGCACCGCCGCCAGATAGAACGCCGACTGGAACCGCAGACGGTCGAAAAATGTCTGAAACTCGTCCGTCACAACCCGGATCCTTCGCACGAGGTAGCTGACGACACCGAGCTCCAACTGCTGCGACTGCTCCTTGAGCCGCCCGTCATCATCGACGGAAAATGAGTCGGGGATCCGGGAGTCGATGAACTTGCGGAGTTTGTCGCGGGTGCTACCGCGCTTCACAAACTTCATGCTCTGGGAGGAGACATCGCGGAGGCGCATGGAGCTGAACTTCAGCCCGTCCTCGAGCCCGCACTCGAACACGATCCGCGGCCGTATGATCAGCTCGCGGCCTTCGTCCTTCCGGTCAAGCCCGCTCGTGTAGAAGGAGATGTCGTCAAGTCCCTTGCGGACATACTCCTCGCGCTCCTTTGAGAACGCCTGCAAAAACTCATCGCGGAAAGCGTTGAGGCCCCGGGACGCAAGCTTGTCCTTCGTTTCCAGAAGCCCCCGTACTTCCGAGAGGGAATCGCAGAACAGGTGGAGCACCCGGATTTCTGTGATCAGCCGCATGGCCGGGCTTCCCAGCCGGATCTTCTCGCGGATCGCGCGCCCGAGCTCGTTCCACTTCTCCAGCATCGCCGTGCTGACCCGGTACAGTCCGCGGATCATATCCTCGTTCTCCAGGCAGTCCCGCAGGATCTCCTGCCGGAACACAACTTCTTCCGCAGAGGCCAGCGGCACCATCATAACCTTCTTAAGCGTCTCCGCCAGGAAGGGATCCTCCTTCTCCAGCTTCTTGAGCTCCCCGTTCTCGTACAGCGGCTCTTTGGCCGAGATCAGAAAGAGCGACTCCAGCCCGAGGTCCTTGACGATGCTCGCGGTATCGTAATACGTGTCCGTGCCGGCCCTCTCCCGGTCCGCGTACAACAGACAAACTTTCATAAACGCTCCTTCAGCTGCTCGTAAGTCAGCCGGTATTTATTGACCTGATTTGCCGCGCAGGCGGTGTCCTCCGCCTCGCCCCTTCGGATCTCAAACGTCTGAACTCCCCGGTCGTTGAGCATCGCCCGCAGGCTCACCACCCCATTCCGGTCCTCCGCCAGCTCCTTCAGATGCGTGACGTAGATTCCCATGCACCCGAGCCCGATAAAATGATCGAGCACGCGCTTGCCCATGATCTGCGCGTCATAGTTCGCCGCGGTCGTGAACAGCTCGTTGATGACGACGAAGGAGCCGCTCTGATCTTCCTCCATCATCGGCGCAAGCCGCACGAGTTCCTCCATCAGCTTGCCCCGCCCGGTCTCCACGCTCTCCTCGACCGAAAAATGCGTCCGGATATTCGGAAAATGCGGCACTCCTGCCGACACCGCCGGCACATCCAGCCCCATTCTGGTCAGGAACACCAGCTGCCCGAGGCTTCTGGCGAACGTTGTCTTGCCGCCCTGGTTCGGTCCCGTGAGGACGAAGAAGCGGTCGCCGTCCCCGTACCAGAAATCGTTCGGGATCACCTCCCGCCCATCCGAGAGCGCCGTGATCGCAAGCGCAAGATCATACAGCCCTTTCGCCTCCATGCGTACGCCGCCGGTCGCAGGCGTCGCAAAATGATACCCTGCCGCTTCCATCTCCCGCTGCAGCGACGCGTACGAGAGGTAGTAGAGCACTTCCTGCTCAAAGCGCGTCAGCGCCGGGCGCCCGTAATTCTCGCACTGCCTCGCGACTTCGAGAAGTTCCTCAAAGAACGCGGGCTTTTTCTTCTTCAGGATCAGCAGACATTCTCTTTCAAGTTCCGTGACCGCGGCCTCCGTCAGAAACGGGTTGGACATCTTCAGATCCTCGCTGCGCCCCTCGTTGTTCAGCCACTGCTCGTAAGCGGCCTCGTCCGGCGTCTCTTTGAGCGCCACGCTCATCCGCTCCTTCTCGTACGTGACGACAAAGCGGAGCCCGCGGATCTTTGCGAGGACATTTTCCGTCTGCTCATGCATCCTGTGATAACTGTCCTCCAGAATGTCCGTGAGTATCCGCAGAAACTCACGCAGGCCGTCCGAGGCGATCTCAGCCTCCGACAGTTCCTGCGCTAACGTCTCATAGGCGCCGCTGTAGGCCTCCGCCTCGCGGATCATCCATGCGGCCCGCTGCAGCGGATCGGACACCTTCTCCCGCTCTCGCCGCAGGATTTCAGCCTCCGCGAGTTTTTCCGTGAACGCAGTAAACGCGCAGTACACCTTCTCCTGTTTGATATCCCCGTACACCGCACGGCGGTACGCCGACTCCTCAGGCTTTTCCGGAAGATACATAAAATACTTCCGGATCCCTTTCCCCCACTTTGCCGACAGCCTGTCGATCACCTGCAGAAGGTTCAGGTCCTGATAAAAGGGCTCCGCCTCCTCCGCATCGTAATCGTTACCGTACAGGTACAGAATACTGAATTCCTCTTGCATTCAAAAACCTCATGCTACTCTTAGTTTCATTTTCCGACACGCGATCCGCGATCGTCATTTCCTCAAAAAAGGTCCAGCACGCTGTCCAGGTAGATCTCCTCCCGGACTTTCAGCCGGTACTCCGGTTTTGTCATGTAGTACAGCAAAAACTCCAGGATGACCGCGCTGCCGAGGCTTCGTCCTTCGATCTTGAACTCGGAAAACCCCGCCGGCAGCCAGACATTGACGATGTCCTCCGTCCCGATGAACCCCGGATTGTTCATTGCGTCGGAAAACCGGTAGCCCCTCGAAGCGGTCGGCGAGACGCACACGTGGTCCGCGCAGTTCTCCCCGAGGCTCTTGCGGCTGACATTTTCGTAACAGTTCTTCCGGTCGTAACAGTCGAACCAACAGCATTCGTTGCACAGAAACTCGACCTTCCGCTTCAGTGCTTCGGGAAGCGCGTTCAGCCGGTCAA
>JBGUPV010000187.1:0-10226 GCA_045130455.1 Lachnospiraceae bacterium | reverse complement strand
GGGCTGACCCTCGGCAGAAGCCGCAGCATCCGGCGCTCATAGCGCGTCAGAGAACTCAGGTCCAGCTTCGGCTTAGCGTATGTTGCGATAACGATCAGCGCGATCGTCAGGCAAATGAACCCGACCAGATCGGAGATCGCGTCCAACGTGAGGTTCGTACCGATCACATCCTCGACGATCATGCGCTGCGTGTCCGGTCCGTAATAGTACTGGTCCACATACTCCGGGTACGCGACGTTCGTACGCACGCGGAAATCCAGCTGCACCAACAAAATACCGAGCAGCAAAAACACGAGTGCCGTCCATTGTCTGCGTCGTCTCACCGTACTGTTCATATTACTATCTCCTGTCAACGGCGGATGACATCGTCACCCGCCGAAATATGTATTTTGCACGGATGGCATCATGCGGCCGCATTGCACCGATGATGCCATCACACGTAAATTCATTTTCCGTCCGACAATACAATAATACTGTCAGTCAAATAATCGGATCAAGCCTCTGCGTCGTCCGCATCGACCATGCTTACAGCCTTGTCGAAGAGCTCTTCCACTTCCTTGTCCGGCGCCTTAGTCAGGAGCGTGACCACAACGCACACGATCATACCGGCGATAAATCCGGGAACGATCTCGTACAGGCTTGCGAAGAAGTTGCCTTTCGGACCGGATTTGCCGAGGATCAGCCAGGTGATGTCCACAGTGAAACCGGCGATGATACCGCTGACGGCACCGGCATAGTTAAACCGCTTCCAGTACAGAGCCATAAGGATGACCGGACCGAACGCCGCGCCGAACGCGCCCCACGCGTTGCTCACGAGGGACATGATCGTCTGGTTGCCCGAAAGGGCGATCACAAGGGCGATGACGCAGATCACACCGACAACGACACGTCCGACCCAGAGGAGTTCTTTGCTGCTTGCCTTTTTGCGGATCGGCTTGTAAATATCGCTGGAAAATGCCGATGACGACGTGAGCAGCTGCGAATCCGCAGTACTCATCGAAGCCGCGATGATCGCGGAGAGCAGAACACCGGAGATCAGCGGCAGGAAGCGGAACACTTTGCGGATCGTCTCGATAAATACGGTCTCTCTGACGTCCTCCGGCAAGTACGCATCGCCGAGGTATTTGCGCGCGATCAGACCGACGACCGTCGCAAGCCCGAGGATCAGGAAGGTCCAGGTGATACCGATCTTCTGGGAACGTTTCATCTCCTTCTTGGAACGGATCGACATGTAACGTACGAGGATGTGCGGCATACCGAAGTAACCGAGGCCCCAGCCGAGACCGGACAGGATCGAAGTGACCGACTTCATGCTGACCGTTCCGCCGACGAGCGGATTGTAATAATCCTTCGCCAAAGTGTAGGAAGGCGTAACAAAATCTGCCTTGTTGAGCGAGATCACCGCCATGATCGGTACTACCATAAGGGCAACCAGCATCAGCATGCCCTGGAAGAAGTCTGTCCAGCAAACGGCGTTGAAACCGCCGAGCAATGTGTAAGCTACAATAACGACCGTCGCGATGATCATCGCGATCGTTCTGCCGTTCTTTCCGAGATCAAAAAGGGTTGCGAACAGCGTTCCGCACGCGGAGATGCTGGCCGCCGAGTAAATGCAGTATGCCACGATGAACACGATCGCGCACACAAACTGTAACACATGCTGCTTTTCCTTAAAACGGTTATTCAAAAACTGAGGAATAGTAATGGCATCGTCCGCGGCGATGGAAAATGTGCGGAGTCTCGGTGCAACCAGCACCCACGCCAGCAACGTTCCGATAAACAATCCGACGCTTGTCCATGCCTCAACGAGGCCGGACGCATACAGTGCTCCCGGAAGTCCCATCAACACCCAGGCACTCATGTCCGACGCGCCGGCACTCAACGCCGCTACCGCACCGTTCATGGATCGTCCGCCGAGGAAATACTCTTTCTCGCCGCCGCTCTTCGTCTTCAAATAGAAATAAAGACCGATTCCGAGCACGATGGCGAAATACGCGATAAACGCAATGACTTCCCACCAGTTCATAAAACACCCTCTTTTCCCGGGCTTCACCGGCGGCATTCACCCCGCCCCGGCGCACCCGTTTTTTGTAATGAAATACACTTCTACTTTAGCGGAATCAAGTGCAAATTTCAAGTCATTCTTTGCCGTTTTTACTCATTTTCCAGCCACTCTTTTGCCATCCCGAGAAGCTGTTCCCTCGTGTTGCGCTCCGGCACATCAAGCACGCTCTGCAGCAGCCGGTCCAATGTCTCTCCGAGTGCCGGCCCCGGCGTGTAGCCGAGCTCGATCAGGTCTTTGCCGGTGACGGCAAGGTCGCGGATCGACACACACTGGTTGGCCCGAAGGATGTTCGCGAACTCCGCTTCCATCGCGGCGACGCGCGCAAGCCCGCGCTCCGAATAGTCCGGATGCTGGCCGGCGATGTCCGCGCGCATGATCGGGAAGAGATAATGCATCCTCTCCGCGCCGACGCGGTTGACGATCCTGCGCATCGTCCGGTCGAAATGACCGTCCTTCGGAAAATCAAACCTGCAATCGTGCTGGCGCACCAGAAGCGTCACAAGCGCCGTCGTGTCATTGTCAAACTTCAGGCGTCGCAGAACTTTCTTCGCGACCTCAGCTGAAGCTGCCGGGTGCCCTCGAAAATGCTCTTTGCCGTCCGCCTCCACCGCAGCGCAATCCGGCTTTCCCGCGTCATGCAGAAGCATTGCCATGTCATAGATCATGCGCTCATGCGCATCCGCCTCAACGTACGCCGGCTCCCTGTGGAGCGCGCGGATCGTCTCCATCGTGTGGCGGCCGACATCATAGAGATGGTGCGGATTGTCCTGCGTCGTCCCGAGCATGCGGTCCCACTCCGGCAGAAACACCGCCGTGACACCGATCTCGTACGCCGTGATCAGCATCTCGGGGCGCTGTCCGCCGAGAAGCTTGATCAGTTCCACGCGGATACGCTCCGCGCTGACCAGCGAGAGCCGCCCGGCCAGTTCGCGCATCGCCTCGAGTGTCTTATCTTCGATCGTAAAATCAAGCTGCGACGCAAACCGGAGCGCACGCAGGATGCGAAGTGCATCCTCCGAGAAACGCTCGCGTGCCACTCCGACGCACCGGATGCACCGGCGCTCCAGATCGCCGATCCCGTCGTAGAGATCCACGAGTCCCGTATTCGGATTGTACGCCATCGCGTTGATCGTAAAATCCCGCCGCAGCAGATCGTCCGCCAGATTTCTCGCAAAAGTCACACTGCTCGGATGTCTTCCGTCCTCATAGATTCCATCCACGCGGTATGTGGTCACCTCGTAACCGACGTGGTTGATCATCACCGTCACCGTGCCGTGCGCGATGCCCGTGTCGATCGTGCGCGGGAAAATTGCCTTCACTTCCTCCGGAGACGCCGACGTCGTGATATCCCAGTCCCCCGGCTCCCTGCCCAGCAGAGAATCGCGCACGCAACCGCCGACAACGTACGCCTCGTACCCTGCCTGTTCCAGCATCGCAATGATTTTCTCCGCATCCGAAGGAATCCGGACAATCACGTTCTCCATGCGTGTTCCTTTCTTTTTTCAGTCTCTGTTTTCATTATATCCGTCCGCACCGCATCGTGCAACCGGAACCTTCGCAACGTTATTCATCCAGTTTTTTAGATAAAAAGAAAAAAGCCAATCAAAACCAATCAGCCCTTTTCTTAGATAAAATCGCAATATTATAAATTCTCAATTGATGTTCTCATATAACGCCTTAATCTCATACAGTTTCATGCGTTAATGACTCGATCAGGTTAACTACTCAAACCACTTTCTTAAAGAAAACGGAACCGTAACTCGACTAGCTAACCATTTAACGCTCCTATTGCTGTCTATGATGCCGATTATCTGCGCATCTCCTCCGGTCGTATGAAAAATCGACGATTTCAATTTGAATCTAAATTCTCCGTCAATGCCTGCGTTTGTTTTCCATTCACTAAGACAATTGCGTGGAAAAGAAGCTTTTGTCACAGAAACATCGCACTCATCATTATCGATTTTAATAACAAAACATAAACCGTACTCACCATAGTCCATCGTTAATGCTGTTTTTTCAGCGGCTTCCATCAGTTTGTTTACAACTGCTATGTCCTTCTCAGCCTCTGATGAGTGCTCATCTGTCTTACGAAACTCACTCTTCCCTAATCTTAAAACACCTCTCCCCATATACCATTCATTTTCTTCTGAGTCTTTTCCCCAATCATATATTTCATCAGTTCCATCTCCAAAAGATAACCAAAGTTTTTTGTTATTCTTTAATTTCCACTGAGAAACAATTACTTCACCATTAATCATAAAGAAAAAGCTTCCGTCATCAAAAAACTCTAATCCTACTGCTGCAATTCCTTCTTCTTTCCCATCAACGCTCTCTATTCTCCATGTTCCAATTAGTTTTTGCTCTATATTCGCGTCAGAATTTACATAAACCACCACCGCAAGTATACCAACAATTAAGGCTATCACTGATGCTATTATTATTCCGGTTTTACAAAAAGAGCGCTTTGGTGTCTTTCTTAAACTGTTTTCTAAAGAAGCATCACCGGTCCTAACATATGCAATCGGATCAGTGCTTGTTGAATCTTCATATGTTTTCTGAGAACAATTAAAAGTAGTTGGACATCCGCAATTAGGACAACTTGAAGCTTTGTTGCTGTATTCTTTCCCACACTCCTGACAAATAATTAACGCCATAGCATCATCCTCCTCACATTTACCGGTTCCCAAGTCATGGTTATCAAATAAATCTTGCTACTGTTTTCTTAAGGATAACAGCAGCTTGGTTGCCGTGTCAAGGCAACAATGTTCCTCTTCCCCATCGTAAAGCTGTACACATTATTCTTCCCGCATTATAACGTGTCAGAATCCTTTTATTCATTTTTCGCCGAGTTTTAACTACCCCTAAAGAACTCACTATTGCGCCAGTTATTATTTCTTAAACAACTCAAAAAGGGCACATCATAATGATGTGCCCAAAATGACGATGATATGCAACTCCGCTTACAGCTCCACGGTAACCTTCTCGAGGTGCCAGATATCGCGGACATACTCCTCGATGGTGCGGTCCGAAGTGAACTTGCCGGACTTGGCCACGTTGAGGATTGCCATCTTTGCCCAGCGGTCCTCGTCGCGGTATGCCTCCTCGACGCGCTTCTGCGCCGCCTCGTAGGAACGGAAGTCCTTGAGGATGAAGTACTGGTCCGCGCGCTCGCCGCCGTTGCGGTCAAGAAGCGAATTGTACAGTTCGCGGAACAGCTCCGGATCCTCCGGCGAATAGAAGCCGTTGATCAGCTGCGTGAGAACCTGACGGATATCCTGGTCGGTGTTGTAGATCTCGCGCGGATCATAGCCGCCGTTGTTCTCGTAGTTGATGACTTCGTCGGAGCTCAGACCGAAAATGAACGCATTTTCCTCGCCGACCTCCTCGACGATCTCCACGTTCGCACCGTCCATCGTGCCGAGGGTCACCGCACCGTTGAGCATGAACTTCATGTTGCCGGTACCGGAAGCCTCCTTGCTGGCGGTCGAGATCTGCTCGGAAACATCCGCAGCAGCGAAGATCCACTCCGCATTCGAAACGCGGTAGTTCTCGATAAATACGACTTTCAGCTTACCCTTGATGGACTTGTCGTTGTTGACCACATCGGCCACGCTGTTGATCAGCTTGATGATCGCCTTCGCACGGCGGTAGCCTGCGCTGGCCTTCGCGCCGAAAATGAACGTTCTCGGATAGAAATCCATATCCGGGTTCATGCGAAGCTGGTTGTACAGGTGCATCACATGCAGGATGTTCAGGAGCTGACGCTTGTACTCATGCAGTCTCTTTACCTGCACGTCGAAGATCGAGCGGGGATCCACATCGATGCCGTTGTGCTCCTTGATGTACTCCACCAGGCGAAGCTTGTTCTTATATTTGATGTTCATAAACTCGCGGCGGCAGCGCTCATCATCGGCGTACACCGCAAGCTTGTTAATATGTGAAAGGTCGGTGATCCACTCATCGCCGATCTTGCCGGTCACCCAGTTGGCAAGCAGCGGGTTGCCGTGCAGAAGGAAGCGGCGCTGCGTAATACCGTTGGTCTTGTTGTTGAACTTCTCCGGCCAGAACTCGTAGAAGTCGCGAAGCTGCTCCTTCTTGAGGATCTCAGTGTGAAGTCTCGCAACACCGTTGACGGAAAAACCTGCCACGATCGCGAGGTTTGCCATTCTGACCTGACCGTCCATGACGATCGCCATCTTGCGGATCTTCTCGTAGTCGTTCGGATAGCGCTGCTCGATCTGTGCCACGAAACGGCGGTTGATCTCCTCAACGATCTGGTATACACGGGGAAGGAGACGCGAAAACAGCTCGAGAGGCCATTTTTCGAGTGCCTCCGCCATGATCGTGTGGTTCGTGTAAGCGCAGCAACGGTTTGTGATGTCCCACGCCTCATCCCAGGAGAGATAGTACTCATCCATGAGGATGCGCATCAACTCAGGAACCGTAACGGTCGGGTGCGTATCATTGAGCTGGAAGACAACCTTCTCGGGAAGCCCGTGAATGTCATCGTGGCGGGACATGTATTTCTTCACCGCACGCTGAATGCTCGCCGAAACGAAGAAGTACTGCTGCTTCAGACGGAGCTCCTTGCCTGCGTAGTGGTTATCGTTCGGATACAAAACCTCGCAGATCAGACGCGCAAGGTTCTGCTGCTCCACCGCCTTGTGGTAATCACCGCGGTCAAAGCTCTCAAGATTGAAGTTGTCAATCGCCTCGGCATCCCAGATGCGCAGCGTGTCAACAACGTTGTTGCCGTAGCCGACGATCGGAAGGTCATACGGGATCGCCATTACCGACTGGTAGTTCTCCTGCGTAAAATGCTCGCGGCCGTTCTCGTCCTTGGAATAACGCACGTAGCCGCCGAACTTAACCTCGCAGGCGTACTCGGGACGCTTAATCTCGAAGGGGTTGCCCTCCTTTAACCAGTCATCCGGCTTCTCCACCTGGAAACCGTCACGGATGACCTGCTTGAACATACCGTATTTGTAACGGATACCACAGCCGTATGCCGGATAGCCTAGGGTTGCCAGCGAATCCAGGAAGCAGGCTGCCAGACGGCCTAGACCGCCGTTGCCGAGAGCCGCATCCGGCTCCTGATCCTCGATCACATCCAGGTCAAGCCCGAGTTCTTCGAGCGCCTTGCGGATCTCCTTATTTGCCTTCAAGTTGATGATGTTGTTGCCGAGCGCGCGGCCCATCAGGAACTCCATCGAGAGATAATATACGGTCTTGGCGTCCTTCTTTTCAAACTCAGCCTGGCTCGCCGCCCAGCGATCCACGACGTAGTCCTTCACCGCGAAGGCAACCGCCTGATAGATCTGCTGCTGCGAAGCATCCTCGACCGTTCTGCGGTAGAACGTCTTCAGGTAGTCCTGAACATTCTTCTTGAACTCTTTTTTGTTAATTACCATAGAATCCTCTTTTCTGTCGGATCTCCTGCCTGCTCTCTTCGTTCCGACCGGTTTTATCCGAACTGTTTTTTCCCTGTTTCGCAGGCATAAAGATGTTACCAGTATAGCACAACTTCGTTTCGCCGACCACACAAAGTTTGCTGAAAAGCGGGTAATTTTTTGTTCAAGATGTCAACATTTTCGGGCTTTATGACAATTTGCATGACAATGGCCGGCAACCCGGAGAAATAACAAAAAAGATTGCTGTAAGCTAAGCCCACAGCAATCCGTTTGTTTGTTTCATAATATTCGATATTGCCTGCCATACGGCAGATTCATTGTCAACCTTTTACCGCACCGACGATAAAGCTATCCTGAATCTTTCTACTCAAAATAATGTAGATGATAACCATCGGGATCGTAGCGACCGTAATGATCGCACCGACGGGACCGTACTCAGTTCTGACTGTACCGGACATCTGCTTGATACCTACCGGAACCGTGTGCAGTTCGGACTTATTGACAAATACCGTCGCGAACATGAGCTCGTTCCAGCACTGAAGGAACGAATAGATCGCGATCGTCGACACCGCAGGAAGCATCAGCGGCATGATGATCCGGAAGAATACTCCGAATCGACTGCAGCCGTCGATATATGCTGCCTCATCGAGATCCTTTGGTATATTTGTCATGAATCCGTTACATATGAGCATTGACATTGCCAACGCAAACGCGGCGTAAGGAATGATCAACGCCGGTCTGGTATCGAGCCAACCCATCTTTCTTGCCACCTGGAAGATCGGAACCAGAGACGCCTGAACAGGGATCGTAATACCGAGCATGAAGATCGCATTTACGAGACCGCTGAGTTTCCACTTGATCCTCGTGATCGCATAGGAAGCCATCATAGCCGCAATCAGCGAGATCAGGATCGCGAAGAACGTCACGATGATACTGTTCTTGAAGTAGGTGAGAATCATATTATAATTGAGCTTTTTATAATTCTCCCAGATCCAATCCTTAGGCGCGCCCTTAGGGAGCCAGAACTTATGAGTCTTTTGAATCTGCTGATTGTCCTTCAAAGAGAACGTGACCATCCAGAACAGAGGATACAGATTGATCACCGACCACAGGACTACCAGGATGTAACTTATCGTACGGAAAATCGGATTTGATTTCTGTATTGCATAGTCATCCGGATTAAATGCACCTTTTGTCTTTGCCATATATCAATCCCTTTCCTTGAACAAGAAGTTGATCAGTATTGCAAACGCGAAACACATCAAAATGAGCATTACCGCGATCGCGCTACCGACACCGTACCTGTAATACGAGAACATCTGTTCCATGAGTACCGTACTCGGAACACACGCAGACGTGTTGATATCACCGCCGAGGATGGATACAAGGTCGTATGCCTTCAAGGAACCGGTTACCGCGAAGATAACACTTACCTTCAGAACCTGCTTCATCGACGGGATAACGATATAACGATCCACCTGACCAGGTGTAGCGCCGTCAATCTTGGCAGCTTCACGGAGGTCCGTTGCCACACTCTTAACGCCCGCATACATCAGCAACATATGGTATCCGACATACTGCCACAACATCGGGATGAGACACGACAGCAGCAGTTTGCCTTTATCGCCGTCTTTCAACCACTTGATATTCGGATCCGCACCCTTAACCTTGGAATTCGCACCCTTCAGGTATCCGACCGCACGAAGGAGGTTGTTAAGCAAACCTTCCGGCTGGTAGATCTGCTTCCACAGCATACCGATAACAACGGTCGAGATCAGAACGGGAAGGAAGTTGACGGAAAGGAAGAACCTCTCGCCCTTAATTCCCCGTCCGAGCATAAGTGCAAGGCCAAGAGAGATCGGCAACTGAATAGCGAGCGACAATCCTGCAAGGATCAACGCATGTACAATTGCCTTACCGAAACGAACACTCGGATCATTAAACAACATCTTATAGTTCTTGAAGCCGTTCCAGATCGGTTTTGTCAATCCGTCCCACTTATACAAACTGTAGTACCCGGACATGACCATAGGCGCTATAAGAATTCCGCAGAAGAGAATCGCCGCCGGCAATAGAAATACGAGAATGCTTATCGTATCTGAAGTTTTTCGATTCATGTTGCCTGCCTTTCTCAAAAAGAAGTGGCCTCTCCGAATCGTTGGAAAGGCCACCTTGATTAACTAACGATCAATGCTTATCTGAGAGCAGCCTTAAGATCGCTTGCGAACGTAGCGCCATCAACCTCGCCGCCGAAGACCTTAGCGATTTCCTTCAGGTACTCAGTAGCATCTGCGGAAGTCATAGCGGTATCACCGAACAGTACCATGTAGTCGGAACCAGCTACGATCTTCGAAACCTGCTGCATCAAAGGATTAACCTTGCTGTCATCGTAGTCAACCTTCCAAGCCGGAAGACCTGCACCTGCAAGATAACCGTACTTGGAGATCAGCTTACCAAGCTCGAACGTGTATCTAGCTGCAACAGCCGCGTTCTTGGAGCCACCGTAAACAGCGAGCGTATCGGAAGGACCACCGATGAGGTGACCGAGCTTAGCGTTAGCGCTGTTGATTACCGGGAACTCAGTAGCCTTAACTTCGAACGTAGGCTTCTCAGCGAGCTCACCGCAGTTCCAGGAACCGTTCTGATAGAACGCATAGTCACCAGCGATGAAGTTAGCCTTAACCTGGTCATTGTCGTAACCGTCGCAGTCAGGATCGAAGTAACCCTTCTTGATCATCTCCTGGAAGGTA
>JBGUPV010000186.1:0-10013 GCA_045130455.1 Lachnospiraceae bacterium | reverse complement strand
TGGGGCTTCTCCGATGCAATGTCCTGGAGAAAAGAGTACAGCCCGCTGCTTTACGACAAGCTCGGCAAGCAGAAGTACGCTTACTACGGAGTTGCTCAGATGAAGGAGTACGCGGGATTTGACGAGGAGTGATCCCCAACCTGCGAGCTGATCGTTCCGACCGCGTTGCGGCCGGTCCGTCATGCGAAAAATAAACTTGACAGGAGCCTCCCTGTCGTGCTATAAAGATGGAAACCGATGAGAAAGAGTGAGTAGGTTCTTCACAAGGTTGTTCACAGAGAGCCGCAGGTGCTGGGATTGCGGCAGCGATCGAAGAATCGAATGGACTTTCGAGGGCAAGAGGAAACGGCGCAAGCCGGAGTATGGGCGCCGGGGTCGGTACCCCGTCAACAAATACCTGCATATGACAGTATGCGTGAGAGGATGCGAGAGCATCAAGCAGGGTGGCACCGCAGGAATGAATTTTCAGTCCTGTCCCGGCATTAAGCTTATTAATGCGGGACAGGACTTTACTTTTGTCCCGACAAACACATGAAAGGAGACACGAAGATGTCTGAGAAAGCTATCCCTTACAAGATTTATCTCGAAGAACAGGAGATGCCTAAGGCATGGTACAACATGCGTGCGGACATGAAGAACAAACCCGCGCCGCTTTTGAATCCCGGAACCCATCAGCCGATGACGGCGGAGGAGTTGTCCGGCGTGTTCTGCGATGAGCTCGTGGCACAGGAGCTCAACAACGACGACGCATTTATCGAGATCCCTGAGGAAATCCGTGAGTTCTACAAGATGTATCGTCCGTCGCCGCTCGTACGCGCTTACTGCCTTGAGAAGAAACTCGGCACGCCCGCGAAGATCTACTACAAGTTCGAAGGCAACAACACCAGCGGAAGCCACAAGCTGAATTCCGCGATCGCTCAGGCTTATTATGCTAAGAAGCAGGGCCTCAAGGGTGTTACCACCGAGACCGGTGCAGGCCAGTGGGGAACGGCTCTCTCGATGGCATGTTCTTATTTTGATCTGGACTGCAAGGTATTCATGGTTAAGGTTTCCTACGAACAGAAGCCGTTCCGCCGCGAGGTTATGAGAACCTACGGCGCGAGCGTTACGCCTTCTCCGTCCGAGACCACCGAGGTCGGCAAGAGAATTCTCGCCGCTCATCCGGGAACCGGCGGAAGCCTCGGCTGCGCGATCTCCGAGGCGGTTGAGGTTGCGGTGAGCAACCCGGGCTACCGTTACGTGCTCGGCAGCGTTTTGAACCAGGTACTTCTTCATCAGTCCGTAATCGGTCTTGAGACCAAGGCCGCACTCGACAAATACGGCATCGTTCCGGATATGATCATCGGCTGCGCAGGCGGCGGATCCAACCTCGGCGGTCTGATCTCCCCGTTCATGGGCGAGAAGCTCCGCGGCGAGAAGGATTATCAGATCATCGCCGTTGAGCCTGCATCCTGCCCGAGCTTCACCCGCGGCACCTACGCTTACGATTTCTGCGATACCGGTATGGTTTGTCCTCTCGCAAAGATGTATACGCTCGGCAGCAACTTCATGCCGGCGCCGAACCATGCAGGCGGCCTTCGCTACCACGGCATGAGCAGCACGCTCTCGCAGCTGTACGCGGACGGCTACATGGAGGCAAGAAGCGTAGAGCAGACGAAGGTGTTCGAGGCGGCGGAGATGTTCGCGCGTGTTGAGGGTATCCTTCCCGCTCCCGAGAGTTCGCACGCGATCCGTGTAGCGATCGACGAGGCTCTGAAGTGCAAGGAGACCGGCGAGGAGAAGACGATCGTCTTCGGTCTGACCGGTACCGGCTATTTCGACCTTGTTGCATACGAGAAGTACAACAACGGTGAGATGGGCGACTACATCCCGTCCGACGAAGAGATCGCGGCAAGCCTTGCGAATCTTCCGAAGATGGATTGATCGTTGTTCGGAAAAAGAAGATACTCACGGCGGCAGCTTCGGCTGTCGCCGTTTTTTTGCGCCGACGCGAAAAATGATCAAAATAAACACCGTATAACAGTTGACAACTGTTTTAAACTGTTATATACTGTTTATCGTAAACGGAAGAAGCATTGCCCCGAACCGTATGCGCCCGGGGCACAGGGGCACAATGAAG
Source organism: Lachnospiraceae bacterium (assembly GCA_045130455.1). Classification (GTDB taxonomy): domain Bacteria; phylum Bacillota; class Clostridia; order Lachnospirales; family Lachnospiraceae; genus ISDg. Next base: position 7,894 of record JBGUPV010000186.1, on the reverse strand, counting down.
GAAAGGAACCGAGACATGCATGTCATCATAAGCAATTCTTCCATGATCCCGGTGTATGAACAGCTGATGTCGCAGATCAAACAGGCGATCATCGGGGGATCACTCGCGGAAGGGGAAGGCCTCCCGTCCGTGAGAGCACTTGCCGCGGAGCTCAAGATCAGCGCGCTGACGGTCAAGAAGGCGTACGACAGACTCGAGGACGAGGGCTTCGTCGTCACCGTCCACGGCAAGGGTACGTACGTAGCCGCCACGGACCGGCAGCTGGCGATCGAGGCGAGGCGGAAAGCCGTCGAGGATGATTTTACGGCGGCCGTCCGGAAGGCGAAGGCGGTCGGACTCGACGACAGCGAGATCCGCGAGATCATCGAGATCATACTTGCGGACGGCTGAGCCGGAGTGGCGTCTTTTCGGCGGACGAACGGAAGGGCTCATTTTCCGAAGGATCATGAAAAAAGGAACAAAACGATATGGTAACGTTGAACAATTGTCGGAAACACTATAAGAATTTCGATCTGAACATCACGATGCAGATCCCCGCAGGCACCGTCACCGGTCTGATCGGTCGGAACGGCGCGGGGAAGAGCACGACCATCAAGGCCATCCTCGGTCTTGTACGGCCGGACGAGGGCGAGGTACGGGTTCTGGACAAAAATCCGCGCAGGTTCACGCCGCGGGACAAGGAGGCTGTCGGTGCCGTGATCGGCGGCAATCTGCTCGGGGAAGGAGTCACAACCGAGACCGTCATCGCGATCTTCCGGAAAATGTACCGGGACTTCGATGAGACGTATTTTCGCGAAAAATGCGAGGCGATGGGCTTGCCGCTAAAAAAACCGTTCTCGGAGTTTTCCAACGGTATGAAGGCGCGGCTTCGGATCCTGCTCGCGATCTCGCACAAGGCAAAACTGCTGGTGCTTGACGAGCCGACCGCAGGGATGGACGTCATCGCGCGCAATGAGGTGCTGGATCTTCTGCGGGAGTATCTGGCGCAGGACAGTGAGCGTTCGGTGCTGATCAGCTCGCACATATCCTCGGACCTCGAGGGTTTCTGCGACGATGTGTATCTGATCGATCGGGGGGAGATCGTGCTGCACGAGGATACCGACACGATCCTCGGACAGTACGGTGTGTTGAAATTGAGCGAGAACGAGTTCCGCGAGGTCGGGCAGCAGTACATCGTCGCGTATAAGAAGGAAGCGTTCGGGTACGCCTGCCTGACGAAAGAGAAGCAGTATTTCATTGACAACTATCCGGGGATCGTCGTGGAGAACGGCAGCCTGGACAGCACGCTCATACTGATGTTGGGAGGAAAACAAGATGCGGGGAATATTTGAAAAGGATTACCGCTACTATCGGAAGGCAATACTGATGATATTCGGACTGGCCGTGCTTTTTCCCGTGATTTGGATCCTGATACCGGGAGTTACGGTTTCGCACCAGGTGAACTACATCGCGTGGATGGGAGCCATCGCGTCCATGAATGCGATCACCGACGATGAGAAAAACGGGTACGCTTTTTTAATGACGCTTCCCATTGATGCACGGTCGTATGTCCTCTCCAAGTTTCTTTTTGTGATCGCGGTTGAGGTACAGTTCTGGATCCTTTCGCGTGCAGTGCTTGTTGCAGATGCGATCGTTGAAAAAAACGCGCCGGAGGTTGCGGATCTTCTGACCGCCGGGTACGGCTTTTATATCGGCGCGGTCGTATTTCTCATGGTGACGCTCGCGTTTGTTTTGAAGTTCGGTACAAAAGCACTCGTCTACCTGATGGTGGCGATCATGGTTCTCTCGATGTTTTTGATGCTGATCGTGGTCACGGTCATGTTAGTACCCCTCTCGGAGGCGGGCTGGGACTGGTTTGATCTGCTCATGAAGATCGCGCAGACGCCGCACATCGGTCTGTATGCGACGGCGGCAGCGGTTGCTGTGATCGCTCTGTGCATGTTCCTTTCGATCCGCATTTTGAAAAACAGGGAGTTCTGACGGAGGGTGCGAAGGCATTTTCCGCGTCGGAAAAGATGGTTTTAGGCATGATTTGATGTACTTTCACCGCCTCTTCTTCGGAAGGGGCGGTTTTGTATTGATTTTCGAAAAATGCAGTGTATATAATGAGCGCGGTCCGAAGATGAGGACCGTTGGGAAATGCTCCCTGTGCGAATGTAAGAGGAAAGGACGGCCGATCGATGCGCACTGTGAGAACGAAAAACATGACGGAGGGAAAGCCGCTGTTGCTGCTGGCTGTGTTTGCGCTGCCGCTGTTGCTGGGAAATCTGTTCCAGCAGGCGTACAATCTCGCGGACACGATGATCGTCGGCAAGCTGCTCGGCAAAGACGCGCTTGCCGCGGTAGGCGCGACGGGCTCGGTTTCCTTCCTGTTCTTCTCCGTGAGCAACGGGATCGGCAGCGGCGGCGGTATCGTGACCGCGCAGCTGTTCGGGGCCGGGCGGAAGGATGATGTGAAGCGGGCGATCGTGAACTCGGCGTACATCATGCTGACGGCGGCTCTGGTGATGGGCTCAGTGGCTTTTGCCCTGGTGCCCACGGTCCTTCGGTTTATGGGAACTCCGGCGGATATTTTGCCGGATTCCATCACATATATGCGCATGACGTGCGCGTCGGTGCCGCTGGTGGCGGTTTACAACTACGCGGCCTCGATGCAGCGTGCGCTCGGCGATTCCAGGACGCCGCTTTATTTTCTGATCGTTGCCAGTGTGCTGAACGTCGGCATGGACTTTCTGTTCGTCGGTGCGTTTGGCATGGGCGTGTTCGGTGCGGCTCTCGCGACGATGCTCTCACAGCTTCTGGCCGGCGTCGGCTCGCTTCTCTACGCCGTGCGGACCAATGAGTATTTCCGGATCGACCGCGAACATCTGCGGTTTGACCCGGTGATCTCGAAGAGGGCGGTGCGTCTCGGGATCCCGCTTGCGCTGCAGTGGAGCATGATCGCGATCTCCACCACGGCGCTTCAGCGAGTGGTCAACACCTTCGGTACGGTGGCGATCGCGGCGTACACGGCGACGGGGCGCCTCGAGCAGCTGGTGCAGCAGCCCTACGGCTCAATGTCGATGGCGCTCTCCAACTATTCCGGCCAGAACGTCGGCGCTGATAAGCCGGAGCGGATCCGCGAGGGCTTGCGGCAGAGTCTGGCGGCAGTCGGCGCATTTTCCATTCTGATGTTCGCCGTGATGCAGATCTTCGGAAACAATCTGATCGGCATGTTCGTCAAGGAGACGGAGGTGATCGAGATGGGCGGCAGGGCGCTGCGGATCACCAGCTTCTTCTACCTTTTCCTCGGCCTGATCTACGTGACCCGAGGAACACTGAACGGCGTGGGCGACGCATTTTTCTCGTTTGTCAACGGCATCGTCGAGATGGCGGGCCGTATCTTTCTGCCGATCATCCTGCTCGGCTATACGGACATCGGTGTCTGGGCAATCTGGCTGACGGCGGGCCTAACATGGATGCTCGCGGGCATTTCCTGCGTGCTCCGGTACCGCTCTTGGGTGGTTAAAAAATCCGGCCTCGTGAAGGCGCCCGGGCCGACCGGTCTCGGCACGGAAAATAAGCCGGTTCGTCGCGAGATCGCTTGACGCAACTCCTATAATATGTTACTCTTAGTTAACGGGCCTCGGGGCGCCGGCGCGGCGTGCCGAACCGAATTTTAACAGGAGGTTTACAGAGATGGAGATGGTGTTTTATCGTTGTGAGCACTGCGGACAGATCGTTGCCGTCGTCAAGAAGACGGGCGTGCCGATCATGTGCTGCGGTCAGCCGATGAAGGAGATCATTCCGGGCACGACGGACGCTTCCGTGGAGAAGCACGTGCCGGTTTACACAGTGGACAACGGTATCGTTACGGTGTCTGTCGGAAGCGTTGCGCATCCGATGCTGCCGGAGCATTATATCGAGTGGATCGCGCTGAAGACAAAGTTCGGAAACCAGAGAAAGGTATTGAATCCCGGCGACGAGCCGAAGGCGTGCTTCGCAATCTGCGAGGGCGACGAGGTGGAGGCGGTATTCGCATACTGCAATCTTCACAGCCTGTGGAAGGCCTGATGACCGAAGAATAACAAAGACAAGGAGAATCTGAATTATGAAGACGTATAAATGTACCCTTTGCGGTGAGGTGTTTACGGTTGCTGACGGCGAGGAGCCGGTTTGCCCGGTTTGCGGTGTCGGTGCCGAGAGCCTTGAGCTTGTGAGCGAGGTTGCGGCTGAGGCGAAGAATCCTTACGCGGGAACCCAGACCGAGAAGAACCTTCAGGCAGCATTTGCCGGCGAGTCCCAGGCGAGAAATAAGTACACCTACTTCGCTTCGAAGGCGAAGAAGGAAGGCTTTGAGCAGATCGCTGCTCTGTTCCTCATGACGGCGGACAACGAGAAAGAGCATGCGAAGATGTGGTTCAAGGAGCTGAACGGCATCGGAAGCACCGCGGAAAATCTTGCGGCAGCGGCTGACGGCGAGAACTACGAGTGGACCGACATGTACGAAGGCTTCGCGAAGACCGCCGAGGCTGAGGGCTTCCCGGAGCTCGCTGCGAAGTTCCGCGGCGTTGCTGCGATCGAGAAGCGCCATGAGGAGCGTTATCGTGCACTGCTTCACAACGTAGAGGCACAGGAAGTGTTCGCGAAGAGTGAGGTTAAGGTTTGGGAGTGCCGCAACTGCGGTCACATCGTAGTTGGCACGAAGGCTCCTGAGGTTTGCCCGGTTTGCGCGCATCCGCAGAGCTATTTCGAGATCCACGCTGAGAACTATTGATCGACGCGGGACGGCGCTGTTCTTTGAAAAGTGGGCGTTATGAAACGATAACGCATTATTCAAAAAACGCAGAAAGACGTGATATCTGTATCTTAGAACAAAAAAACAAGTTGTTTGGAAAGGACGCCTGAATGATGCCGAAAGGTACGCATTCGACGTCCTTATTTTTGTCTGTTTTTGTTGACTTTTCAGACACTCGGTAGTAATATTATACTGTTGTAGAATGCACATTTTGTTTGTTTCGGTCCGATGCAGAAATCGGTGTCGGTCGTCAAATAAGTTGCGAAAAGAGGAGGACGGAGAAATCCGAGCATGTTTATGAGAAAATTGAGGAACATAGCGAAAAAGGCCGGGGCAATTCTTCTGATCATCTGTCTTGTAGTGGCAAGCGGGTATTTTTCGGAGTTTGCTTCGTCGTTCGGAAGGAAGCTGCTGGGGGAGATGACAGCGAAAGCAGCCGACGGCGGAACCGGCGAAAATCAGCAGCCGGAATGGATGAGTTGGCCCGAAGCCCCTTTGTATAATTTTACGAAGCTGTGGTATTACGATGCCGACGGCAATAAGACGGAGCTGAGAGCCGCAGGGAACAAGGAGGCTTTCTTCCGACTGAACAAAACGGCTATCCGTATCAAATCGGAGTGGTTCCCGTCCCCCGATACGGCAAATTATTCAGGTACTTCCAACAACTATAATGTGCCGGTTGATGCTTACCATATCCTTCAGAAAGATGAAGAAGGGTATGTGAAGCTCTTTGAGACGATCACGGGCACGGACTATGTTGTTGTTAAGAATACGAATGGTACTACTACGACGTACGGTATGCACAACGAAGGATGGAATTACGAGTATTTCGGAGACTATACACCGAATCTTACGGAGATCCTTCAATCCGGCGGTGATACTTTCGGAGACAGAAAAGGCTACTATACGGTCGAACCGGAAAAAAGCCCTCTTGAGGGTGCAACACTGAGAATTCAGCATTTCAAAGACAAAATCGGCGGAACATCCGGCGGTTGGCTGTTGCTGAACAATTGGTGCAATGAAGACGAGCCCAAAGGAGCTGCGCTGGACAGTCTCCATTGTGACTACAGGATTACGCTGATCGATACCGCGGTTCAGCCGGTTTACAACTTTATCAAAGCCGGCAACAATAATGTGTACTACAGAATGCAGAAGCAGCAGGATGGCATTGTATGCGCTCCTGTCGCTATGATCAGGCATGAGGAGAAGATCACTCAGGAGAAGTATCCTTATGATATCGCTCCCTATGATTTCAGTCATTTTTCCGAAGACGGTCATGATCTGGAAGTAAACGGACATACCTATGTGTACTGGGATCCGGAATCGGGAACAGAGCCCTCCTCGGATTATTTCTACACGATCGACAAGGAAAATCCGACGGTGCTGGCCAACAATCAGCTCAGTCATAACGGCAGCACCTGGGATGACAGATGGTTGGACGGCGCGAGTGCCGAGAGTTGGGGCAACGATATTAATGTAAAGGCGATCCATCGGAATTATCAGGCTACTCTGTACGGCCCGAATAACAAGGCCACGGTGGAATTCAAGAACGGGGAAGATGTGCTTCAGTCCGGTTCGGTTAAGATCGGTTCGAAGCCGACGTACACCGGAGAAGAGCCGAAAAAGAGTGCTTCCGGTGTTACGTACAAATTTTACGGATGGGTAGATACAGCGACCAACACGGTTTATACCAAGGATGCCGAGCTTCCGGTTGTGACCGGCAATGTGACGTATCAGGCCCTGTTTGGGGTTGTGCTGACCATCACGGCCGATGACGCCGAAAAGACGTATGACAGCAAGCCTTTGACCAAGGATACGTTCACGGTCAGCGGATATCCCGAGGATCTTCCGGACGAAGACAAGCCTTCGTTTACGGTGACGATGACGAGCGACAGTACGATCACGAACGCAGGCACGAAGGAAAATGTCATCGCGACAGTCAACGGTGTTGCGGTGGATTCGGAAAATCCGGTTGAGATCAGCGGCTACTACGTGGTGGCAGCAAACGGTGCACTGACGGTAAATCGAAAAGCCGTGACCATTACAGCCAATTCCGATACGAAGTCGTATGACGGAACCGCACTTACGAACGCCGGCTTCACGGCAAGCGATCTGGAAGAGGGAGACACCCATGAGTTTGCTGTTACGATGACCGCAGACAGTACGGTGAGCGCGTCCGGTGAGCAGAAGGCGAACGTGATCGCGACTGTTGATGGCGTGAATGTGACGACGGGAACCGAAACCGTTGTCGGGAACTACCTGGTAACCACAGCAGACGGCGAACTTTCGATTACTTCGAACACGAAGGAAGTGAAGATCTCTTCTTCCACGAAGAGCTGGAAATATGACGGTCAGCTTCATACTGACGAAGTCTATACGGTGACCTACGACGGAACGGCGGTTGATGCCGATTCCACCGGCAAAGTATTTACCCTTCCTACCGGCGATACGGTGACGATCACCGCGACCGCGGCAGGAGTGAAGAATTACAATTCGGGGTATTCCGAGAATAATACGTTTACGTATGTAATCGAGAATTCGGAGAACTACGACAATGTGACCGTGAGCGTCGGTACGCTGTCGATCGACAAGCGCGAGGTCACGCTGACGAGCGAGAGCGGTGAAAAAGAGTATGACGGGTCTCCTCTGACGAAACCCGATGTGACTGTCAGCGGCGATGGGTTTGTGGATGGTGAAGTGTCCGGCATTACGGCGACAGGCACCGTGACAAATGTTGCGGATGGTGAAGTCGTGAATACGATCACGTACACCGAGGGTGCTGCATTCAATGCAAACAACTATACGATCACCAAGAGCGAGGGCAAGCTTGAGATCACTGAGTGCACGGCCGAGCTGGTGATCTCATCCGCGACGACGAGCTGGACATACGACAGTAAGAATCACAAGGATGAAACCTACACGGTAACATACGACGGAGCGGAGGTTAATGCCGATTCCACCGGCAAAGTGTTCACACTGCCCACCGGTGATACGGTGACGATCACCGCGACCGCAGAAGGCGTGAAGGATTACAGCTTGAATTTTTCCGAGAATAATACGTTTACGTATGTACTTTCCGGTTCGGATAACTATGAAAGCGGCCGTGTGACCGTGAAT
>JBGUPV010000185.1:0-2212 GCA_045130455.1 Lachnospiraceae bacterium | reverse complement strand
TTCGCGATGGGCTCGAAGACGCTGATCGACGCGATCAAGGCGGTCAAATTCTCGTACAATTCGTACACGATCAACACGCCGATGCTCATGGCGGGAGCGGCGGCGATGCTCGACACCGAGCATATGAAGAAGACGACGGCAGCGGTTGTCGCAACGCGCGAGGCGTTCCGTCCGATCCTCGAGGAGCTTGGCTTTACGGTATTGCCCTCGGCGACGAACTTTTATTTTGCGACGCACAAGAGCGTGCCGGCAGGCGTGATCTTCGAGGAGCTGAAGAAGCGCGACATCTTTGTTCGCCACTGGAATAAGCCGCGCATCGGCAACTACCTGCGCATCACCGTAGGAACCGACGAGGAGATGAACGCGCTCGTCGCGGCGCTTCGGGAGATCCTGGCAGCGCAGTAAGGACATGAGGACAGTATGAACGCGCGAAACTACCAAAGAGAACTGGATGAGACACTGGCGGCGGTCGACGCGGGAGACCACGTGCCGACGCTGTTGCTGCACGCGTGCTGTGCTCCATGCAGCAGTTACGTTCTGACGGTTCTCGCGGAACATTTTCACGTGATCGTCTGCTATTATAATCCGAACATCACCGAGGAGGCGGAGTTTCGCAAGAGAGCCGAGGAACTAAGACGGCTCGTGCGAGAGCTTCCGACGAAGTACCCGGTGGAGGTCACGGTGCCGGAGTACCGGCCCGAGGAATTTTACGAAGTCGCCCGCGGACTGGAGAAAGAGCCGGAGCGCGGCAGACGGTGCGAGGCATGTTTTCGGCTTCGGCTGTCCTACACGGCGCGCGAGGCGGCGAGAGTCGGAGCGGAGTACTATGCGACGACGCTGACGATCAGCCCGCAGAAGGACGCGGCGCTTCTGAACCGCATCGGCGAGGAGACGCAGGCGCTGATCGGCGCGGACGGCAAGGCGCCGAAGTACCTGGCGTCCGATTTTAAGAAGAAGAACGGCTACCGCGAGTCCGTGCGGCTGTCGGAGGTTTACGGTCTGTACCGCCAGGACTACTGCGGCTGCGTATTTTCCAAACGCGACCGCGACGCGCGCGTGAGCCGCAATTGTTAAATGTTTGTTAATTTGATTCTCAAACTATAGTAAATATCACTTACATGTGGTATAATCGCCCCAATGAAGCGAAGGAGAGGCGGTGTGGCACCGACGCCGGCGTCCGTACCTCGAGAGCGTTTTAGAGAAACTGTTAAACTGTAACCTTTAAGAAGGAGGAACATGCGCGGGGGTCGCGCATGCATGGGAAGTATGACAAATTGGCTGCCTTTATTGATGGAGACCGGATCTTATATCGTGATCACGATCGGCGTGATCCTCCTGATCCTTATCATTTGGTACATTTCCACGATGAACGGACTGCGTCAGTCGAAGATCAAGATCGAGGAGGCTGTCTCCGGAATCGATGTCGCGCTGACGAAGCGCTATGATGTTCTCACCAAGATGGTGGATGTTGCCAAGTCCTATGCAACGTTCGAGAAGTCCACGATCCTCGAAGCGATCAAGCTTCGCAAGGGCATGAGCATGACCGAGAGAAATCAGGCGGCAAATGCCATGAACGAGACGCAGAGAGAGCTGAATTTCCTGGCTGAGAATTATCCGCAGCTTCATGCGAATGAGAATTTCCGCCAGCTGCAGGTTGCGATCATGGACGTTGAGGAGCATCTTCAGGGTGCCCGCAGAGCTTACAACAGTAATGTCTCCGCTCTGAACCGTCAGGTTGTATCGTTCCCGACCAGCATCGTTGCGGGAATGTGCGGAATCGGCAAGGAAGATTTCTTCGAGGCGGAAGCAGCGAAGCGTGCCGACGTTGATGTAAAGATCACGATCTGATCGTTGATCCGTCGGAAAATAAAGTACGGTTACAGCGTGCCGGGGAGGAATCTCCGGCACGTTTGCAAAGAATGCGACGCGTTCCGGGGGAGCGTCGTCGAGTGAACAGTTTAGGGGAAAATACAGACAATGTACGATCTTTATGATATGGAGAAGGACCGCAAGACGATCCTGTGGAACTTTGTCATCCGGCTGGTCCTTTCAATCCTCTTATTTTTGGCCGGGATCGCATTGATGATCAAGACCATGATTCCGTTCCATATGATCGCGATCCTTTTGATGGTAGCGCTGTGGTGGGGGTATCCGAAGTCGTGCAAGGCATATGCGGCCAAGGTGAAGGACGTCATCGTCAACCGCGCGAGCA
>JBGUPV010000184.1:0-3108 GCA_045130455.1 Lachnospiraceae bacterium | reverse complement strand
TCGATCGCCCAGTAGGAACCGTTCGGGTTGAACTGCTCCACCATGGTCGGGTTGCCGTTCTCGTCGACGTACTGCGTCGCGATCTGGCCGTTGTCGTAGAGCTTCTTAAGCCACTCGTCGTTGGCAACGAAGCGGCCCTCGCCGTGGCTGGCCGGAATGCTGTACACACCGCCGAGAGTTGCCTTCATAAGCCACGGGCTCTTGTTGGTAACGACCTTGGTGTACACGCTCTTGCTGATGTGGCGTCCGATGTTGTTCATCGCAAGCGTCGGGCTGTCCGCGGTCTGCGGGCGGATCTCGCCGTACGGCACGAGGCCGAGCTTGATGAGCGCCTGGAAACCGTTGCAGATACCGAGTGCCAGACCGTCGCGCTCCTTGAGGAGACGGTTCACCGCGTCGCTGATGCGAGGGTTGCGGAAGGCGGTGGCGATGAATTTGCCGGAGCCGTCAGGCTCGTCACCTGCGGAAAATCCGCCGGGGAACATCAGGATCTGTGCGTCGTCGATGGCCTTAACAAATGCCTCAACGGACTCCTGGATGCCTGCGCCGGTCATGTTGCGGAATACAACCGTGTTGACCTCTGCGCCTGCGCGCTGCCATGCGAGCATCGAATCGTACTCGCAGTTCGTGCCCGGGAATACCGGGATAAATACCTTCGGAACCGCAACCTTGTTCTTCGCCACATAGATCGTCTTCGCGTCGAAGAGTTGCGTCGGAACCGCCGTGGGCTCGATGGCGTCAGCCATGTTCGAGCGTGTCGGGAACACCTGCTCAAGGGTGCCGGTGTAAGCTGCAAGAGCATCCGCGAGCGGAAGCACCATTGCGTCGGCCTGGCCGCACTCTGCCTTCTTCTCATCCTCACAGCAGCCGCTGCCCATTTTCCAAACGATGTTACCGTCGCCGGTCACCTTGCCGACCTTGCGGTACGCAATGCCTGCCGCGTCAAGCATCGCAAGCTTGTCCTCGTCGATTTCGGCTAAGATGCTGCCGTAAGCCGGAGCCATCGCCTCCTCGTAGGAAACCTTGCCGCAGAGCTTAAAGCCGAGGCCGTTACCGAAGGCCATCTTGCTCATCGCCTCTGCGATACCGTTCTTGCCGAGGGCGTACATCGAGAGGAATGCTCCCTTGCCCGCAAGCTCGTGGATCGTATCGTACATTGCCATGGCCTTGTCGTAATCCGGCAAGTCATAAGCGTCCTTTGCCATATCAAAGACAACCACGCGGCTGCCGGCCTTCTTGAACTCGTCGGTCACAACATCCGAGAGCTTCGCGATGTCAACGGCGAAGGAAACAAGGGTCGGCGGAACATCGATCTCGTTGAAGGAACCGGACATGGAATCCTTGCCGCCGATGGACGGAAGACCGAGCTTCGTCTGTGCGTCGTATGCGCCGAGCAGTGCCGCCAGAGGCTCGCCCCAGCGCTTCGGGTCGGTGCCGAGTCTGCGGAAGTACTCCTGGAAGGTGAAGCGGATTTTCCGGAAATCACCGCCGGCCGCCACGATCTTCGCAACGGAGCTGATCACTGCGTATGCGGAACCGTGGAACGGGCTCCAGGACGAGAGATACGGGTCGAAGCCGTAGCTCATCATCGTCACGGTGTCGCTTGCGCCGTCCAGCACAGGCAGCTTCGCGATCATGGTCTGGGTGGGCGTTGCCTGGTAAACACCGCCGTAGGGCATCGTCACGGTCGCCGCGCCGATGGAGGAGTCGAACATCTCCACGAGGCCCTTCTTCGAGCAGACATTGAGGTCGGCAAGCATCGAAAGCCATGCTGCCCTGCGGCCCTCAGCCGTGTCGGAGGCAGCTCCGAAACCGCCCTTCTTGTCGGTGGAATGCGCCGTGTAAGCGCTTGTCTTCGTAAAATAAGAATCCTTCTTCGACGGTACCGTAACCTCGGCCGTCGTCTCCTGGTGAGCGCCGTTGGTGTCAAGGAACGCGCGGGAGATGTTGACGATCTCCTTGCCTCTCCACACGAGCACAAGTCTGGGCTCTGCGGTAACCTCGGCTACCGTCACAGCCTCGAGGTTCTCCTCGTCGGCAAATGCGAGCATCGCCGGAACGTCCTTTTTGTCCACAACGATTGCCATACGCTCCTGGGACTCGGAGATCGCAAGCTCCGTGCCGTCAAGGCCGGCGTACTTCTTCGGGACCTTGTCGAGGTCGACGCGAAGGCCGGGAGCCAGCTCGCCGATCGCTACGGAAACGCCGCCCGCACCGAAGTCGTTGCACTTCTTGATGAGGCTGCTGACCTCAGGACGACGGAACAGTCTCTGGAGCTTGCGCTCGGTGGGAGCATTACCCTTCTGAACCTCGGCGCCGCAGGTGTGGATGGACTCGGTGGTATGCTTCTTGGAAGATCCCGTAGCGCCGCCGCAGCCGTCGCGGCCGGTGCGTCCGCCCATCAGAATGATGACGTCGCCGGGATCACTGTTCTCTCTCTTAACATTTGCACGGGGAGCAGCACCCATGACGGCACCGATCTCCATACGCTTTGCCACATAGTTCGGATGGTAGATCTCATCCACAAGACCAGTGGCGAGACCGATCTGGTTGCCGTAGGAGCTGTAGCCCTTCGCAGCGCCGGTGGTGAGCTTTCTCTGCGGAAGCTTGCCCTCCAGCGTATCCTTCAGGGAAGCGGTCGGGTCTGCCGCGCCGGTCACACGCATCGCCTGGTACACATAGCCGCGGCCCGAGAGCGGATCGCGGATCGCGCCGCCGAGGCAGGTAGCAGCGCCGCCGAAAGGCTCAATCTCGGTAGGATGATTGTGGGTCTCGTTCTTGAAGAACACGAGCCACTCTTCAGTCTCGGTCCTGCCGTTTCTCACGACATCAACCGGAACAACCACGGAGCATGCATTGATCTCGTCAGAAACCTCCATATCCTCGAGCTTGCCCTCAGCACGGAGTTTCTTCATCGCGAGAAGCGCTACGTCCATGAGGCAGATGAATTTGTCGTCGCGTCCCTTGTAAAGGACCTCGCGCTCTGCCTTGTATGCGTCAAATGCGGCCTTGATGGGCTCACTGTAATCACCGTCATCGATCTTCACGTCGGTGAGCTCGGTCTGGAACGTGGTGTGGCGGCAGTGATCCGACCAGTACGTATCCAGC
>JBGUPV010000183.1:0-8846 GCA_045130455.1 Lachnospiraceae bacterium | reverse complement strand
GGATTATTGCTGCAGCTCCTCATGGAGATGCAGGTATTTCAACGCGTTGAACCGCTCCGAACCGCGGATGTCATACGCGACGAGCTCGTCCGTACAGTGCGCGGCGATCGCATTGCGCGAATACACCGCAAGTTCATGCACTCTGATCCTTACTCCTTCATCTCCCGTAATATACACACCGCCCCGATCGGCAGTGATCTCCCCCTCGTGCTCCCGGAGCACCTCATGATCCGCACCGATGCGCCGCACCGTCACGGTATCGCGAAAAATAACTTCCTCATCCGCCGCTTCCCTCAGCCGCTGCCGCAACGCCTCGCGCTGGGAAGCGTTCAGATCCCGCATCGTCGCGCGGGCTTCTTCCGCGCCGCCCTCCCCGGAGATCTCACACAGATATCCGTACTCGTCGAACGCCGCCTCGTAGCCGCAGTCACAGCGGACCGCTTTATCATCACTCAAAAGCGAGCCGAACCTCCCGCATTTCGGGCACCGGTAGAGTGTGCTCTCGATGCCTCTCGTCAGTTTCTTTCCCTTGAACGCGATCCTCTCGCGCTCCTGCGCAGCGTACGCATCCTCGTGAAGGTCCGCGGCGATCGCCGCATTGACTTCCTCGTCGGTCATGGCCTTCAGCTCCTCAGGCTGATAGACATGCACCAGATGCCCCGTCACACGCCCCTTGCGGAGCGACAGGGAGTATCGCGGCTGCGTCAGATAACCGCCCTCAAGCCGGTAGGTCACCAGCGGAACGCCCGCGTGTCTCGCCATTTTCCCGGTTGCCTCCGGGATCGGACACGTCACGCCGTCGAAGGAGCGGTTCCCCTCCGGGAACAGCATCACGCTGCTGCCGCTCCGGAGCGTCTTTAAGATGGTCATCACCGACTTTGTCCCGTCCTTGCCTTTGCGGTGCAGGATCGGGTGAAAATACCGCATCAGGAACCATGTTCCGAATCCTTTGCGCGCGATGTGCTCGCTCGCCACAAAGAAGAGCTGCCGGTGCGCGGCAAGCCCCACCAGGATCGGGTCCATCTCCATATTGTGATTTGCCAGCAGAAGGTACGGTCCCTTGATATTCTTCAGGCTGTCATAACGGTACCGGAACTTCAGCCGGGCGAACGGCTTCATAATGAGCCGGAAAAAGGCAAATGCGAACCGGTACCGGCGAAGAGCCCTTCGCTCCGCGCGCTCTTTCTTTCTGCGCTCCTTCTCCCGGGCTTTCTGTTCCTTCGATCGGTCCTTCTCCGACTGCGCGGCAGTATCCTTCATCGGGCCTCTCCTGTCTGTTCAGCGTGTACCGTTCGGAAAACGTTATGCCGACAGCGTTCTCCTGACCATAAAACGGCGCTTTTATCATACCATTCCTTGCCGGTTTTTACAACAAATTTGCATCCCGCAAGGCAAAAAGTCCTGCGACTTTTGTGATCGGGATCACAAAAGACACAGGACTGTTGTTTCCGAACCTCTGTTTTATCCGAAGGTTTCCGCTCCGGGACGCTTACGCCATCGCTCTTCTCCCTACCGCGGATGTAGTTCTCGCGCGGCGAACAAGAATCGTGAGCAGGACGAACACCATGATGAACGCGGCCTCGATCCCGAATGCCAGCGCGACCTCTCCGCCGTCGTACGCAAGACCGCCGTCGAGCATGCGGATCACCCGGACATACCAGTACGCGGGAAGGAATTTGGCCGCGGAAAGCACCCCGCTTCCGAGAAGCGACTGGTCAATAAATACGCCGCACAGGAAGCACATTCCGAGGGTGGCGACCTGCGTCAGAATGTTCACGATGTTGTCGCTCGGGGAAAATTCCGAAACAAAGATCGCAAGCACCGCCGCGAACAGCGAGAACAAAAGCGCGTTGACAACCGTCAGCCAGAGCCGTCCGCTGTACATGGTCCTGTTGATGACCCCGCCGAACAGCATGAACGCCGCCCAGATGCCGCCGACATACAATGCGCTCGCGCCGAAGATCTGCATCGTGTAGGAATGCGGGGTGATACCCGAACAGTCCGTGCGGTAGCGGAAATCCTTTCGGTTCATCGCGATCATCGCCGGACAGAGCGTGTTCATGATCACGCTGAGCAAAATGTAGGGCATGTACCGGAAGAACGAAAGAAGATCACTGTTCTCGCCTTTCGCCTCGTCTTCCTTCTGCAGCAGTTCCACCTCCGCTTCCTTCGAAAGCGCGTCCGCCGCTGCCCTGGAAGCCTCCTGCACAGTCAGCCCCAGCGCCTGATACGCCGCAACGGTGTTAACGAATTTCTCAAGCTGCATCTCCATATTGGCCGCCGCGTAGCTCACATGGATGTTGCGGCACTCGAAGATTCCCTCGGTCTCCCCCGCCGCAAGACGCTCGGCAAATCCCTTGGGGATCGTCACCGCGTAATCCACCGTCGTGTAGTACAACGCGTCCGTCAGATCATCC
Source organism: Lachnospiraceae bacterium (assembly GCA_045130455.1). Taxonomy (GTDB): domain Bacteria; phylum Bacillota; class Clostridia; order Lachnospirales; family Lachnospiraceae; genus ISDg. The sequence goes on along the minus strand of JBGUPV010000183.1, from coordinate 6,429 downwards.
TCATTTTCAAATGCCGGAACAATGTTGTTGCCCCTGCCGATGTACTCCGCAAGCGTCCGGCTCTCCGGTGTGTCATCGAGGTCCTCGATGACCAGATCCATCTTCGATTTCTCCCACACGTTGTCATCGGAGCCGCTCTTCGTCATAAGTATGCCGACCAGGAAGAACAGCACGATGTAAATGACCGCGGCGCCGAATTTGCTCCGGAGCACCTTTAAAAAAGCCTTAAATACTTGCATACTTCTTCCTCCTTGTAAACAGCACACCGAGCGCCGTAAACACCGCAGTGTAGATGAGCATTGCGATCACCTTGGAGATGAAACGCCGGTAATCGCCGTACATGTTCAGACAGTAGAAACTGTCCGAGATGATCGCCACCGGATTGAAATGATTCACCCACGGCGCCTTCGTCGCAAGGATTCCCTTGATATTGCCCATCATGAGGCCGCTCAGGAAACACAGTGCCATGGAAACGGTGATCGCGATCGCGCTCTTGCCCTCGTGCTTCATTTTCCCGATGGAGCCGATGAAGAAACCGAACGCAACGCCGAGGCAGCCGCTCAGGATCGCCGCCAGATACAGCAGCAGAAGGCTTCCGCCGAAGTTCACGCGGAGCACGAACCGCAGGAACGTCACGCACAGGACCATGCTGACAGACTGTGCGATGCAGCTTCCGAGAAGGCCCGCCGTGAGGTAGATTCCCTTCGGTGTCGCCGAGCAGTTCTTGCGGGCTCCGATGATCGACTGGTTCGCCTGATTGTTCGTCGAGACATGCAGACCGGTCATGTTGCCGCAGATGGCAACCATGGCGATCAGGTTGTAAAAATACTGCACATACACATCGGGGTTGTCCGCCGACGGCGAAACATCCCGGCACGCGTTCACTTCCTCAGAGAGCTTTGCGAGCACGGTCTGCAGAGCAGCCGGATCCTTCGCCATCGTATCGCGGATGACCGTTTCATACAATTTATAGCGGGACACGAGCTCCTGAAGCATCGTCGGAACGATGCCCGTGCGGGATACCTTCAGATCGATGCTCTCGCCGACGATGAGGATTCCCTCCACATCACCGTCCAGGAGCAGCTGCTTCGCATTCTCCTCATCGGTAAATGTGGTCGCAAGAAACGGTTTTTCCTCCTCCGTCATGCCCGTAAGGAACTCCTCCGCCACCGCATTTTCCGAGACAGTCACCACCGCCACCGGGATCGCTTCGAAAACCTCTTTGCTGTAGATGGAGCCGAACGCGACCTTGAACAGCGTTCCCAGGATGATCGGGAACAGCATCAGCCACAGAACAAACTCCCTCACGCGAAGAACCTCTTTCAGTTCATACGCCAGATTATGTTTAAACATCGTGTGTCACCTCTTCTTATTCCTTCGAATCGCGAAGCGCCGTTCCCGTGATCTCCAGGAACACGTCGTTGAGTGTCGGCAACTCCGAATACACGCGTCCGAACCCGAGTTCCGCCTCCTGCAGCACCGCGAGGATGCGGATCAGATTGTGGCGGCCGCCCGAGCAGCGCACCGTCAGCTTCGCTCCGTCGTAGTCTGTCTCGTACACATGCGGCAGTTGCGCGATCTTCCCGCGGACATCCTCCGGCAGCTCGAGGATCTCGATGGACACGCTCTCCGAGTTTCGGATCATGCCCTTGAGCTCGTCCTTCGTGCCTTCCGCGATCTTGCGGCCCTTGTCCATGATCGCGATGCGCGTGCAGATCTGCTCGACCTCCTCCATGTAGTGGGAGGTGTAGATAACCGTTGCGCCCTCGCGGTTCAGTTCCTGGATTCCCTCGAGGATGCGGTTGCGGCTCTGCGGGTCGACGGCCACCGTCGGTTCGTCGAGGATGATCAGCTTCGGCTTGTGCGCGATACCGCACGCGATGTTCAGTCTTCGAAGCAGACCGCCCGAGAGCTTCTTCGGACGGAAGTTCACGAAGTCCTCCAGCCCGACAAATCTGATCGCATCCTCCACACAGGCTTTGCGTTTCGCTTTGTCCGCGATATACAATCCGCAGAAATAATCGATGTTCTCCCGCACCGAGAGCTCGTCGAGCACGGCGACATTCTGCATGATCACGCCGATCTCGCGTTTGATGTCGTAGCTCGTCGGCGTCATTTCCCTGCCGAACACCTCGATCTCACCCTTGTCAAAGGCGAGAAGCGACAGCAGACAGTTGATCGTCGTCGTCTTGCCGGAGCCGTTCGGTCCGAGCAGACCGAAGATCTCCCCCTCCTTGATCTCCAGCGAAAAATGATCGAGCGCCACAAGCTCGCCGTACCGCTTCACCAGATTTTCGATCTTCACTACCGTAGGTTTCATATTCCCTGTATTCCTCGCTTTCTTTCGCGTTGTTTATCCCGTAAACCCCGGCCGCTCCCCGCGGTCGTCCGTTGTATGACATAAGAATAGCGCGGGAGAGTTCCCGCGCCAAGTGTCACGTGTCATCAATCGTAAGTGACATTTGTCATTTTCCGCAAAAAGCCGGCCGTCCGCGCTTGTATTTCCCTCCCGATCGTTTATAATCTAATATAAATACATAAAAGGACACGGCGATGAACCGATTACTCGAAAAATGTGCGATCCTTCTCCTGTGCCTGCCCGGCTTTCTGATGGCAGGCTCTGTTGCCGTGCCCGTCCTTGCCCTGCTGTTCGCCATCTGTGTCTCGGCGGCGGCACAGCTTCTTTCGGGGCGTCGGGCCGCGTGGGTCCTGATCTTCCTCGTATCCGCGGCGTGCGGGGTCCAGCCGATCCTCGTGTGCGCACTGCCGCTGTTCTTCTACGACGCGCTTTCGGAGCGCAAATGGTGGCTTGTCATTCCCGCGATCTCGGTCGTCGCCGAGATCGGCTCTCTCTCGACACAGCAGATCCTGTGCGTCATCGCCGTCCTCGGCGCCACCCTGATCTGGTATCTGCGCGTGGAAGGGCTGTCGCGGTCGGTGGACCGGCTGACGGTGATCCACGACGACATCACGGAGAAGAACCTGCAGCTTGCGGAACAAAATAAGCGCCTCTTTGAAGCTCAGGACAACGAAGTCCACGTGGCCACCCTGACCGAACGCAACCGCATCGCCCGGGAGATCCACGACAACGTCGGACACATGCTCACGCGCTCGATCCTTCAGACCGGCGCCCTGCAGATCATCAACAAGGACGAGAAACTGAAGGAGCCTCTGGCGGAGCTCAAGAGCACCCTCGACGGCGCCATGACCAGCATCCGCGCCAGCGTGCACGATCTGCATGACGACTCGATCGATCTTCAGCGCGTGCTTCGGGAGATGGCGGACTCCGTGGACCGGCGCTTTGAGACGGAGCTTCGCTATGAAGCCGGCGAGTCCATCCCCGGCGAGATCAAACTCTGCGTCGCGGGTATCGTGAAGGAGGGCATCTCCAACGCCGTCAAACATTCCAGCGGCGACCGGATCGAGATCATTTTCCGCGAACATCCCGCCTTCTACCAGCTGCTGCTCGAGGACAACGGAGGTTCCGTTGACGAGACCGAGGAAGGCACCGTCGTGAACGCGCACGAGCCCGGGTCCCGCGGCATCGGCCTGCGCAACATGGAAGACCGGGCGAAGGGCGTCGGCGGACGCATCACGTTCACACGCGCGCAGAAGGGCTTCCGCATCTTTTTAACGATCCCGAAACAAGCCTGAGAAAGGATTTACCCATGAATATCATTGTGATCGACGACGATCGTCTCGTGGCGATGTCCCTGAAGACGATCCTGGAAAATGACGGTGACATCAAGGTCATCGCTACCGGCCACAGCGGCGGGGATGCGATCGCGCTCTACCGGGAGCACCGGCCCGACGTGGTGCTGATGGACATCCGCATGGACGGCATGACCGGAATCGACGCCGGCAAACAGATCCTCACGGATTTTCCCGATGCCAGGATCCTGTATCTGACCACATTTTCCGACGACGAATATATCATCAACGCGCTCAACATGGGCGCGAAAGGCTACATCCTCAAGCAGGATTTCGAGGGCATCGCGTCGGCGCTCTCCGCGGTCATGCGCGGACAGACGGTCTTCGGCGAGAAGATCATCGGCAAGCTTCCGGAGCTCATGAAGACACCCGAGACGTTCGACTACGAGGCCCACGGCATCACCGACAAGGAACGCGAGATCCTTGAGCTTGTCGCGGCGGGCCGTTCCAACAAGGAGATCGCGACCGAGCTCTTCCTGAGCGAGGGCACGGTGCGGAACTACCTGAGTTCGCTGCTCGAGAAGCTCAATCTCCGCGACCGGACACAGCTCGCGGTTTACTACTACACCGAGATCAAACGATAAAACAAGCCGGCGGTAGGCATTCCTCCGCCGGCTTTATCGTATCATGCCGTTTTCAGTTTCTTTTTCTTCTTCCGCCATTTTCCCGAATAGTTGGCGGCAAATGCGAACACATTGAAGAGCGCGCATACCAGCCACAGGCACTCCAGCGCGATATGCCAGCCACTGCCGTCGGACGCATACTGAAATCCGAACAGCGCAGCGCACAGAAGATTGATCATTGAAGTGACTACGCTGCCCCAGGACCACCGTTCGAGTTTCTCGGTATCCCTTGCCTTCGAAAAATCGAACCAGAACAGAAGCCCATCGCCCTCGTTGCGCACACCGTAATCGGCGTCGTGACGATCCAGGATACCCGCGCTGATGGCCAGTCCCATGCCGCCGGTCTCCGAATCCGCCTTCCGGCGGTCTGTCTGGAACATCGGTGTCCAGATTCCCGCCAGCTCCTCCTCCGAAAGCGGTTCCGTCTTGTTCCAGACGGAAAATCTCTTTTCCTCGGTACGAACGATGATCGTGCTGTCGGGCTCTCCGTAACGGACGGCGTTGCCGATCAGATTGTCGATCACCATCCCCATCAGAGCCGGATCACCGCCGGGAATCTCGAACGTCCTCTCCTCAAAGACAACCTTCATTCCCTTGGAGGCGATGAGATCCTCGTAGGACGCCAGGACATCGTCCGCCATTTTGTTCCAGTCGGTCGCCTTGTGTTCGATCACCAGCGTGTCATCCATCACACGCGTGTACGTCAGCATCCGCCCCAGCTTTTCATTCATCGATTCGCTCTCGCGGACCAGAACGTTCAGATAGTGCTCCTGCTTCTCCGGCTTTGCACCGGTCGCCAGATATTCCGCGGTGTTGCGAACGACCGCTGCCGGTGTCTTCAGCTCGTGCGCCATCGCGTTAATGAACGTGTCGCGCAGCTGTTTCAACTGACGGTTCTTGCGGTCAACGCCAAAACGGATCACCATAGCGACGGCCGTTGCGACCTGAACGAACAGCGCCAGTGCCAGCGTCTTTCGGCCGGCCTTTCTCCACACGACCGTCCCGAAATCGATCACGATATAATAGCTCGTATCACCCTGGCTGTAGTTTGAGTAATGGATTTCCTTGTTTCCACAGGAAATGACATCCGCATGTCTCGCGTCGTACCAATCGTCATCCCCCATTCGAATTACTCGAACGCTCCCTGTTTCGGTCCGGCAGAAATACCGATCGTCGTCTCCCGCCGGGAAATCACCCTTAGCCAGAGCTTCAACCAACGCGCACACTCCCGCGGGCTGCTCCAGGAAGTACACCTCCCCCTCGGAATCGGTTTCTGCCTTCGCAAGGCGAACGTCATCCTCCCGATATTCCCGCGATTGTAGGACACAGTCCACGCCGCCGCGGAATGTGATCTTTGTCGGAACCAAATGCCCGTCCGCCGTCTCGTGCCCGTACACTTCGTCCACCATCGGCGTCCACTGAAACCGATCCATGACCGCACGTATGTCAGCCATATCGAAATATCCTGTCAGATCCCATGTGATCTTATCAATCCGCTGCGGTCCATCCATGATCAGTTCGTCCGAAATCGTACTGACTGTGAGCAGTGCAACGGTCCCGTTCAGAAAGATGCATTCATCCTCCCCCTCGGTATAATAACTGTCGGATTCCCAGTCATACTCCCGAGTAGCATAATCGCACAGAAGGCCGACGCCGATACAACCGTCATAATCATGATCGACCGTGGAATGCAGACCGCCGGCCAGCCTTTTCGGGATCCTCCCCATTTTGCCTGCGAGTACGTCCACCTTCCACTCGCCAAGTGTGTACGACAATCCGTCCGATTCGTCAGTCGGGTCCTCCAGCAATCCTTCAAAACAGGAATTGATCTCAAGCCGGACACTCTTCTCCGCGTCATTCCAAAAGATCCGCGCCGCCAGAAGGATCACCGCCACAACGAGCAGTTCCGCCAGAACATACGGCCGGATCTTCTTCCATGTACTTTTTTTCTTTCTCATAGTTTCCCCACTTCAGCTGCGTACTAAGGAACGAACCGGTACCCTTCCTTGATCACCGTCTCGATATGGCTGCCGTATCGGCCGAGAGCCTTGCGAAGCTTCTTGATATGCGTGTCGACCACGCGGTCGCTGCCCTC
>JBGUPV010000182.1:0-16353 GCA_045130455.1 Lachnospiraceae bacterium | reverse complement strand
CCGATGCCGCCGCCGAGCCGGGACATCGCCCGTCCCATACCGACCAGCCGTGCCGAGCGGTACCGAAGCTGTGCAAGTTCCACCTGCAGCTTGCCTTCGCTGGTCTGCGCGTGCTGCGCGAAAATATCGAGGATCACCATCGTGCGGTCCATGACATTGCACGAGAGCTCCTGTTCCAGATTTTTCATCTGCACGGGCGTCAGCTCGTCGTCGGTCACGATGCCGCTCGCGCCGGTCTCTTCAAGGAGCGCCGCGAGTTCCTCGATCTTGCCCTTTCCGATGTATGTGCCGGGATGAACGGACTCGCGGTTCTGGATGAGCCTTCCGACCGACTCCGCGCCGGCCGTGCGGATCAGTTCCTCGAGCTCGTCGAGGGACTCTTCCGCGGAGGTCATGCCTCCCGCGCGCTCATCCGCCACTGCCACGAGAAGGACCCGTTCTGTTTCCCGATCGGTTTCGTACATATAAATCCCTTCCTACTGCGCTTCGATGCCGAGACGCTTCTTCAAAAACTTGTATTCGTCGGTTGCTTCCATGTCGTTGGGATAGCTCACGATGTAGTCCGCGAGCGCCGCGTACGCCTTCGCCAGTTCATTTTGCTCTTCGTAGAGCGCCGCCTGGTTGCGCATCAGCTGCTGACGCGCCGTCGAACCGGGCACGCCGAGTCCGATGTCGAGCATCTGCTGTGCCTTGTCGTACTCGAACAGCTTCAGATAGCATACCGCCTCCTGGTTGCACACGGTCGGCGACTCCACCGCGCTGTTCGCGCGATACTTTTCAAAATATCCGATGGCCTTCTCGTACTGCTTGTCCGCGAGAGCGATCTCGCCCAGGAAATAGTACGCCTCGATATAGCCGCAGTCCACCGCGAACTCCATCTCGAGTCTGGCCGAGCTGTAATTCTTCTGGTAAAAATGAACCTGCCCGAGGTAGTATTTGTCCTCGTCGCTGCGGACCGGAAGCCTCGCCGCCGAATCGAGCAGCGCCGCCGCCTTCTCCGTCTCGCCCTTGTCGAGATAGCAGGTGTAGAGCCCGATGTAAGAGAGATAGTTGCCCTCCGACAGCGACAGAGCTTTCTCGTAATCGGCGATGGCACCCTCGCTGTTACCCTCCACGCGGTAGAGATTGCCGCGGCAGAGGTACGCCTTCACGCTCTGGGAATTCCGCGAGAGAATGTCCGTGTAGATGTCGATCGCGGACGCGCGGTAGCCCATGAGCTCAAGCGTGTTGGCCTTGTAGTACAGAATATCGATGTCCCAGTTGCTCTCCGCCTTGATCTCCAGCGCGTTGTTGAAGCACGTCAGCGCGTCCGTGTACTTCTGCTTCTGAATGTACACAAGACCCTTGCCGCGGATCGCGAACTTGTTGAGCTTGTCCTGGTTTTTGTTGCCCTCGCTGTTGACGAGGACGATCTCAAACTGCTGCAGCGCCTCATCGTACTTCTTGAGCTGAATCAGCGTCATACCGTAATTGTTGTAGATCTCCAGATCCGTGTCGTCCAGCTCGAGAGCACGCGTAAAATACTCCTCCGCCTTCTCGTAATCCCCGGCCTCATAGAACGCAAGACCCTTGCGATTCTCGCTCTGCGGCGTCATCTTCTCGTCGCCGCACCCCGCAAGGAGTGCCGCGCACGCCGCGAGCATCAAGATCCACAACAGAAACCGTCTTTTCATACAAATCCTTTCCCGTCGCCGGTTCCCCGGCGTATTTCACTCAATTCTTCCGACCCGGCCTACGCCCGCGTCCAGCCGTCCGCGAAGCTGTCCCAGCGATCGTCGTGATTGGCCGCCTCCGCAAACACGCTCGTCTTCATCCCTTCGACCGTCTCCGCGTCGCCGTCCTTCGGGCAGCCGCAGATCTTCAGGCGGAAGAGCGCCGCAAGCTTACGGACGTCCTCTTCGATGACGGCATGGCCTTCTTTATGCATGTTCACATAGATGCGGTCCTTCTTCCCGAGGGCGTCGAACACGCGCTCCGCCGCCAGATACGCGAACCACATCGCGGGCGCGTTGACCCAGTCCTCGGAGATGCACGAACCGATGATCACGAGGTACCGGTCGTCCTCCGCCGTAAGCGCGCACAGCATGTGCTGGTCCACCGGAAGCCGCTCCGGCACGTCAAATTCGGTGAACCGGTCGCAGAACCATCCTCTCTCCGCGTCGGACTGCAGACAGGAAAGGGGCTCATTTTGCGAATACGTGTACGGGCCGTCCACGCCCTTCGCCGAAAGATCGAAGACGCGTCCCTCCGACTTGTAGCGGTACATTGCGACACCGCCCGCTCCCGAACAGGAGGGCGCGCACACGCGGAAACGCCGGTCAAACGCTCCGCACACCATGGCTGCCTTGCCCCACCGCGACACACCGGTCACGACCGCAAGGTCCGCGCGGATGCCGAGTTCCGCGGCAAGTCCCGCGAACAATGCGTCGAGGACTTTGCTGCAGCCCCAGGCCCACGCCATCAGGACGCCGGTCTGTTCCTCCGGATCCTCCCCGTAAGGGTAGAGCTCGTAAAATGCGCCGATCCGCCGTGTGTCGTCCGTCGCCACGGGAATCCCGAAGCTGTCGAGCGTGATCGTCGCGAAGCCCTCCTCCGTCGCGATCTCCTCGCTGATCCGGGGGTGCATCCCGACGATGACGGGGCTTCCGCCGTCCTTCGAGAGGCTGTCCGTCTTCGGCAGGCGGACGCTCGCCGTGAACGACGCGGTCTTCCCTGTGCTCTTCCGGGTGACGGTGATCGTGACCCGGCCGTCCGCATCCGCGTCCGGGGCAAAGAACCGCTTCATCGGGTCCTGTTCCTCGGGCTCCTCTTTCTTCGCGCTCTTATCGAGCGCCGCGTAGGAATATGTCAATTCCTCGTCCGAACCGTCGCGCCATACTCCGTACATATAGTGCGAATACATTCCGCGCAGTTCCTCCGCGCGCGCCGGCCACTCCGCGGGCATCGCCACTGCTGTGCCGTCCTCGCGCGCAAACGGATCCGGGATCGCCTCCCGGATCGGAAGTCCGTCGACACTTTTATACTGTACCCCCATACTGTACCCCCTCGAAAAAATCCCCCCGAAGTATTCGCTCCGGGGGGATGAAGACTCTCATTGTGCCAATGACCGGCTGTCCTCATTCACATCAGATCTCTGCTGCCGAACCGACCGATCATTTTCCTTTGAAAATCAAATCTTGTTGTCGGAACCGAGAACATACTTGATCTTGTGAGCAACCATGTCCTTAACAGCCTGACGAGCGGGCTTCAGGTACTGGCGAGGATCGAAATGATCCGGATGCTCAGCAAAATACTTGCGGATGTTGCCGGTCATGGCAAGACGAATGTCGGAGTCAATGTTGATCTTGCAAACAGCAAGCTCAGCAGCATGACGAAGCTGCTCTTCCGGAATACCTACGGCATCCGGCATGTTTCCGCCGTACTCGTTAACCATCTTAACGAACTCCTGCGGAACGGAGGACGAACCGTGAAGAACGATCGGGAAACCGGGAAGTCTCTTGATGCACTCCTCGAGAACGTCGAAGCGAAGCGGCGGGGGAACAAGAACGCCGTCAGCGTTTCTCGTGCACTGTGCAGCCGTGAACTTGTAAGCGCCGTGGGACGTACCGATGGCAATTGCAAGAGAGTCGCAACCGGTTCTGCCTACGAACTCCTCAACTTCCTCGGGACGGGTGTAGCTTTCCTTACCGGACTCTACAACAACCTCGTCCTCGATACCTGCAAGCGTACCGAGCTCGGCCTCAACTACTACGCCGTGGTCGTGAGCGTACTCAACAACCTGCTTTGTAAGAGCGATGTTGTCCTCGAAAGACTTCGAAGAAGCGTCGATCATAACGGAGGTGAAACCGCCGTCGATGCAGGACTTGCAAAGCTCAAAGGTATCGCCGTGATCAAGGTGAAGCGCGATCGGGATCTGAGGATTCTCGATAACCGCAGCCTCAACCAGCTTTACAAGGTAGGTATGGTTCGCATATGCGCGAGCGCCCTTGGAAACCTGAAGGATAACCGGGCTGTTCAGTTCTCCTGCCGCCTCGGTGATACCCTGTACGATCTCCATGTTGTTTACGTTGAAGGCACCGATCGCGTAACCGCCGTTGTATGCCTTGGCAAACATTTCTTTTGTCGTAACTAATGCCATGCTATATCTTCCTTTCTTGTAGATGATATCGTTGATATCGGAAAACGCGCCGCGTTTCCGACAGACAACCGTATTATAGCAGACCCCATACGAAAAGTAAAGCGGAAACACGCTTCCCCACACGTGTCTCGCGCGCCCGTTCCGGCGTTATCTCCAGAACGGCTTCTTCCACAGGAAGAAGAGCATCACGCACTTGATGTCCGACTTCTTGATCGGTCCGATCGCACGGCTGTCATGCGAGTTGTACCGATTGTCACCCATCACGAAATACTCGTCTTCGCCGAGCGCGTACTCACAGGTCAGCGCATACTGTCCGCCGCCGTAATACGCGTACGGTTCCTCCTGCAACACACCGTTGACATACACGCGATAGACCGTCGATCCGGCCTTCACCTCGCGTCCGTCGGCAAGCGTCGCGTCCTCGGTGCATTTTTCGTACACACACGTCACCGTATCGCCCGGCAGTCCGATGACACGCTTGATGAAATTGTCGTTGTCCGTCCCGTTGATCCGGTTTCCGGTATTCAGGATCACGATGTCACCGTAATCCGGCTTTCCGAAGCGGTATCCGAAACCGAACGCGCCGTCGTACAGCGTCGTGTTCATCGAGGGCCCGCTCACAAAATACGGCGGGAACACCATCAGGATCGACGCGATGATGATAAATGCGATGACGATGAACCGGATATCATCGAGCAGCCAGTGAAGCCTTGTCTTGGCGACACTGGTCTCAACGCCTTCCTCCGGCTCGATGATGTACTCATCGCTCTCAAGCACGGCGCCTTCGCTGTCCGCATCGGTACCGCGAAGATAGGCATGAAAAGCTGCCATCTCATCTTCCGCGCCGTCCGCCTTCGCGGCATCACTCGCTTTATCTTCCGACCCGGATTTCGCAGCCTCGCTCTTCACAGCCTCGCTCTTCTTAGCATCCGCCGCCTTCTCCGGTTCCTTCGCAGGCGCATCGCCGCCGGCGACCACCCATCCGTCCATTTCTCCGGCGGCCGAACCGTCGGCGTCCGGCTTTTCTTTCGAAGCCTCGCTCCCGGCCGCTTCCGTCGCGACCTCTGACTCTTCCTCCGCCTCGTACTCCTTCCGCCCGCCGAAGCCCGAGCCTACCACCGACTGCTCGTCGGCCACATGCTCGCGCTCCCTGCGCTTCCGGGCACGCTTAGCCAATTCCGCCTTCTCCGGCACGGACACCCGCGCCAGTTCCTCGACGTCCTCTTTCATGATCTCATCAATGTTCACTGATCTCTCCCAATATCACTGTCGTTTCTCTTTTTCCCGCAACACTGCAGCCGCCGCTTTCGCGGAAAATGCTCCGGCGCTCAGTGTTTCAGCACAAAACGCTCCGGCGCGGTCTTCATCAGTTTGACGCTCCGCTCATCCGGCTGCGACATTCCGACGAAGATCTCGTACTCGCCCGAAGGGAATACTCTCTCGCCGTTCTCATTATAAACACTGCACGCCTTCGGCGCAAGTACAAAAGTGATCTCCCGGCTCTCACCAGGCTTCAGGAACACCTTGCGGAGTGCCTTCAGCTGCGCGTTCGGTCCGCTCGCAAGAGGCGCTTTCACATACACCTGGAGCGTCTGCGCACCGGCACGGTCTCCCGTGTTGGTGATCGTCGCGGAAACCGTGATCTCGCCGCCGACCTCGCCGGTCACACTCGCGTTGCTTACGGCAAATGTCGTGTAGCTCAGGCCGAATCCGAACGGATACAGCGCCTGCTGTTTCATGTAGCGGTACGTCCGCCCCTTCATCGCATAGTCGGTAAATGCCGGAAGCTCTTCGCTCGTGCGGTAGAACGTCACGGGAAGCTTTCCTTCCGGGCATGCCTTGCCGAACAGTACGTCCGCGACGGCGCGTCCGCCCTGGGCGCCCGGATACCATGCCTGTACGATCGCGGGCACATGCTCATCCGCCCACGGGATCGCCAGTGCGCTTCCGCTGAGCAACACCAAGACCACCGGCTTGCCGGAAGCGACCAGTTCCTTCAGGACATCCTCCTGAAGGCCCGGAAGTTTGAGGTTGGGCTTGTCGCCGGAAGCGAACTCGTTGCCCTCGTCACCCTCCTCGCCCTCGAGGCCGGGATCAAGTCCCATGACCGCGACAACGACATCACTCATCTGCGCCACCGCTCTCGCCTCCGCGATCCGGTCATTGGCCTGACCGAGACCCTGAACGCGGTCTTTGAAGAGATGGCAGCCCTCCGAGAACATGATGCGTACATTGTCGCCCACCGCCTCGCGGATACCGTCGAGAACCGTCACATACTCCGACGATGTTCCCTCGTAGTTGCCGACAAGCGCCTTGCGATTGTCCGCGTTGGGACCGATGACGCCGATGGTGCGGATCCTGTCGGGGTTCAGCGGAAGGATATTGTTCTCATTTTTCATAAGGCAGATCGTCTTGCGGCTCACCTCGCGGTTGAACGCGCGGTTGGCCGGCGTGTCCACCTCGTCGTAGCCGATCGCGTTGAACGGCACTTCGTCTTTCCTGTCAAACAGACCGAGTTTCATGCGCGTCGTGAACAGTCGCGTCACGGCACGGTCGATCGTCTTCTCCTCCACCAGACCGTCGCGGACCGCCTGCAGAAGGTGAACGTAAAGATTACCGCAGTTTAAGTCACAGCCACGGTTCATCGCAAGCGCGACCGTCTCCTCCTGGTTGGCCGTAACCATGTGGAACTCATGAAAATCCTTGAGTGCCCAGCAGTCGGAAGTCACATGGCCGCCGAAGCCCCACTCACCGCGCAAAATGTCCACAAGAAGCTTCTTGCTACCGCAGCATGCCTCGCCGTTGGTCCGGTTGTAGGCGCCCATGACCGCCTCGACCTTTCCCTCCTTCACGCACGCCTCAAACGCCGGAAGGTACGTCTCGCGGAGATCCTGCTCCGACACCACCGCGTTGAAACTGTGGCGCTGATCCTCGGGACCGCTGTGCACCGCAAAATGCTTCGCGCACGCGGCAACTTTCATATACTTCGCGTCATCGCCCTGAAGCCCCTCGATAAAGCGGACCCCGAGCCGGCTGCTTAAGTACGGATCCTCTCCGTACGTCTCATGGCCGCGTCCCCAGCGGGGATCGCGGAATATGTTAACATTGGGCGACCAGAACGTCAGCCCCTTGTAGATGTCAGTGTCACCGTACTGCTGCTGAATGTTGAATTTGGCGCGTGCCTCCGTGGAGATCACCTCGCCGACTTCCTGCAGCAGATCTTCGTCAAATGATGCCGCAAGGCCGATCGCCTGCGGAAACACGGTCGCTACGCCGGCGCGTGCGACTCCGTGAAGCGCTTCGTTCCAATAATTGTAGGCCGGTACTCCCAGCCGCTCGATCGCAGGCGCGTTGAAAAGCGTCTGAAACACTTTCTCCTCCAGTGTCATCTCCGACACCAGCGCCGCTGCTCTCTCCCCGTAAGTCTTAGTCTCATCCAACCAGGCTTTTGTCATGCTCATTTTCCTCTCCGCATCATGCACATTGTTCAGTGTGTGTAAATCCGACATTCTTTCAACGAGAAAGGGCTGCCCCCGAAGGGACAGCCCCAATCTTCATCTCAAGCCGAGATTACTTAACTCTCGTCGCGTTGAACTCATCAATGATCGTCTGGATCTGAGAATTCAGGGACTCAAGAAGTACAGCAGGCGTCTGATCCGGGCTGTCTACATTGTAGAAGAAGCTCGTCTGGATGACACCGTTGCTGTTATCCCACAAACCAGGGATAATGTAGCTCGGGTTCTGAACAGGCGTGATCTTGTTGATCATGATATCAAGAGTCTCAGTAACGGCTCTCTCATCACGGAACAGGTTCTCATAAGAACCAATCCACGCATCGGGATCGTCAACGATCTCAGGAGAATCGGAAGTGAAGATGTTGTAAACGTATGCGATATCGTTCAGCTTGCTCTTCGTCTTCTCGCAGTTCGGGATAACCATGATGTTATCTCTAGCAACCGGGATGTAATCGGTAGCCTTAGGTCCCTTCGGGAAGCATACGAAACCGTACACGAAGTCGTATGCACGAGCGCCCGTCTCCTTGTCAACAGCGGAGAAGTCGCCGGCCTTGTACTCATCGTAAGGGATCATAGCAGCCTTCTGCTCTTTGAATACGTTCTCAAAGAAGTCCCAGTTCTCGCCCTCGAGTGCTCTACGGGTGATACCTTCGGTATAGAAAGCATATGCCCAGTTGCAGTCCTCGATAACGTCGCTGCTCGTAGCGTTGTTGATGTACTTGCCATCAGCGCCTCTGGTAACGATCGCATGGCCGTTGGAGAGCATCGTCATCTCGAAGAATACGGACTGCTGTCCGATCCAACCGAAGATATCGTTGTTACCGTCGCCATCCTCGTCCTTGCAAAGGCTCTTAGCGAATTCCTTGAACTTATCCCAAGTCCACTCGCCGCTTGCCTGCCAGTCGTAAGGCTTGTCTCTCATGTCAGCACCGAGAAGCTTCTCAATAAGGTCCTTATTGAAGAAGATACCGGTTCTGGGCTCGATACCGGTAGCGAAGCCGTAAACAGCATCGCCGACCTTCATACTGTCGATAACAGACTTGTTCCACTTCTTCTCAGTGAAATCGAACTCAGGAAGCTTCGATACATCAGCGAAAAGCGGGTCATCCTGTGCCATGAAAGCACCGATGAATCTGTAGTCGAACGTCATAACCTGAGCAAGAGGCTCATTGGTCGTGATGGAAAGGATACAGGTCTCAGCCTGATCTCCCCAACCGCAGATCGTAGCACGCTTAACAGAGTAGTGATGCTTCTCCATCATTGCTTCCTGATATGCTGCGTTGGTTTCCTCGATCGCCGTGTTGGTCGGGAACGTCCACTCGTCACCACTCCACCAGTCACCGATCACAACTGCGTAACCGCCAAGGTCACGATCCGGGATATCGGTCGGCGCGGGCTTGGTAGGCGTAGGCGTCTCAACCGGTTCCGTCGGAACAGGAGTGTTCTCGCCAGCCGGTGTGGTAGGCGTAGGAGTGTCCTGCTTTGCTGCTGCCGTCGTAGGTGTAGCCGTAGCCTTAGTCTCGTTCTTCTTGTCATCATCCTTTTCGCAAGCTGCGAAAGCGAGGCAAGCAACAAGAACCATAGCTACAAGCAGCAGTTTCTTGATTGTGCTCATTATAAGCTCCTCCTTGAAAAATAGTATCTTAAAATGCCTTCAGTGTTAGTTGCCGAAAACATCTTAATTCGGATTATATCACAATCTTTTCATAATTTCCACTGTTTTTTTAACAGTTTTTAACAATGGGACCTTCGGGTTGAAGCATTTTCCGCAGGATCAACCCTTGATACCGCTTTGGGAGATACTCTCGACAAAGCTCTTCTGCGCGAGCACGTAGATGATCAGCAACGGCGCGAGCGCAAGCAGAACACCGGTTGCCGTGATCTGGTTCGAATACGCCGCCGGCATCTTGTAACCGTTGCCGTATTCCAGCATCTTGGTCGCGTTGAACGAGTTCACGATGTTGAGCAGTCGTGTGGAAACGAGCGTCCAATTCGACGAAGTCGGGAAGAATACTCGGGAGTACTGCTGATCCGACCACTGCCATACAAACGCGAACAGGAAGCACGAAACCATCATCGGCCACGCGCCGGGAAGCAGGATCTTGAAGAACGTTCCGAGCTTGCCGCAACCGTCCACGTATGCCGCTTCCTCGAGTTCCTTCGGCTCGTTGCGGAAGTGCTGACGCATCATGTAGATGTACAGGCCGGCCTTGTAACCGGTACAGGTCGCGCACATCATCAGGTACGGTGTCGCTTTACCCAGAAGGTTCAATCCCTTGCCCTTGTTGAACAGACCGATGATACCGAAGATATCGAAGTTCTGGAAGTACAGATACAACGGTGTGATCAACGTGGTCGGAGGCACGATCAGCGTGATGATAACGCAGACGAACAGAAGCTTCTTTCCGGGGAAACGGAATCTTGCGAAACCGTAGCCGACCAGCGTACAGGACAGCGTCTGGAACAGCGCCACCCCGATTGCAAGCAGGAACGAAGTCCTGAATCCCTTGAACTTACCGAGCTCATTCCATGCACTCGTGTAAGACTGCGTTGAGAAGTTTCTCGGGATCGTGATGATCGTCGTGTCGTACAGGTCGATCTCCGCCATGAAGCTCATGAAGATCTTCTGGACCAACGGCTGGAGAATGAGGAAACACAGACCGAAGAGAAGAATTCCGCGGCCGAAACTGTAAATACCGCTTCCGATCTTCTTCCGCAGAAGGTATCCGCCGGACTTGCGGTTGCGTTCCCAGAACGCTTTTCTTTTTTCCGCTCTAGTCATAGTAGTATACCCTCCTTGAGAAGATTAGGAACACCAGTCCCAGGAACGCCGCAATGATCGCAAAGTAAACCCAAGACATCGCGGCAACCTTGCCGTACTCGAAACGGATCAGCAACGTATCGTTGATCAACGTCATCAACTGGCTGTCGGATCTCGTGAAGAAATCGACGAGCGTGTAGACAATGTTTACAAGGATCATGGATCCGATGAGAGGGAAGGTAATCTTCCAGAAGCTCTCCCATGCGGTACAGCCTTCCATTCTTGCCGCCTCGTACATACTCGGCGGAATGGTCTGCAGACCGGACAGGAATACAATGATCTGAATACCTGAGGACATCGCTATATCATAGACCTGCCCGACGATATCGATTATGTATTGGAAGAAGGTGTTAAATGTCTCACCCTGCATGAGGATGTCCTCAAGCGTATTGGTGATCGCAGCAGCCGCATTCTGCTCCTTGATGGTCTCCTTAACGTTGGAAAGCAAAGCGTTGTTCGCTTCCATTCCGAGGAATACACCGGAAGCAAGGATAACCGGAAGGAAGTACACGGCACGGACGAACGTACGTCCCTTGAACTCCTGGTTCAGAAGCATCGCCATGAAGAAACTGAACACCAGGATACCGGGCACGAACAGGAGCATTCTCTTCAACTCGTTGCCGAGTGCCTCGAGATAGTCCTTATCAACTCGGAAGATCGTATGGAAGTTGGTACCCTTTCCGAAGAAACCGAGCCATTTGAATGTCAGACCGTTGCTGGTCGCGGACACACGGCTGAACGCCATGCGGACCGACATTCCAAGCGGATAGAGAAGGAACAGGCAGAAACCGATGATGAACGGCAACAGGAACAGGTAACCTGCGATGGCGTTGCTGCGTTCAAGGTTTTTCGCCTTCTTCTTTTTCCCTCCCGGGGTCGGGGTTTTCAGAGAAGCAACTGAATTCTGTGCTACAGCGTCAAGTTCACTGCTGTAATCGGCCGCCGTGGCAGCCTCAGCCTCAACCGCCTCCGCTGTTTCGACTGCCTGCTCTGCCGTCTCTTCAACAGCAGCGGAAGCATTTTCGAGCAGCTCTTCGGGCGTGATGTCAGCTGTGTTCTGCGTGGAATCTGCCATGATCAGTTACCTCCCTTCACGACGATCCAATCCTCTGCGGGGATCTCTTTGCCATCGATCTGATATGCGGTGCTGCGGTAGTTGACGTACACCTTCGTGCCGTCCGCGTACTGCGTCATCGTGATACCTCTGTCGATGATCTCGTGATCTTCGATCGTCTGATTGTAAAGACCTGCAAAATCTTTCTTGAAGCGCTGATAATACTTGATCGCGTCATCCTTCCAGCTGTCGTAATGAGCGCCAAAGAGATCGGTGTTCTCCGTCTCCGCAAGCTCCATCGCCGGGCTGGCAATGAACGTGTAGTAGAGACCGGCGCCGGACTCAACCGTCTTCAGAAGGTTGTTGACAAAGTTACCGGTGATATTCAGCGCATCCCCCATGTAATCCAAGTAACCGTGGAATACGATCGGGAAGAACGGGATTGCCTCGTCAGCAAGGCTGAAATGCGAGGAATCGACATCCACGTTCAGGAGGAGACTGCTCTGCGCAACCGCGTACTCGAAAGGATCGTAGAATACCAGCTTGGTTCCGTCGCTCTGCAGACTCTTGAAGAGGTCGGTCTGACCGCTCTTCGCCTGCTCGCGAGACACCGCCTTCTTACGGTTGTAATCCGCCGCAAGCTTATTTCCGACGTCGGAAAATGCGATGTTCTTCAAACCGAGATCCTCGAGCTCATCCGCATATGCCTTGATCGTCTTTTCGATGTATGCCGGATTTGCCAGATAGTAAATATCCGCGTCATCCTCAACACCGTACCAGACATCGCTGAACTTCTGAAGCTTGACGTACTCGCGGGATACGTACTTCGCCGTATCGCGGCGGTAACGGAAACTGTCGAACCATTCATCTTCATATACGAATGTGAAGTTTGCCTTCAG
The DNA here is from genome assembly GCA_045130455.1 of Lachnospiraceae bacterium. Taxonomy (GTDB): domain Bacteria; phylum Bacillota; class Clostridia; order Lachnospirales; family Lachnospiraceae; genus ISDg. Next base: position 3,926 of record JBGUPV010000182.1, on the reverse strand, counting down.
GTACAGCTGATTGCTTCCCTGAATGCTCGAGATTGCTTTCTTGAAAGCGCTCTTGCCGCCGAGTGCGCTGATCAGGTCAACGTCATCGGCAACCTCATGCTTAACACCCTCGTTGAACCATCCGGTAAGAACAACGTTCATGTTCTCCAATCCGTTGCTGTTCAGGTCCTTAACGATGTCAGCCATCTGCGAGTATGTCGTTACCGCGTACGGGCGATCCGCAGGGAATCCGAGAACGTGCTGCGTCTTCGTGACCGCACCTACGAGTTCGACAGCCACCGGAACATCCGTGCTTGCCTGAGCCTTGAGTTCCGGATATTTTGCGAGGTAGTAGTTGCGGTACTCCTTCGCCATATTGACGTAGTCGCAACCGTCGATCGGACGGAAACGGATCGAGATGTTCTCCTCAGGGTTGAGCTTATCCTCGTAAGCGTAAACCGACGTCGTGGAACGCGCGCCTACATCGACCTTGTCATTGTGCAGTACGGTAAATCTTGACGATACATAGTTGACATTGACATTGGCACCGCTCGGCGTACCGGCCTTGATCACACCGTACGAATCACCGGATTCGACGATCGCCAGCAGGGACTGTCCGTTGCCGACGGAGTCATCACCCTGGCGGCTCTCCACCATAATACCGTAGATCGGGAAGTTCGCCGTGATCTCGGACATCTTGTAGTTCTGCACCATTGCGATGTCCTGACCGTAGATCTTCGCACTGTACTCCTGACGTCCCTTCTGATTGTTGAAGTGGATCAGAGCTCCGGAACCGTCCGGAACGAACAGGCTGCCCGTGGATGTCTGTGCTTCCGACGTCATGTACGGAAGGATCGAAACCTCGGTAAGCGGGAACTGCGAACGATACTGAATCTTGTCGTAAGGAACGGTGGCTACCAGATCCTCACCGTCGAGTTTGAGAACCAGCGTAACGTTGACCGAAGGATCCTTCGTACCGGACTCGCCCTCGGAGTACTTCTCCTGGTCGGCGTTCCAGTCTTCCGGCGTATACCCCAAATCTTCCGCGAGGAAATCGGCAAACTTCTTCAGTTTCCAATCCGGCGTATTGTCTCGGATCAGAGCAACGGTAACACCGTTGTTCATGACATCGTCGACGATCTTGGGGTAACTCTTCTTGTACTTATCGTTGATCGACTTGGCAAGGTTCTTTGCATCCATGAAGGTGTACGACTTCTTGAACTCCTTCTGATGCTCGGGCTTCAGCTGCGCATATATCTCGTCGAATCTCTCCTGCGTAATGGCACGGGGAACATAGTATGTGGGTCTGACGTTACCGATCGTGTAATTGATCGTGATCGAATAATCGTCCGGATCCCAGGAATAATTGTAGTTCAGAAGCTGCACCGACCATTTGTCGGAGTCGTACTTCTTGGGCTCGCCCTTGGAGTCCTGATACGTGATCATCAGCAGAGCGTTCAGCTCCGTGTGCTGCGTATCCTCGGCTTGGGAATCTGAAAACCACTTATGCTTGTTCTTATCCGTGAATACAAAGTGTGTCGTTGTCGGATCAAACACCAGCGAAACGATACCGTTGTCAAGTGTGATAGGATCTTTGGAAAGCTCGCCGAACGAATACAACGGGAGCTCCTCGATCACCTTCTCTTTCTCACGCCCGAAATACCGCGCGAGGAAGATCAAGGCGACGATAACGACAGCCGCGATCGGATATCCGATGATCTTGCCCTTGTTTCTCTGGAAGAAACTCGGCATACCGGTGTCTTTGCGCCTGCGCTTAGTAATACTCATGGTCTGTTACCTCCTTTCGCGCGTTATAGTCGTAGTATAATCTCTTTATAGATTGAAACGAAGAACATGATCGCGTCACTGATCAAACTGAAGAACAGCAGGACAACGAACATGATGATCGCCATGCCGCAGATGGAGAAGAGCGTAGCGAAGATACCCTTGATCAGGGAATAATCGTGGATCATCATCATCGCGAACAAAACAAGGAAACCGGCCCAGATCAACGCAAAAATGTTGAAGTAGGTGTAGAACACGCTCTCTTCCTTCGTCACGACATTGCTCAGAAGGATCATCGGAAGACCGATGAGCGGGTACGGCGTAAGCGCGTACGCGGTTCCCATATAGATCTCGTGGAAACGGCCCTTGCCGTCCATCAACGTCGTTACACACCAGTTTGCCAGAACCCAGATAAACAGGGGAACCAGAATACCGGCGATGTTCATCCAGACGCTGAACTCGCTCCAACGGGTGTTGTTGACGATGAAACTTGAAAATCTCTTGTCCCAGATTCTCGTCAGGAGCGTCAGGATAACGATCGTGTGTGCCGCCGCCATGGATCCGCGCTTCTCATGCGTCAGATCCCAGAAGCCGTCAAACGGATGAAGGATGACATACAGTGCATACCGAAGAGTCTTGCGGTAATGTGCCCATCCCTCTCCCTTGAAAAATGATGCGATACCGGAGAATACTTTTTTCATGCCTCTCTGATCTCCTTTCGCAACTTCAGAATCTTACGGATGATCGCGGGGATCACGATCAGTGCTACAAGCACGACAACCGCATAAACGATGTACTTCTCAACGACTTCCTCACGGTAGTGCTGGAATGCCTTCGAATAGTTCTCGACGTCATGCGCGTTCTCGAAGTACGTCATTGCTTCCTTGTACTTCTTCTGACGGAACAGCGCACGGCCGATACCGATGTATGCAAGCTCGAAGTTTCCGTTGAACTGCATGATCCGCTTCCAGACTTCCGCGGAGCCTTCGTAATCACCGGTGGCATAAAGCGCGAGTGCCTCGTTGATCATCTTGCCGTACGAGGTCATCGAGAACTCGGTGATCGTACCCTTCGTGGTGTCAAGAACGAGGATCGTCTCCTCATCGAGGTTGTCCATTGCCGATACCAGAGTGAATCTTCCGGCCGTATGTCCGATGTTACCGAACGCGTACAGGAGGTTGCCCTGGAAGTCGTATGCGAAGATTCGGCCGCGGGTTCTGTCGAGGCAGCAGTAGGTGTCGTTCTTGAACGCGATGACATCCACAAACTTGGAAGCACCGCTCGCCGTAACGCCCTTAACTGTTCCCCAGCTCAGGTCGCCCATCGGGAACGAATTGCCGTTTCGGATCAGGATGTCGGAACCCATGGCATTGAGCTTTCGGATCGGGGTTGCCGTTCCGTCCCAGATGTCCTGGTCCTTGATCGCGCTGATCGTCGCGTAGATGAATCCGTCCTTGTCCAGACTCAGGTTGTTGTACTCGGTCGGGACGTTCTGAACGCTTCGGTTTCTCTGTTCCTTCGTCTGGAGTTTTCTCCAGATTCTTCCGAAGAACGAAAGGATAACCTTGGCAGCGCCCATGTAACCGGTGAAACCACCCTTGCTGTCGAACTCCATCAGACCGTTGGAAACGCCTTCCGCCTGTACATAGGTACGGAACGCCGCGTCGGTCACGATGTGCTGCGGGTGGAAAATGTAATCCTTACCGAGTGTGTCATCCTTAGGATCGCGGATGACGTTGATCACGTTCATGTTGTAGTCGCAGTGAACAACACGGTTGTGCTGATTGTCTGCGATGTAGAAATCGTAGTCGAGGTCAAGCTCCTCGCGAACTACATTGGCCTTCGCAGTGGAAGGAGCTACCGGTTCGGGCTCTTTGGTCTCGCCTTCGCCGCCTTCGCCGCCTTCACCGGACTCACCCGTCTCGCCGGTCTCACCCGTCTCACCGGTCTCGCCTGCATCGTCTCCCTCCGCTCTGGAAGAAGTCGTAGCGTCCGGAGTATCTGCGGTCTCATCCGCCTTCGGCGTCTCAGCAGGAGTTTCCGCCGGTGTCTCGGCAGGTGTCTCGGCCGGAGCCTCCTCGGCAGGCTCAACCTGCGTATAGGAACCGTCGAGGTAATCCTCGCCGAAGTACTGCTTGCGGACTTCCTTCGAAACCGGCTTT
>JBGUPV010000181.1:0-5669 GCA_045130455.1 Lachnospiraceae bacterium | reverse complement strand
GAGGAGGACCTCGTGCTCATGGCGCACAAGTGCGCGGTCGGCGTGAACGGCGGTATGGGTTCCGCACGCTTCCTGCGCGAGGAGGACATGCTCGAGATTTACCGGATGAGCATGTAGGCGCGTACTCGGATATTGGGTGAACCGGAAAAGGCTCCGGACAGCAGAATGAGAATCACAGCGGATCGGCGTTGATCGTCGGTCCGCTTTTTTGTTCCGTCGAAAAATGATCTGTTTCGTCGGAAATAATGCTTGAAAGTGTGTCGGTGCTGTGCTATAATGCGCAACAGTTAGCCGAGGGTAACTGAAAGCGAAGACGTTTGGCGATGATGTGGATGGGGATGTTGTCCCGCGGCCGCGGATCGCCGGAGAGGAGGTACGGAATGCCGGAGGAGATGACGATGGTCCGAATGTGTGCACCGACATTGGCGGGGATGAAGACCGGCAGTGTATATAACTGTCGCTATGCGGATCGTCGCGAGATGATGGAATCGATCCGCCGTTGGAACCGACGGCTCGGCCGCAAGGGAGTCTGTCTGATCCCGTTGCGGTACGCGAACAACAACGCACTCATTTATCTCTTTCGCCCGGCATTGCTGCGGTGCGATCTGTGCGGCACCGGGGCTTCCGATCTTCTTCGTGTGCGGGGCTACGAGTCGAACCGCTGCGGACAGTGCCTTTCCAGACTGATCGAGAGAATCCGGGAAAATGAGGATTTTCCGCATGAGATCGGCTTGTTCCTGGGATATCCGCCGGAGGATGTGGAAGGTTTCATCCGAAACCGTGCTTCCGGATTCAAGACGGTCGGGTACTGGAAGGTTTACGGCGATGCGGAAGCGGCGCAGCGCCGGTTCTGCCGGTATCGAAAGTGTACGGAACTGTTGTGCAGAAGATATCGGAACGGCGAGTCCGTGGAGAAACTGACGGCCTCAGGTTGCCTGTAGGTAACTAAATACTATTATTTCAAGAAAGGTTGGTAACCAAGATGAACAAAGTTGCGATCGTATATTGGAGCGGCACCGGCAACACGGAGGCGATGGCCAAGGCGGTGCTTGAAGGAGTGAAGGGAGCCGGAGCGGAAGGTACGCTGTTCACATCCGCGGAGTTTGATCCGGATTCTCTCGGTAGTTTCGACACGGCTGCGTTCGGATGCCCGTCCATGGGTTCCGAGCAGTTGGAGGAGAGTGAGTTTGAGCCGATGTTCACGAAGTGCGAATCGATGCTTTCCGCCAAGAAGATCGGATTGTTCGGATCCTACGGCTGGGGCGACGGCGAGTGGATGCGCAACTGGCGCGAACAGTGCGAGAAGGACGGCGCGTTCCTTGCCTGCGAGCCGGTGATCTGCAACGACGCGCCGGACGATGATGCGTTGGAAGCATGCCGCAAACTGGGCGCGGACCTCGCCTGAGAACGGCTTGATCATACGGAGGTAGCAGATGCCGAAGAAGAAATCGCTGAATCACGGAAAGATCGTGGAGGCAGCCAGAAGAGAGTTCGGACGGTGCGGCTTCAAGGAAGCGTCCATGCGGAACATCGCGATGGATGCGGGAATGAGCGCGTCGGGCCTGTATAAGCATTTTCCGAGCAAGGAGGAAATGTTCGCGAGCCTTGTGGAGCCCGTGAAAACGGAGTTTGAACGGCAGTATCGCGAGCGTGAGCGGAGAGAGTACGCGGAGCTCGGAAGCGGCAACACATCGATCCTCGCGGAACAGACCGGCGGAAACCGCTGGGCCATGGAGTTTATCTACGATCATCTTGAGGAGTTCCGGCTGATGACTTTGAAGGCCGACGGGACCATGTACGAGAACTATATCCATGATGTGGCGATGCTGGAGGAGACGTCGACGCTCGCGTTTATCAGCGAACTCCGCAAATGCGGGGAGAAGCCGATCGATCTGCCGCGGAAGGAAGTGCATCTTCTGGTGACGGCGCAGGTGAATGCCGCTTTTGAGGCGGTAAAGCACGGATTTACCCGGGAGGAAGCGCTGCACTACGCGGACACGCTGGACAGCTTCTTCATGCCCGGCTGGCTCAGTGTCATGGGGGTTCCGGCGGAGGCTCTGCGACCGAAGGAAAATGAGGGATCGGCGAGGTGATCCGCGGCCCGATCGATAGCGAACAAATTGTCAAGAGTGTGTCTTGACTCTGAACAGCGAACGGTGTACGCTTTTTGACGCGGGTAAACATCGTTCGCTGTTATTTTTCTTTGTTTTCGGGGCTGCGTTATGCAGCCTTACTATATGCAAAGAGGTTAGTCGAGGCTAACCAAAAGAAAGGAGTTCCTTATGGAACAAAACAAGAAGGAAGGGAAGGACCGATCGACGCTCGGCTGGGTCGTGGAGTTTGCGGGAATCCATCGCATTCACTACATCCTGAGCATTCTCCTGGCGTTCGGCAGCGTGATCTGCGGTTTCATCCCGTATCTGTACCTGGGAGACATGGTGAAGGGGCTTGTGGAGCATACCGCCGATGAGGCGTACTGCATGAACCGGATCGCATGGATGGCTCTGTTCTGGGTACTGCACCGGCTGTTTCATTGCTTTTCCACGACGCTGTCGCACAAGGCGACATTTTCCGTGCTCGCGGAGATCCGCCGCCGTCTGACGGCGAAGCTTGCGCGCATGCCTCTCGGCGACGTGCTCGATCAGTCGTCCGGAACCTATAAAAACATCATCATCGAGCGTGTCGACTCCATCGAGACGACGCTGGCACATATGATCCCTGAAGTGCTTTCCAATGCTGTGGTGCCGATCGGCATTTTCATCTTTATGCTTACCATCGACTGGAGGCTGTCACTTCTGTCACTTCTGAGCCTCCCGGTGGGTCTCGTGTTCTTCGGCCACATGATGGCCGGTTCCCAGAAGGATTTTGACAACGCGATCCAGAAGACGAAGGCTTTGAACGACACCGCGGTCGAGTACATCAACGGAATCGAGGTCATCAAGGCATTCGGCAAATCCAAGACCTCCTACGAGAAGTTCGTCCGCGCTGCGAAAGAGGGCGCCGACTGCTTCGTCGAGTGGATGCGCCGCTGCAATATCGACCAGAATGTGGGCATGGCTCTGATGCCCGCGCAGCTTCTCTCGCTTTTACCTTTCTCCGCGTGGTTTTATATGAGCGGGCGTACGAGCGGACCGGACGTATTGATGATCATCATCCTTGCGCTCGGTCTGGTCGGCCCGTTCGTGCGCGTCGCCAGCTACATGGATGACGCCAACAAGATGGGCGTGATCATCGGTGAGGCGACCGCGATCCTCAAGATGCGTGATCTGGAGCGTCCGGAGACGTCGCAGGCGAAGCCTGTCGGCAGTGCCATCGAGCTTCGTGATGTTCATTTCGGCTACAAGGAGCAGGAAGTCCTGCACGGCGTGAATCTGAAGATCGCGGAAGGCTCCGTCACGGCGCTCGTCGGTCCGTCCGGCGCCGGCAAATCCACCGTTGCCAAGCTGATCGCGTCCTTCTGGGACGTCGACGGCGGCGAGATCACATACGGCGGCGCGGACATCCGAAAGATCGCCCTCGCGGAGTACAACAAATATATCGCGTATGTGTCGCAGGACAACTATCTCTTTGACGTTTCGGTTTTGGAAAATATCCGTATGGGACGCCCCGGCGCGAGCGACGCGGACGTGGTCAACGCGGCGAAAGCGTGCGGCTGCCATGAGTTCATCATGAACCTCGAGAACGGTTACAACACCATCGCCGGCGGCTCGGGCGCGCACCTTTCGGGCGGCGAGCGGCAGCGTATCGCCATTGCCCGTGCGATGCTCAAGGATGCGCCCGTCGTCATTCTCGACGAGGCCACCGCGTACACGGATCCGGAAAATGAGGCGCTCGTCCAGAAGTCGGTAGCGAAGCTTGTGAAGGGTAAGACGTTGATCGTCATCGCGCACCGACTCTCCACCATCGCCACGGCCGACCACATCGTCCTGATCAACGACGGACGTGTCGAGGCGGAGGGAACGCAGGAGGAGCTTCTCGCGAAGAGCGCTTTGTACCGCGAGATGTGGGAAGCCCATAGCAGCACGAAGGATACGGAGGTGGCATAATGCTTGCGATTTTACGAAAATTCTTTGATTTTTGCAACGAGGAAGACCGCCGCAAGCTGCGGCTGTCGATGATCCTCGGCGTACTGCGGGCAATGTTCACGGCACTCCGCATTCCCGCGGTGGGCGTGGTCGCCATGGGCATCGTGAACGGCGACATGAGCGCGAAACACATCTGGGGTTCCTTTGCGATCATGTGTGTCTCCGTGCTCGGACAGATCTTGGTGTCGCTGAAGACAACGATGCTCCAGTGCGAGGCCGGTTACCACAGCAGCTGCAACAAGCGAATGGAGATCGCGGAACATCTTCGCTATCTTCCCATGGGATTTTTCAATCAAAACAGCCTCGGCCGGATCACCAACATCACGACCAACACGATGGAAGGTCTTGCGGACGTGGCGGCCCGCGTCATCATGATGACGACACAGGGTATCCTCACGACGGCAGTCATCGTCGTCATGATCTTCTGCTTCGACTGGCGCATCGGCATCATCCTCGTGATCGGCGTCGTTCTCTTCGGCGTCTTCAACGCGCTGATGCAGGCCTCCGCGAAACGCTCGGCACCGCGCAAGGCCGTCGCGGACGAGGCGCTGGTGTCCGCCGTCATCGAGTATGTGCAGGGCATCGCCGAGGTGAAGAACTTCAACCTCACCGGCAAGGAAGCGAAGAAGCTCTCAAGGGCGATCAAAAACAAGTGCAAGGGGGATACTCTCCTCGAGTATTCCGTCATTCCGTTCATGACGCTCCAGAATATCACGACGAAGCTTATGGGCATCGCGATGGCGGTGGCTGCGGTGAAGTTTTATTTCGCGGGGACGATGGACCTGTTGTACACGATCATGATGACCGTCGCGTCGTTCCTGATCTACGAGAGTCTTGATCTGATGGGCAACTTTTCGGCACTGCTGCGAACCATCGACATTGCGGTCACGCAGGCAAAGGGTGTTCTGGAGGAACCTGCCATGGACACCGAGGGCGCGGATATCACGCCGAAGCACTTTGACATTGAACTGAAGAACGTAAGCTTCGCGTATGAATCACGACGTATCATCGATAATGTTTCGCTGCGGATCCCCGAGAAGACGACCACCGCGATCGTCGGGCCTTCCGGCGGCGGCAAGACGACCCTTACGAGCCTGATCGCCCGGTTCTGGGACGTGCATGAGGGCGAGGTGCTGCTGAACGGGCGCAACGTGAAGGAATACAGTTTCGATTCGCTCATGAGGAACTTCAGCTTTGTGTTCCAGCGCGTGTATCTCTTTGAGGACACCATCGCGAACAACATCCGCTTCGGCGAGCCCGGGGCGTCGATGGAGCGTGTGATCGAGGCGGCCAAGAAGGCGCGCTGCCACGATTTCATCATGCAGCTGCCGGACGGCTACGAGACCGTCATCGGCGAGGGCGGAGCATCACTCTCCGGCGGCGAGAAGCAGCGCATTTCCATTGCGCGGGCTATCCTGAAGGACAGCCCGATCATCATTCTCGATGAGGCGACCGCGAACGTCGATCCGGAAAATGAGGCCGAGCTTGTCAAGGCAGTTCAGGAGCTCACGCGTAACAAGACGATCATCATGATCGCGCATCGTCTGAAGACCGTACGCAACGCCGACCAGATCCTTGTGATCG
>JBGUPV010000180.1:0-4347 GCA_045130455.1 Lachnospiraceae bacterium | reverse complement strand
TCGGGCGTGCTGTCGCCGTCCGCGGCAAATGCGCCAGTGACGCTTAAGGAATTCGTTCCGGTCGTCGTTATGAAGCATTTGTCGGCGGAGAGAATGCAGATCGCAGGGCGGTCCGTGTTGGTGATCGTCACACCGTCAAGCACGATCTGAACCTTGTCCTGAAGACCTGCGTCCACGCGGATCTGCGCGTCGGAAGCGGTGCCGGTGATGCGGTAGATGCCGGCCTCGGTGATCTGGAGCGTGCCTCCGTCGGAGACGGTGAGCACCGTCGCGTCCGAGAGGTCGGGCGACTGATTGAGGTCGCGTTTGCTGAAGAGATTGTCCGTGTCAAGGGCGGAGGGCAGGAGCGCGTCGGAGGAAGGCTCGGTGTAGCCGGAATTGCCCTGGCCGTTGCGGCCGGGCCGCTGATCTTTGTTCGTATCATTGCCGTTGTTACCTGCCTCGGGCGTCGACGTCGGCTCATTTTCCGAAGGAGTCACGGTCGTCTGTGAATTGTCGCCGGCCTCCGCCGTCGGTGTGGAGGAGTCGGCCTTCTTTGTATCGGAAGTATCGGTCTTGCTGCAGGCAGACGCTGTAAGGATCGCCAGTGTCATGATCATAAAGAGCGAGAAAATCTTGCGAGTGGTTCTGTCTTTCATGTCGCGGTCCTCCTTCTCTTTGGATGTGGTTTCCTGTATTCTACTCCGAGTATACACCGCAAAATCGTAACTTCGTATGGAAATACTGTGGAAAATGTGTGGACTTACTCCATTGTGCGGCAACTTTCCATGTGGTATCGTAGTGGAAAATAAGACCGCGCCGCGAGCGCGGCGAAGAAGGAGAAGGCATATGGGAGCAGTACAGAGCGGACAGTACAGAAATCTGCTGAAGGAGATCGGAAAGACCGACGAGGAGATCGAGCAGCGGATCCAAGAAGTGTGGGATACTTTTTTCTATGATGAGACCGAGCGGATCTACCACGAGGCCGGCGAGGATATGGGCTATCTCGAGGACACCGGCAACCACGACGCGCGCACGGAGGGCATGTCCTACGGCATGATGATGTGCGTGCAGATGGACAGGAAGGAAGAGTTCGACCGGATCTGGAAGTGGTCGAAGACCTACATGTTCATGGAGGAAGGCGAGAACGAGGGATATTTTGCGTGGTCGTGTAAGACCGACGGCACGAAAAATGCCTACGGCCCCGCGCCGGACGGTGAGGAATTTTACGCGATGGCGCTGTTCTTCGCTTCGCACCGCTGGGGCGACGGAGAGGGAATCTTCGAGTACAGCCGGGAGGCGAAGGAGATCCTGCGGGCGGCGCTTCACAAGGGTGAGAACGGGCGGCCGGGCGCGCCGATGTGGAACCGCGACAACGCACAGATTTTGTTCGTTCCGGGCAGCCCGCACACGGACCCGTCGTATCATTTGCCGCACTTTTATGAGCTCTTCGCGGAGTGGGCGTACGAGGAGGACCGTCCGTTCTGGAAGCGCGCCGCCCGTGCGAGCCGCGAGTATCTGGTGACCGCGTGCCACCCGGTGACCGGTCTGAACCCGGAGTACGCGAACTTCGACGGAACTCCGATGAACCGGAAGCTTCCGTGGGGAAGTATGGGCACGTTCTTCAGCGACGCGTACCGCACGGCCGCGAACATCGGTCTGGATGCGGTATGGTACGGGGAGGACGTCGGGCAGTACAGCGTTCCGCTCCGCATGATGCGCTTCTTCGGCACGGACCTCGAGGCATGCCGCTGCTCCTACGAGATCGACGGGACCCCGATCGACCGCCCGGTGCTTCACCCGGTGGGACTTTTGGCGACGATGGCGCAGAGCGCGCTGACGGTCCCGTACAGCGACGATCCCGGCAGCGATTTCGCGGTGGCGAAGCGCTGGGTTGAGTGGTTCTGGAATCAGCCGCTGCGCAGAGGCGGCCGACGCTACTATGACAACTGCCTGTACATTTTCGCGCTGCTGGCTCTCGCGGGCCGGTACCGCGCCTGGTAACCAATGACGGCTGCGGGCTGCCTTCGGGCAGCCCATTTTGCATTGAAATCGCGCATTTGCAAGAATTCACTGCAAAAAGTCGAGGAAAATGAGTGATTTTCTTACACGGTGCATTTTTCGATAACGCGTTGTCCTTGCATGGGGGATTGCTACTGTGCTATGCTCATTTCAGAGAGATCATTCTTTCGGGAACAGGATGTCCGCGGGTGGTTGAGAGTGTTGAGATCGTGCGGACAGGAGTAGGAGGAGAGCTATGAAGAAGAAACTGTATCTGATCATTTTGGGCGTGCTTCTCGTTTTCGTGCTCGCAGCCTGCGGAAAAGATTCCGATACGGCGAAGGAACCGGAACAGAAGCCGGCAACGGAAACGCCGGCGGCGGAGCCGACGAAGACCGAAGAACCGGGCGAGCCGGGACCGGGTGAACCGGGAGAACCGAACGAGCCGGCAAAGCCGGACGAGCAGGGAAGCAAGGAGCCGGAGGTTTATGATTTTGCGATCCGGGTAGACATCAATCCGTCGTTCCTCCTGTATGTGGCAGGCAACGATGTGATCGCGTACGAGGCGCTCAACGAGGACGCCAAGAAGATCGAGGAGCAATGCGTGATCGCAAATCGCGGGATCGACGGAGCGCTCGATGATATCGTGCGGTTCTCGCACCAGGAAGGCTATCTGAAGGACGGCGGCGAAGTAAATGTCACGATCGTGAATGCAAAAGCGCCGGAGTCCGCAGCCGAAGAGGTGATGAAGAAAGCGGAAAATGCAATCCGGGATACTGCGACGCGCAACAATTTCACGGCGGAGCCGAAGGTCGAGGTGAACGAGTCGGTCGTATTCGCGGAGCCCGACCCGAATGAGCCGGGACCGGACCCGAACGAGCCGGGACCTGACCCGAACGAGCCGGGACCTGACCCGAATGAACCGGGGCCGGATCCGAACGAACCCGGCGGAGAGCCGCGCAAGAAGGAAGGCTGCTCCGTATGCTGGGGCACCGGCGATTGCGAGCGATGCGACGCCACGGGATATGTGGATTGCATGCGGTGCAACGGCACCGGCAAGGACAGCGGCGGCAAATGTCCGGATTGCGACGGCACGGGCAAAGCCGTGTGCGAGCAGTGCCACGGTACACTCAAGTGTCCGGCCTGCAACGGCACAGGTGAGAAGCCGGATGATTGATCGGCAAAGATTTACAGCGGCATAGCGGAATAGAACGAAAGACTCCGGTCGCGCGTCGGCCGGGGTCTTTCGTTGTGCCCGGGCACCTGCAAAAGATACAGCCCGGGCATCCGCGGGACAAAGAAACATTGCGCCGCGCGCGATTGTGAGGTATAATCGGATCGATGACGCGGCGCGAACGATGCCGCGCGACGGGGGAGTATTTCATATGTTGAACAGATCGCGGAGATGGTACCTGGCGGGCTTTTTTGTGCTGCTTGCCGCGGAATTTGCCATCGGATTGTTTGTGAGAGACCGGTTTATCCGGCCGTATTTCGGCGACGTGCTGATCGTCATCCTGCTGTACATGCTTGTGCGGTTTTTCCTGCCGAGGAAGGCAATGCCGCTTGCGGCGGGCATTTTCCTGTTCGCGGTGGTCGTGGAACTGACGCAGATCCTGCCGCTTGTGGATGTCCTGGGGATCAAAAACCGGTTCCTGCGCGTGCTGATGGGCAATTCGTTCGCGTGGGGGGACATCGCGGCGTATCTGGCCGGCACGGTCGTGAACCTGCTGCAGGACGGCTGGGTTTACGCGAAGGCGCGCGGGCAGGAGAGTACGAAAGAAAAATGAAGTGTTGACGGAATAACCGGAGAGTATAAGGAGTGAAGCCTATGGCAACAGCGGAGCGCCTGTTCACAGCGGCGGCGGACGGAGAGTATGAGAGCCCTGCCCGCGAGCTGGCACAACGGCTCGGAGTTGAGTACAAGGGAATCGTCCCTGCGGCGCGCAAGGGCAGCCGCGACGGCGAACCGTCGGCGGACGAGGCAATCCTGCTGCTCGGCCCGAAAGGGCTTTCGCTGTGCGGCGGCGGCAACACGGCGTGCGCGGATCTGACGAAAATGATACCGCGGCTTTCCCGGCGCAAGCTGGCGACGGAGCTTTTGGTACGCGCCGCGGGAGTGCGCGGCGGCAAGCCGATGACGGCCATCGACGCGACTGCCGGGTTCGGCGAGGATTCGCTCTTGCTGGCGGCAGCGGGAATGAAAGTGACTCTTTTTGAGTACGACCCGATCATCGCGGAGCTTCTCGCGGACGCGCTCCGGCGCGCGGCGGAGGACCCGGTGCTGGCACCCATCGTGGCGCGGATGGAGCTTCGCCGAGGAGACAGTGTCACGGGCATGGCGGAGGTTTTGCCGAAGCCGGACGTGAT
>JBGUPV010000179.1:0-7133 GCA_045130455.1 Lachnospiraceae bacterium | reverse complement strand
TCCGCAACAAACAATGATGATCAAACGTAAGAAGATTATCATCAATAAGAATTATAACTTCAATGATGAAAGAATACAACATTTTTTCGCTAAACGTACAAAAGCCGGATTTCGCGGTAAAACAACGAAATAAGGTATAATCGGGCGTCTACAGCGATGGAATGGCTTAAATGCAGGCGTGTTATTTCGTAAAACCTGCGTTTAGCGAAATAATATATGGACTAAGATATCGCCCGGACCACTGCTGCCCGGGCGATCTTTCCAACGTTTCAGGATGTTTTGCAGTATGTATGTCATGCGCTAAAACAATTTGCGGTATTGCGCATCAACGATCTTTCGCAGCTCGCGGATCTCTTCGGCGCCGAGCTTTTCGTTTGCAAGATATTCTTTGAAGAAATTCGTGATGTCTCCGCCGAACAGCTTGTCGAACAATGCTTTGGCTTCGATCTTTTGAATCTCTGCTTTGGTTACAACGGCTTTGCAGATGAACCCGGGTTCTTCACGCATCACGGCGCCCTTGTCGATCAAGCGCTTGATCACGGTGTAGGTCGTGTTCTTTTCCCAGCCGATGTAATCTTTGATGATCTTGGCGATGTCTTTTGCGGAAAGGCTTTGGTTTGACCAAAGCAACTCCATAACGTTCAATTCGCCTTCATGCAACCTGATTTCACCCATTCGTCGTCTTCTCCACTTGCCGTCGTAATTCTCAACTTGTAGTACAGTAAAAAATTGCGAATGCCGGTCGAGCGCTTGTCGCAGCACTTTGATGCCGCGGGACGCTTTGACTGTGCATTAATAATTCTACTATTATAGAATTTCCTTGTCAATACGAAAAAGGCAACGTTTTTTATCTTTTTTCGGCGTCTAGTGTCTCGTTCAAAGCGAACCACATGATGTTGTGGTCGCCGTGTTTTGACTCTTTATTTCGGTTGGTGAGGATGTATTTTTCGTGTTCTTCGCTCTGTGTTTTGGCGGATCGACGTTTGCCCGGGACGTCGATCGTGACACAGATGTTCTTCTTTGGTAGTATCAAAGGAATTATCGTGTTTCTGCCGGTCCGTTCTCTGCAGATCTGAATATTGTGTCGGTCACAGTCACAATAAAGGCTGTTCAACAGCATGTAATACGGCAGTTGGGACTCATCCAGATTGTAGAAACTCTCGTAATCGTTCAGCAGAAAACGCGCCAATCCTTGGTCGGCGATCTCATAATGCACACCGCAGTCCTCTCCCGCCGGAAGCCCGGCTGTTTCTCTTTCGACTGCGGTAATGTCTACAGAATGCGTATACACCGGGATGAGCAGGCCTGCTTCACACAACAGTTGATGCTCGTTCTCGAAGTTCGATCTGGACAGACCGCGCCGGATCGTGCCGGGGCGAAAACCATCGATCCATTCCTTACCGTTCTCACGGTAATACGTTATCAACTGGAGTAATCGCGTCTCGCTGATCAACTGCGAATACGGTATATCCGGCTGGATCATTCGGCTCTTGATCACGGAAAATACGGATTCATGCGCGTGCCGAAGTTCCGACAGATCGGCTTTTGATTCCATATACGATCGGATTGCCTGCGGGAAACCTCCGGTCATCATATAGTCGTAATACAACTCCGTAAGGTCGTCCGCGAGTATCGCAGGGATCGGTTTTTTGTCACGTACAAATGCGCGGATCACGTCGCAGTAATCGCTGTGACCGATCGCCGTCAGGAATTCCGTAAACTGCATCGGACGGATCCGGTGAAACATGACAGGGGAATCCTTTGAGAAATTCAACTCTATTCGGTTCAGGATCAGATCCGGCCGATTGGTCGCATACGCGGAGCGATACGGCAGCTCTCGCTCGAAAAAGCGACAGAACCGCTCTCCTAACAGTTCGCAGCCGTCGATCAGGAGAAAGGTCGAACGGACGCGGTCAGCAGGCAGACCGTAGGCTTCACACAATACGTCGACGACCGACCTTGTACTGATATCGGACAGAGAATCAAATAACAGGGTGCGAAGCTCACGGTCGGTTGTCAGATCGATCAGCAGATAATTGGTGTTGCTCTGTTCCGCAAGAGCCCTGAGAAGAAAAGATTTGCCGCAGCAGGAAATGCCGTAGAGAACCGAGGCTCTCGTATCGCGCTCCGAAGAAGCGCCGATATCGGAACGTCTCTGTCCAAAAAGATGATTCAGGATTTCACTTGGGATCGCTCGTTCCATACTGCCCCCGTGTAATTGTCTTGTCAGAATCAGTGGCTTGTATATATGCGGTCGGAATCAGCCTGTCGGTCATGTACGGCTAATAATATTCCGACTGGAATCAGCACTGTTTGAATGTTCGGTAGACCATCAGGATTATTGAATCCTCAGCTTGTCAAGTATGTTCACAAAATACTCCGGAAGCGGCGATGTGAACTCCACATACTCTCCGCTGGTCGGATGGACAAAGCCGAGAACTCCTGCGTGCAGCACCTGGCCTTCGGAGGCGTATGACGGTTGCTTCTCGCGACCGTATACGGTGTCACCGAGCAGCGGATGGTGAATGCTCGCCATGTGAACGCGGATCTGGTGCGTGCGGCCGGTCTCCAGCTGACAGCTGACATACGTAAAATGATTCTTCAACGGTTCGATCACGTGATAATGCGTCACTGCTCTTCTTCCGCCGGGCTGTATGCTCATTTTCTTGCGGTCGCCCGGGTTGCGCCCGATCGGCGCGTCAACCGTGCCGTCTTCGCGTATTTCGCCCTCTGTGACGCAGAAATATCTCCGGGTGATAGAATGCTTGGCTAACTGTTCGGAAAGGCTTATATGGGCCGTATCGTTTTTACAGACGACAAGCAGGCCTGTGGTGTCCCGGTCGATGCGATGCACGATGCCTGGACGGGCGACGCCGTTGATGCCGGAAAGGCGGTCGCCGCAATGGTACATCAGCGCGTTGACCAATGTGCCGGAATTGTGTCCGGGAGCGGGATGAACCACCATGCCCTTCGGTTTGTCGACGATCAGGATATCCTCGTCCTCGTAGACGATCGAGAGCGGAATATCCTCAGGAAGGATTGCCAGCGGTTCGGGATCGGGAACCTGCATGCGGATGATGTCGCCGGTCTGCACTTTCACGCTGTCACGGACGACAAGGATTTCATTTTTCGAGACGAGACCCTGGGCAACAAGCTTCTGGACATAGCTTCGCGTGACATCCGGATCGGTGGCCGCGATCGCGCGGTCGATCCGCATATCATTCTGGTCGTCCTCGATGATGAAGGTGCGGGTTTCCATGCAGACTCCTTACGGGAAAAAGCGACCCCTTAAATCGGCAAAAGGACTTAAGGGGTGTTGTCTGAGTTCGTAGGTTTTTTATCCTTCTCCCCAAAGAACGGGATGAACCACAGCTCTTCGTCCTTGTAGACAAAAAGAAGCAGTATCGCGAAGAAGAACACGCCGCAGGTCACGAAGATGTCCGCGACGTTGAAGATCGGAAAATGAATGAATTTCAGGTAAATGAAATCGATCACATATCCGCGGAAAATGCGGTCGAACAGATTGCCGATCGCACCGCCGGCGGTGATCAGAAGCGTCACCAGCAACAGACGGTATCTGGGGTACGAAGGGATCCGTGCGATCACGAACAAAAACGCGAGAAGGATCACCGCCGTGACAAGCGCGAGCACGTCGAAACGGCCTCGCAGGATGCCCCAGGCTGCGCCTGTATTTTCCAGATAGGAAAATACGATCCCGTCGCCGATCACTTTCACCTCATCGTGACAGCGAAGGTTGTTGTAAGCGAGTATCTTGGTCAGCTGGTCGGCAAGAACAGCGGCGATCGGTATCCAGAGATACAGGATCTTGCGCATTCTGCCCTTGCGCGAATTGTTGGTATTGTCTTTAGCGATGTCGGTCATCGTGCACTCTCTCACTGTTTAAACGTCGGTACACCGAAGGAATCCTGCTGAAGGAATGCGGTGTAGTCGCCGGTAATGTCGACGTCCTTGGGAGCTACGATGAAGATAAATCCGGAGATCTGAAGGATCTGACCGTCGATCGTGTAGATGCAGCCGCAGATAAAGTCCATGATACGCTGCGAGATCGCGGGGCTGAAGCCCTCAAAATTCACGATGATGGCCTTGCCTCTGCGAAGCACGTCAACGATGCTGCTCGAATCCTCGAAGCTCGTGGGCTTCATAACGGAGAACTGTCTCTGCGGAGCATTTGCGGCCGCGTTGAGGCTTGCGGTGCGCTGCGGCTCGGGCGCAAGAGGCGTCTTCTGCGGATACGAAGGTGTGCTCGTGTGCGAGAACGTTCCGGCAACGTTGGCCTGACGGTTCACGGCGCTTGTGTAAGCCTTCTCGCGCTGTGCGGTTGCCTGACTGTAAGTTGCGCGAAGACGTGTGTTCTGCGCGGAAAGATTGGATTTCTCAGGCTCCGCGGGAACCTCAGGCACCTCGTCTTCCTCCTCGGGAATATCGTCGTCGTTGCGGAGGAAACGGGCCTTCATACGCGCAAACAGCGAAGGCTTCTTCTCACCTTCGTCAGCATATTCCTCATCCTCGGATTCCTCTATATAATTCTCGTATTCTGCATCGTAATCGTCATCATCTTCACCGTTCAACCAAGAGGAGAACTTGTTCAAGATACCCATGTTATCATTCCCTTTCTAGACGTTATATACTCTCTCCCCGAAAATAAGCGAACCGACGCGCACGAACGTGGCGCCCTCTTCCACTGCAATCGGAAAATCATTGCTCATCCCCATCGATAAACAACACATAGATACATTATCAATGTTTTTCCTGTCTATGTCAACTGCTAATTTGCGCAAAGCCGCAAAATACACGCGGTTTTCCTCGGGGTTCGGCGTGTACGGAGCGACAGTCATCAGACCCTTGATGCGTACATTCGGAAAAGCAGCGATCGCACGCACGGTTTCCTCAACTTCATCGGGAGCAAGGCCGAACTTGCTCTCTTCTGCAGCGACGTTGACCTCGAGCAAAATGTCCGTGACGACATTGATCCGCGCGGACTCTTTTTGAATCTCTTCGGCGAGTGCGACCGAGTCCACGGAGTGGATCATCTTCGCCGCGGCGACAGCCTTGCGGACTTTATTCTTCTGAAGATGGCCGATCAGGTGCCATTCGGCGCCGGTATCCTTGAAATACGCTTCCTTCTCGCAGAGTTCCTGCACTTTGTTCTCACCGAAGATCGTCTGCCCCGCGTCCATCGCCTCTTGGATCATTTCCACGGGCTTGGTCTTGCTGACTGCGATCAGAGTCACGTCCTCGGGATTTCTTCCGGAGCGTTCGCACGCTATAGTGATCTCCGCGCGTACGGCGTTGAGTGAATCCGAAATCATAGTAACCTCCGAAACGATTTTATTCGTTGAAGAGCTGATCTTCCGTGATCGTCGAAGCGTCTTCCCAGATGAAATCGTAGACGTTGATGCTCTTCGAGATGCCGGCCTTTACGATGACGTAATCATCGCCGGAACTGATGCGCTCGATCATACGGAACTGGGCGTAGCCCTTGTTGACGCAGTAAACGCCCTCCAGTTTCTTCTGGGTCGACACCTGGTACTGGTTGGTCGTGTGCGGAATGGTGATAAACGCGCCGTGTTCCTGCACGACCGAATCGTCGATATATGCGTATTGATCGTCGTAGTAATAGATCTCAGCCTCGTAGAAGCGGTATTCGGGCTCCGTGGAACCCTCGGGCAGCTTGACGACGGTGATACCGTTGCGGCCCTGGTCGTTGACGATGTACTCCTTCGGAACAACGTAGAAGTACTTCTCCACGATGGCCTTCTTCGGGATCTTCAGACCTTCCGTCTGGGACAGGTTGATCGAGATCGTAAGGAACCGCTTGTTGATGTAGCGGATCAGGAATTTGCTGAGATTGATGCGGGCAAAATAACCGTCGCCCTTCTTGTAGACCGACACGGGAAGCGTGAGGCTCAGAGCGTCGTCGGTGATCGTGAAGGAGATGGTGGACTGTCCGTTAAGTGCCGTGAACTGCTCTTCCGTCAGGTTCAGGATGATCGACCAGTTCTCGTTGGTCACGAGCTTGTAAGCGGTGCTTCCAGCCTCGCGGAGTTCCGCGGAAAATAAAGTGCTGCTCGTGTAGCTCTTCTCATCGAAGGTGTCCAGCGAAACCGTGTCGGCGGTCAGACCGTCGAGGGAGTCGGTGAAGAACGATACGATGCCGGAGTACGGCGCCTTGCTCACGGAGATACCGGAACCGCCGCCGCTCTTCTCGATGATGCGGGCGAGGTTCTCAAGAAGGAACATGTCGGAAATGTTGATGATCTTGGTCTGCAGACCGGATTTCAGCTCCTCGATGTCCGCGAAATCCCCGGGGACATATGTCCGGTTGTACGTTGTGATCGTGTCCTTCAGGGAGACAATATCGTCATTCGAAAGCGTCAGATTGAGTTCCTCGTACATGGAACTGCGGACCTGACGGCTGTCGTCAACCGAGAAGACGGTCTCATTTTTCGAGACGCGAGTGCCGCTCTTGAGATAGTAATTGATGTAACCCGGAGTGGTCGTTGTGACGTTCTGCTCTTCTCTTACGATCACGCCGCGCGCCATGTTGTTGGTCGCGAGTGCGACCTTCTGAACCTCATAAACGCGGGGCTTGGGCTTGTTCAATGTGCGTAGGAAAGAGATCACGATGTAGATCAGAACGCACACAAAAAGAAGCAATCCGATGTTGATCGCGGATCGCCGGTTGCTGCGGCGTCGGATGTTTTGCTTGATGGAAGCCACGCGCTCTCTCCTCATTCATAAAGCAGGGACCATCCGGGGATGGTCCCTCAAGTGCTGTTTCTTATGTTCTCTGACTGCGGGTAATGTCCGCGGTGATCCCGGCGGGATCGATCACAGAGCTACGATCACCTTCGCGCGAACGGGCTCGGTGAGCGTCTCGGCATTCGCGGAAAGGCTGATGATGATGTCTACGTTGAACTTCACGGAGATCATGTCGAGCTTGCCGATCACTCTCTCGATATCGTCGACATTCAGGCAGGCTACTTTCAGGAAGCTGTCAAGATATACTTTCTCAAGATCGTGATCCTGAGAGATGATGCCGCAGATGAAACCAACGAACTCGGCTGCGCTCTCAATGCAGTAATCATTCACATTGATCAGGCGGATCTTGT
>JBGUPV010000178.1:0-15597 GCA_045130455.1 Lachnospiraceae bacterium | reverse complement strand
CCGGTCGCGCCCTTCGAAAAATCAAAGCCGATGTACTTCAGAAGCAGTTTTTCCACCTTGCGCTGCGCATCGACGTCGTAGGTTCTGCGAAACTTCGAATCGTCCGGCTGCGGTGCCGCGAGGATCTTGTGAACGAGCGGCACCAGACCGTCGCGAAGCTCGCTGAAAATACGGTCGATCGTCGCGGAATCCATACCCTCCTCGTAATCATCCAGAAGCGCGTCGTAGATCTCCATCTCGGGATGCGTGTGGGCCTTGATCTCCTTCGTGATCCCGATCATTTTCTCCAGATGGGGCGCGAAAATGCTGAAGTCCGACTCCTGCTTTGCCTTCTCCCATGCAAACTCCGACTCCGAGCTCGCGCGGACGGCTCTCTCGTAAAGTTCCTCGGGGATGCGTCTGCTGCGTACACGGTCCTCCCGCATCTTCGTCACGATGAACTTCCAGTCGTCGTCGAGCTGCGAGAATTCCTCCGGCTCCGACAGCTCGGTGAGCAGATCAAACAGCTCATCCGAGTTCGAGATGCGGAAGCTCTCCGTGCTCAGGAACTCATTTGCGTCCGCATGTCCCTTAAAACCGCCGTCGGGCATGATCGTACGCATGTCCCAGTACAGCGCGTTGCACGCGATGTCATACTTGTTGAGTCGATCGATAAACGACTTCAACTTATCAAATTTCTCACTCATAAAAACTCCTTACCCCGTGCCTGTGCACGGTCCTTTCTTTGCAAAACCGGCGATCGGATCGCTCCGACCGCCGGTGTAACTGCCTGTCGCCTGCTTATTTTGCTTCCGCTTCTTCTCTGCGCTTGCGCTCGACAAGCACCATCGTCGTTGCGAAGAGCAATGCAAGGAACCAGAAGAATACAGCTCTGCTGCTGAGGTCACCGGTCTTCGGCGATTCGATGTCCACGTCAACCTTCTGCTGCGTCACGACAACCTCAACCTTTGTCTTCACGGCATCGCCGTCCTTGAACGAGATCGTGATCGTATGCGCACCGGCTTTCTGCTTGTTCATGAGCTCATCGCTCAGCTTGACCGTACCGTCCGGAAGGATCGTGTAGTCCTTGCCCTCCGCGAGAGTCGTGCCGCCAAGTACAACCACGTCGATCTGCGAAGCCGTCTTCGAGCTGTCCTCGCTTCGGGTGATCTTGATCTCCACGGAGATTCCGGAATCCTTCGTCCACTTGATCTCGGGCGTTGCCGAGTACTCAACCTTCACGGGCTCGGGATCCTTCGGTTCGGGATCCTTCGGCTCCTCATCCTCGGTTTTTCCGAGTTTCGGAATGATCTCGGTCTCAACCTCGCCGCAGATCGTACAAGTACGCTTGCGGAGTCCGTCTTCCGTCACGGTCGCCTTCTTCACAACCTCCCACTCGCTCCAGTCATGCTCCGTGACCGTGATGGTTACCGTTCCGCTGACCGTCTTGTAGTTGGCGGTGTCATCCGGCGTGAACGTCCAGTGGTACTCGTTCGTGCCGCTCTTCAGCTTCGTTTCCTTCAGGGCAAATGTTCCCTTGATCTTCGCGTTGCCTGCGCTCAGCACGACTTCCGCAATATCCTCGGTGTTGTGCGGCTCATTGGCCGTCACGGTGCCGATCGGCGGAACCGCCTTCTCGATCGTGAACGGAACCTTGCCGGTGTAAACCGTATCTCCGGTCTCCACCACAACCGTAACAACATAGTCGCCGGCCTCGGTAGGCTTTTCTCCCGTTGCCTCGTAAGGCGTGCCGTCCGCGAGCGTTCCGGTGTACGTGATCGTCACCTTCGCGTCGTCGCCGGGCACATCATACTCGGGATCCGGAAGCTTCTCATCGTACGTGCTGTCACCCTGCGAAACCTTGATCTCTCCGGTCTCCTTCTCGGTGATCCGGATCACGATCTCCGCCGTCTTGCCGATGTGATTGTCGCTGTCCGTGATCGTAACCTTGATCACAGCCTCGCCGGACTCGCTGCCAGGGATGAACTTGCCGTCCTCGATCCTGCTTCCTTCCGGAGCATCCTCGATCTCGAACGTCACATCGCCGAACTCGCCGCTGACAAGCTCGTCAAGCGTCACGAAATGATCGTCGGTCTCGGTCGTATTGACCTGAACTGTCGTTCCCGTCGTATCGATCACTGCGGGATCTTTTGCTTTTTCGATCGTAAACTCGGCCGTGTCGGACCCGCCTGCATATTCCCCGGTCTCCTCCACTGTTGCTCGGATGATGTACTCTCCGGCTTCCGTAGGAACTTCCGTGGTGTAGGCGCTGTCGTCCTCACCCTTCTTCTTGTATTCGTACGTCACATCGCCGTTGCCTTCGTTGCCGGTGACAACAGGCTTCTGCTCCGTCTCGCCGTAAGTCCAATCCTCGATCGTAACTTCCGGCTGGATCTTTTCCTTGTCCTTGACGGTGACGGTGATCGTCTCCGTCTTTCCTGTGTGGTTATCGCTGTCCGCAATCGTGATCTCAACAGTCACGGTGCCGGACTCGCTGCCGGGCGTAAGGTTGCCGTCCTCATCGATCTCGCATCCTTCCGGACCGTCGATGATCTTGTACGTAACTTCGCCTTCTGCGCCCTCAACCAGTTCGCTGATATCCACACTGTGGTCATCGCCGTCGATGGTGTTGACCGTAACCTCGGTCTCCTTCCCGGTGTCGATCACCGCCGGATCCTCGGTCTTCTCGATGGTAAATGTGTCGGTCGCCTCGCCGCCCTTGTACTCGTCGGTCTCCGCGATCGTCACGCGGACTTCGTACTCGCCGGCCTCGGTCGGAACCTCCTCGGACCATTCGTCACTGCCGTCCGCCTTGCGGTACTCTACAGTCACATCACCGTTGCCTTCGTTACCCTTGATAACCGGATCCGCGGCATCATCACCGTACGAACGGTCATCCGCCGTAACGGAAGGCTCGATCTCTTTCTTGTCCTTCACCGTAACGGTAACGGTCTCGGTCGTTCCTTCGTAATTGTCGTTGCCCTCGACCGTGATCTTCACGGTCACGGTTCCGGTCGTCGCGCCCGGAGTGAGAGCGCCGTTCTCATCAACCGTGCAGTCCTCCGGACCGCTTACGATCTCGTAGGTCACATTGCCCTCGGCATCGCTCACGAGTTCGGAAAGATCGATCTCATGGTCATCCGAAGCGATCGAATTCTTCGTCACTTCATTTTCCGATGTCGTGTCGATCGCCGCGGGATTCTCGGCCTTGGTGATCGTGAACGTTCCGGTCGCCTCGCCGCCGTTGTAATCCTCGGTCTCTGCGATCGTCACGCGAACCTCGTAATCGCCCGCCTCGGTCGGAACCTTCTCGGACCATTCGTCGCTGCCGTCCGCCTTGCGGTACTCGACAGTCACGTCGCCCTTGCCTTCGTTGCCGCTGATTTCCGGCTCGTTGGCTTCATCGCCGTACGTCCAGTCATCAAGCGAGACTTCCGGCTCGATCGCCAGCTTATCCTCGATCGTGATCCGGATCCTCTCGGATCCTGCCTTATGATCGTCATCACCGCTTGCGGTAACACGAACATTTACCGTACCGACCTGGCTTCCGGTCGTAAGCACGCCCGTTGCAGGATCGATGGTGCAGCCCTTGGCGTCTCCGACGATCTCGTACTTTACATCACCGATCGGATTCGAAATCTTCTCGCTGATGTCGAGCGTGTTACCGCCCTTCTTGACGCTGTCGGCCTCGACAGCGCTCAACGTATTGAGCGCTTTTTCGATCGTAAAATCAGCCGTGCCCGTGCCGCTCTTGTAATCCGCCGTCTCGGCCACGGTCGCGCGTACGGTGTATTCACCCGCACCCGTGGGAACCTTGTCCGTGTACGTGCTGTCGTCGGCACCCTTCTTCTTGTACTGATACGTTACCGCGCCCTCACCGGGGTTCGAATCGTCCGTAACGTCGGCGTCGTTAGCCTCATCACCGAACGTCCAGCCTTCGATCGTTACTTCCGGCTCGATCGCTTCCTTATCCTCCACCGTGACGGTAACCGTCGCAGTCGTTCCTTTGTAATTGCCGTTGCCCGCAACCGTGATCTTCACGATCGCGGTTCCGGTTTCCGCTCCCGGCGTGAAATTGCCGTTCTCATCAACCGTGCAGCCTTCCGATCCGCTCACGATCGAGTAGGTTACATCACCTTCTGCGTCGCTCACGAGATCGGAAAGATCAACCGTGTGTCCGTCCGCGGGAACGGTATTCTTCGTCACCTTATTTTCCGCCGTGGTATCAACCTTTGCAGGATTCTCGGCCTTGGTGATCGAGAACGTACCGATCGCTTCACCACCGTTATAGTCATCGCTCTCCGCGATGGTCACGCGGACCTCATAGTCACCGACCTCGGTCGGAACATCCTCGGACCACTCGTCGCTGCTGCCTGCCTTGCGGTACTCGACAGTCACATCGCCGTTGCCTTCGTTGCCGCTGATCTTCAGTTCGCTCGGCTCGTCACCGTATGCCCAGTCTTCCAACTCAACCGAAGGATCGATCTCATCCTTATCATTGACCGTCACCGTGATGGTCTCTGTCGCCGGCTCGTGATTCTTATCGCCGGCAACCGTCACCTGAACGGTAACTTCACACGGCGTGTCGCCGGAGGTAAACTTGCCCGTCGCCGGGTCAACCGTACATCCGTTGGCTTCGCCGGTGATCTCATACGCAACTTCTCCGACAGGAGTCGTCACGTTATCACTGAGATCGATCGTCTTGCCGCCCCTCTTGACAGAAGCGGTATCGTCAAATTCCGCCGTATTTTCGGCCTTCGCGATCGAAAAATCAGCCGTACCGGTACCGCCCAGATAATCCGCCGTCTCGGCCACGGTCGCGCGAACCGTGTACTCGCCCGCCTCCGTGGGAGCCTCGTCCGCATACGTGCTGTCGTCGGCATCCTTCTGCTTGTACTGATACGTTACCGCGCCCTCACCGGGGTTCGAATCGTCCGTAACGTCAGGCTTGTTCGCCTCATCGCCGTAGGTCCAGCCATCGATCGTAACATCCGGCTCGATCGCTTCCTTCTCGTTTACCGTGACAGTAACTGTCTCGGTCGTTCCTTCATAATTGTCGTTGCCCGCAACCGTGATCTGCACGGTTGCTTCTCCGGTTTCCGAACCCGGCGTGAAAATGCCGTTCTCATCAACCGCGCAGCCCTCCGGACCGCTCAGGATCTCGTAGGACACTTCACCCTCGGCGTCGCTCACGAGGCCGGAAAGATCCACACTGTGACCGTCCTCGGGAACGGTGTTCTTCGTCACTTCATTTTCCGTCGCGGTGTCGAACTGTGCCGGGTTCTCTGCCTTGGTGATCGAGAACGTACCGGTAGCTTCGCCGCCGTTGTAGTCGTCGGTCTCACCGATGGTCACGCGAACCTCATAGTTGCCGACCTCGGTCGGAACATCCTCGGACCAATCGCTGCTGCCTTCCCTGCGATACTCGACAGTCTCGTCGCCGCTGCCTTCGTTGCCCTTGATGTCAGGCTCGTTCGGCTCGTCACCGTACGCCCAGTCCTCAAGATCGATCGTCGGGTTGATGGGCTCTTTGTCCGTAACCGTCACCGTGATCGTATTCGATGCCGACTCGTAATTGTCATCGCCGGCAGCCGTCACCCGAACGGTAACCTCACACGGCGTGCTGCCGGAGGTAAACTCGCCCGTCGCCTGGTCAACCGTACATCCGTTGGCTTCGCCGATGATCTCATACGTAACATCACCGACGGGATCCGTCACATTGCCGCTCAGATCATATGTGTTGCCGCTCTTCTTGACGGAAGCGGTATCGTCGACAGACACCGTATTGTCTGCCTTTGCGATCGTAAAGTCCGCAGTAGCCGTACCACCCTTGTAATCCGGGGTTTCAGCAACCGTCGCGCGAACCGTATAATCGCCCGCATCCGTGGGAACCTCATTCTTGTACTCGCTGTCGTCGGCATCCTTCTTCTTGTACTGATACGTTACCGCGCCGTCGCCCGGGTTGGAGTCATCCGTAACATCCGGCTCATTTGCGTCATCACCGTAAATCCAGTCTTCGATCGTAACTTCCGGTGTGATCTCTTCCTTATCGTTCACCTTGACAGTAACGGTCGCGGTCGTTCCCTTATAATTGTCGTTGCCCGCAACCGTGATCTTCACGGTTGCTTCTCCGATTCCCGCGCCGGGCGTGAAAATGCCGTTCTCATCAACCGTGCAGCCTTCCGGTCCGCTCAGGATCTCGTAGGATACCTCACCCTCTGCGTCACTCACAAGACCGGAAAGATCCTCCTGATGCCCGTCCTCGGGAACAGTGTTCTTCGTTACTTCATTTTTCATTGCGGTGTCGATCTGCGCAGGGTTCTCCGCCTTGGTGATCGAGAACGTGCCGGTCGCTTCACCGCCGTTGTAATCTTCAGTCTCACCGATGGTCACACGGACTTCATAGTCGCCGACCTCGTAAGGAACATCCTCGGACCAATCGTCGCTGCCGTCCGCCCTGCGGTATTCGACAGTCTCCTCGCCGCTGCCTTCGTTGCCCTTGATCTCAGGCTCGTTCGGCTCATCCCCGTATGCCCAGTTCTCAAGCTCGATTGAAGGAGTGATGGGCTGCTTGTCCGTAACCGTCACCTTGATGGTCTTCGTCGCCGACTCGTGATTGTCATCACCGGCAACCGTCACCACAACTGTAACCTCACACGGCGTGCTTCCGGAAGTGAACAAGCCTGTTTCCGGGTCAACCGTACAACCATTGTCTTCGCCGCTGATGGCGTACGTAACATCACCGTCGGGATCCGTCACGTTTTCGCTCAGATCAACAGTGTTGCCGCTCTTCTTGACGGATGCGGTATCATCGACAGACACATTATTTTCTGCCTTCTCGATCGTAAAGTCCGCAGTAGCAGTACCGCCCTGGTAATCCGCGGTTTCAGCCACAGTCGCGCGAACCGTGTAATCGCCCGCCTCCGAAGGAACCGTGTCAGTGTACGCGCCGTCGTCGGCATCCTTCTTCTTGTACTGATACGTTACCGCGCCGTCGCCCGGGTTCGAAGCACCCGCAACATTCGGCACATTTTCGCTGTCACCGTAAGTCCATCCTTCGATCGTAACTTCCGGCTCGATTGCTTCCTTATCGACAACCGCGATGATGACCGTCGCGGTCTTCTCATCATGGTTGTCATCTCCGGCTACCGTGATCTTCACGGTCGCTTCTCCGGTCTGTCCGTCCGGAGTAAAGATACCGTTTTCATCAACATTGCAACCGGACGAACCGTCAATGATCTTATAGGTTACCTCGCCCTCGGCATTCTTAACCAGCTTGGAGAGGTCAATACTGTGGCCGTCCGACGGTACCGTGTTCTTCGTAACCTCATTTTCCGCGTCGGTATCGATCGTCGCAGGGTTTTCCGCCTTACGGATGGTAAACGTATCCGTTGCCGTGCCGCCGTTGTAGTCTTCGGACTCGTCGATGGTCACGCGGACTTCATAATTGCCTGCTTCGGTGGGAATCTCCCCGGACCAATCGCCGCTGCCGTCCGCCTTACGGTACTCGACAGTCTCGGCGCCACCACCTTCGTTGCCTTCGATCATCGGTTCCTTCGGCTCATCACCGTACGTCCAGTCATCCAGCTCTACGATAGGTTCGATCGGCTTCTTGTCAAGAACCGTTACGGTGATCGTCTCCTCCGTCGGTTCGTGATTGTCATCGCCGGCTACCGTCACCTTAACGATAACATCACCGGTTTCGGTTCCCGAGAGGAACTCGCCGGTTTCCGGATTGACCGTGCAGCCCTTATTGTCTCCGACGATCTCGTAGGTTACATCGCCTGCCGGATTCGCCACGTTTTCACTCAGGTCGACGGTGTTGCCGCTCTTCTTAACAGAAGCGGTACCGTCGATCTCCGCGGTATTTTCCGCCTTGTCGATCGTGAAATTCCCGATCGCCTCCGCTTCATTGTAATTGTCAGTAGCCTCGATCAGCGCGCGGACTTTATAGTTGCCCGCCTCGGTCGGAACGTCCTCGGACCAATCATTGCTGTCGTCCGCCTTGCGGTATTCAAAGGTAACGCTGCCGTTCCCGTCATTGCGCTCAACCACAGGCTCATTCGCGTCTTCGCCGTATGTCCAGTCTTCCAACGTTACGGAAGGATCGAGATCGGCCTTATAGATCGTAAAAGCATCTGTATCTTCGCATCCGTTGTAGTAGTCATCTTCCGCTACACTGACACGAACAGAATACTCACCGGCTTCCGTCGGTTTTTCCGTCGTATAAGCATCGTCGGTCTCATCCGCCCTGCGGTACATGACTACGGCACCGTCCGTATCTCCGCTCACCTGCGTCTCCGCAGCCGTATCGCCGTACGTCCAGTCATCAAGCGAAACCGAAATCTGACGATCCGCCTTGTTGATCGTAAAATCATCCGTTGCTACGGCTTTTTCCGTAGTTGCCGTCTCCTCGATCGTATAGCGAACGATGTAATTGCCGGGCTTATCCGGTTTGGTTTCCGAATACGTACTATCCTCGGCCCCGGCCACCTTGTATTCGATCTTCTCACCGGCATCGACGGTGTTTCCGCCGATCTGCGGATCCGAAGCCTCATCGCCGTACGTCCAATCGTCCATAACGACGGTCGCCGTCAGAGTATCCTTATCGGTAACGGTCACCTCAATAGATTTCGTCGCCGGCTTATAGTCATCATCGCCGGAAAATGATACCTTGACCGTCACTGTTCCGGACGTCGTTCCGGACGAAAGTTCTCCGGTGGTCTCATCGATCGAACAACCGTTGTCATCGCCTACGATCTCGTACGTAACCGTCCCAACACCGTTCGAGACGTTGCCGCTCAGATCAATCGTATGACCGTCGCGCATCACCGATGCCTCGGGCGTCACTGTCGCAGGGTTCTCTGCCTTCTTGATCTCAAAATCCGTCTCGCAGGTTCCGCCGTAGTAATCCTCGGTCTCCGCGATCGTCGCGCGCACCGTGAACTCACCGGCATGCTCCGGAACCGTCGTCGTGTAGGTGCTGTCATCGGCACCTTTTTCTTTATACTCATAGGTAACGCCGCCGTCGCCGGGGTTGGAACCGCTCGTAAGCTTCGGCTCGCTCGCGTCATCGCCGTATGTCCAATCCTCGATCGTCACTTCCGGATCGATGTCCTTCTTCGGAGCCGGAGGAAGATTGTAAGGATTGATACGATGGGACTCACTCTTGACGGAAATATTTTTCGCCACGAACATACCGTTCAGGTTTCCGGAAGGTGCGTTCAGCTCGGCCATAGGAGCAAAAATAGTTCCGACGATAATATTGGTCGTCGTAACGGTTCCTCTGAACTGTTTGTCTACAGCAGTAGAGTCATAGAAATTAAAGTAAACTCTGTTGTTGCCGCTGTCTCCGTACAACCTCTCGTTGGAGACAAGGACACTTTCTCCTCCGTCCAGCGACACCATCGTCTCTTTCATCTCAAACTCGCTCTTACCTGCCATATCGATGTTGATCAGAAGGCCGGCCTGAGAGCCGCTCGGGAAGTTGATATTGACCGGATGCTCCTTCCAACTCGCCAGATCATCCGCCGTTACGTTCCACACGGCAACGCCGCTGTCGGTTTTGTTGACATCGACCTTAAGATGGTTCATATCCGTCAGATCGGGAACAACCTCCTGCAGTTCCAGATCCGCCATCTCCATCCCTGCAAGATGTGCAGAGTACTCCGCAAAACTCTTCTGCAGGTTAGCGAGATCGATATACTTCCACTCTTCCGACTCCTGCAAAACAGTACCGCTTTCCTCAAGGATCACATTGTCGATCGTGTACTGCGTATCATTGATCTTTACGACATTATGGGATTCGCCTAAGATCAGACGATCCGGAGCGTAACCGAATTTTGCCCCGTAACTCGAGTCATCGGTATACCGGATCTTCTGAATGTAGTTATCGTAACTCTCGCAGTCACGGAGATAGTCACGGATCGTACATTCACTGTTATTGCCTCGATTACTCTCCCACTCACCAATGTATTCCCCCGTCATTACATTGGAGTGCTGATGACCGAACATTCTCAGGGATTCGAACGCGATAAAGCCGAACTCCCCCGTCAATGCTACGGCATCCTTCGGTGACGACCCCTTTTCATAGGTCACGTCCGCCGCCCGCGCCGTGTTTGCCGCGATCCACTCCGGCAAGCCAAGGACGACCATGGCCAACGCCAGAAAGATGCTTAGTGCGCTTCTAACTCTACGTTTCATAACAATACCCCTATTCCTATATTAATACCCTTTGCATGCTTTCGCCGCGCCCCGCCGGGTATTGGTTTCGTAAGAAAGACTCATATTTGAATAGAAAAATACGAAAAATGAGTCACAACATTATATTATACCCCGTTTTTTAAAAAAATCACGCTTTTTTTAATATGTTTTTTGATTTTTTTGTGATTTTTGTCGAGATTCACGTCATTGAGCATAATTCACATTAACTAAGTGCTTTTTTCACTATTTCAAAGTGACTTAATCGCGTTTCAATGTTAGTTTGGCATTTTTCCGGGCGCTAATGAAAGATTATTCCTTTTCAACGCAAAATGAAACCGCTTCATCACACAAAAAAGAGGACCGCTTGTTCGCGATCCTCCGGATGAATACTGTTTTGTTGATCAATTCTGATCATACACCGCATCTTTCAGCGTGCAATACAACTCGCCCTCCTCCAGGTACGTCTGGAACACACCTACGACCGTGATCGGAGTATCCATCTCGGGACATTTGTCAGGGTAACCGAACGACGCGTCCTCCGGCACAAACTCCATCCAGGTATTGCAGCAGGCCGTCTCATCCGTTACAACGCAGAGGTAATAATACTGATCCAGTTCCTCGGAATACGCAACAGAGAACGTACCGTTCATCTTCACTTTCTTTCCGACATACTTCGAAGGTTCCGTCGCCATGTTATAAATCTCACTGTACACAAGCGACGTATTGAGGGTTGTGAGATCGATATCAACATCCGTGATCTCGGACGTGTCCGTACCGGTAGGCTTGCCTGCTTCCGTCGGTTTATCCTGCGGAGGTACGGTCGGCGCCACGGTCGGCGTGCTGCCGTTCTCCTCATTCATACGCTGCTCCAGAACATCGGCAACCCCGCCTTTTTTGTTGGTTCCGTGCGAGCCGCCCTTATTGCCGCAGCCTGCGAGCACCCCGGCTGCGATCACGCATGTCATAAGCAGAGCCATGATCCTGCGACTGTTTCGATTCTTCTTTATCTCTTTCATCTGTTCATTTCTCCCTTGTTATTGTAACGCTTCCTTCAAAACCTCGAGATTCTTCGTCATGATCCCGATGTAATCCGCACCGTTCTCGATATCCTTCCACGTCGTCGACTGAAGCGAGTTCAGCGTGAGGATCTTCTGATCCTTCGTCGCCGTGTTCTTCACGATCGTCTCCGCAATCTTGCAGTTCGATCCCTCGATCGCCAGAACCGCGGTCAGTTTCAATTCATCAACCTTGCCGGTGAGGAACGCCACCGTCTCGAAGCTCGCCTCGGTCTCCGCGGAACATCCGGAAAATGCGGCATAGTACTTCAGTCCGTAATCGTCCGTGAGATACCGGAACGGAAAACGGTCTCCGAACAGTACCGTCTTCTGCGAAGCGGCATTGACCGCCGCCGCATACTCTGCATCCAGCGCTTCCAGTTTCTCAGCGTAAGCCTTCGCGTTCTTCTCGTAAACATCCGCGTGCTCCGGATCGATCTTTTTGATCTCCGCCGCGATCGCACCGCTCAATGCCTTCGCGTTCCGAAGAGAAAGCCACACGTGCTCATCGGATTCACGCTCTTCGTCGTGATCCTCACCCTCGTCGTGATCCTCCTCTTCCATGCCCTCGACATGCTCTTCCGCCTTGACGGCATCTCCGAGGATCTCGATCAGTTTCATCGCGACCCGGTCCTTGTTGTTCGACTGCTTCAGTGCGGCATCCACCCATCCGTCCGACTCGCCGCCGATACAGATGAACAGATCGCACGTCGAGATCTTCAGGATATCTTCCGCCGTGGGCTGATAGCTGTGAAGATCCGTGCCGCTTCCCTGAAGGAGCGTGAGCTCGATCCCCGCGGGATTGTCCCCGAGGATGTTCTTCACCCAGTCATATTCCGGAAAGATCGTCACAACGATCTTTTTCTTCCCGTCCTTCTTCTCTTTGCCACACCCGGCCAGACAACACACGGCCGCAAGCAGCGCCAGGAACAGGGCGAGCATTTTCCGCTTGTGCATGATACAACGCCTCCCACACATAATTCGCTGTGATCTCATTCCACCAAAAGAGAATTATATCACAAACGCATCCTTCAGGCAAGCCTCGGCCGAAAACGCCTTCGCTTACTCAAGGATCGTGATCCGGCCGTCGACCTTTGCGTCGAGTCCGTTGTTCGTCGCAAAATACTCCTCGATGATGTTGTTGACCGATGTCGCGACGACGCGCGGCTTCATATTCTTGCGGATCTCCTCCACGGGAACGCCGAAGAACTCATCGAAATTATTAAAATGATAATCCTGAATGCCGAGTTTGATCCGCATCTCATCCGTGACTTCCTCGCCGCGGAACGTGAGCGACTCGATGGTGTGCGTGGATTTGCGGTAGGTCACGCGCAGTGCGCTCGAGATCTGGTAAAACTCGGTCTCACCGACCCACGCGTCATCACGGAACAGATGAAGCATGATGCGGCGCAGCTGTTCGCCGGTGACCTCGATCATGTAGAGCGGTCCGTCGAACGGCGTATTTTCCACCATGTCCTGGTACTCTATCACCGGGCCGAGTTCCTTCTTGCGGATGCTGCCCGAGCCGAAGAAGCAGACGTCGTAGCTGGCTTCCCACGCCATGATGTCCGCGTAGAGGTTGCCCATCTCCGTCTCCTGCTCGCGGGACGGATGCGTCAGCTTCCGCGCCCACCGCGTCACGACGCGCTTGTATTTGCTGTCGGTCTGCGTACGGTAACTGTCGATCAGCTCCTCCATGATCTCGTCCTTCGGCGCCGTCTCCTCGTTGATCGGGATCGTGCGCCAGCGCCAGTCGGCGATCACCTTCTTCTCCGAATCATATTGAATGTCGAAGCGGCCGATCACTCCCGTGCCGGTCCCAGCCTGTACGATCGGTATCCCGTTCACGACTTCCGCCTCATCCATAAACGTGTGCGAATGTCCGCCGATGATCATGTTGACGCCCCAGTCGGGGTCGAGCATCTCGGCGAGCTTCCGGTCATTTTCAATGCCGATGTGCGTCAGCAGCACGGTCATGTCGGTGCGCACCGTGCGGTAGTTGTCGCAGATGATACCGACTTCCTTCGCCGCCGACTCCAGGTCGATAAATGTGCCGATGATCTTCTCTTTTTTCGTCGAAGCAAGCACTTCCTCCGTGAGGATTCCGATGAACATGATGCGCATGCCGCCCACTTCGAGGTTGATGTACGGCGTGAACACGCGGGCATTGTTCATCGTGATGAAGAGGTTCGCGTTGACGATCGGGAACTTGGCGCATTTCTCCAGGAAAAGAAGATGCGCGAAACCGTAGTCCACCTCGTGGTTGCCGATGGTCGCCACGTCGGGGTTCAGGTTGTTCATCAGGTCGATGGTCGACAGACCCTGATACTCGGAGTCGATGACCGAACCGCGGAACATATCGCCCGCAACCGCATAGATCACGTTCTCCCGCTCTTTGCGCACCTTGTCGACATAACCCGCAAGGCGGCTCAATCCCCCCGTCTCTTTGCCGTCCGTCTCCTTCGGCAGGAAATCTCCGTGCAGATCGTTGGAATGAAGAAGTGTCAGTTTCTTGATCATATCGTCAGCCATAGGAACCTCCGTGTTCGGGATTTGCGCCGGCACCGCTGCCGGACACAATAATACTATCAGAATTCGCCACCGGAAGCAACGGAAAATGAAACGACGGAGCACTTTTCCGCGCCCCGCCGCAACCGTTTCATCAGAACCATTGATCCTTCGGAAGAGCCTCGCCGTCCAACTCCGCCCGCAGGAGTTCCCCGTCCTGCGCATACACGAGTTTCAGCGAAAAATAAGGTCGCTCCTCCCGAAGAAGCCGGAAGAAGATCCGGTCGCCCTCCCAGATTGGCAGCTCGCCGACACGGTCCTTCACGACCCACACGAGCTCGCCCTCATTGCACTCCGGAAGCGTGTCGTCCGCGAACGCGGCGTCCGCCGTGTAAAGGTGCATGTACTCGGTGACATCCTCGCCGTAGCGGAACGTCACCAGACCGCGCGACCGGTAGGAACCGAGAGTCAGTCCGGTCTCCTCTTTCACCTCGCGCCGCAGGCATTCATCCGGGCTCTCGCCGTAGCGGAAATGACCGCCGACGCCGATGTATTTGTCCTTGTTGATGTCCTGCACCTTCTTCACCCGGTGCAACATCAGATAACTGTCGTCCTTCTCGAGATAACAGAGCGTGGTCAGCTCGGGTACACGGCTCTCGATCGACTCATCACACAAAAACGTCGCGTATCCCATGTTGTACACACGGATATCCGTGCCATGGAAATTTTCCGTCGTGTATGCCGCTTTTCCCTTGATGATCGAGGCCGCGCCCTCCTTCAACAGTTCGATCAGCGCCGGCTTCACGGGGAACGTCGAATGTGACGGCCAGATCTCGTCAAAGGCGCTTCGATACTGATCCAGATGATATAGACTACTACAGTAGTCCCGCATGTTTCTATGGTCTCCGAACATGAAAATGCGTCCGTCCTGAATCGGGTCCCCGCTGATGAGGACGCGGTTCACTACGTCCAGGATGGCGATACTTCCGGGCGTATGCCCCGGCAGATCGATGATCCGAAGCTCGCGGTTGCCGAGGTCAATCACATCTCCCTCGCGGACCGGGAGGATCTTCCCTTCGGAGTTTCTCCTGCGGTACACCGGCTCCTCCTTCGGACTCATGTAAAATTCTTCAAACTGCGCGTTGCTTCCCGTATGGTCACCGTCCGCGTGCGTGTTGATCAGCAACACCGGAAGGTCCGTGAGGCTCTCCGCGATATCGCGCGCGTCGTGCGTCATCATACCGGAGTCCACCAGAAGCGCCCGCTCGGTGCCGGTCAGAAGGAAAAATCGGACACCGCCGTCCTCGATCCTCCACGTATTGTTATCGATCCGAATGATCTCACACCCCATATGCTCCTCCGTTCAAGCACTGCGCAGCGCACCCCCTTACGCCTGATCCGCATTGCGCATCTTCCAAAGCTTCAGTCCCCTGATGAGTCTTGTGATCCCGTCCTCGCACAATTTCCGAGGGCAGGCCGCATTCAGCCGGAGATGATGCTCACCGCCCGTCCCGTACTGCATTCCCTGACTTAAGTACAGCCCGGTCTCTCGGCGCAGAAACGCTGCGATCTCGCTGCTGTTCCCTCCGAGGGCGCTCACGTCGATCCACAGAAGGTATGTCGCGTCGCCGTCGACGACACGCACCTCGGGCAGAGCCTCCGCCAGCGCTTCGGTGACTCTTCTGCGGTTCTCCCAGACATACTCGCGAAGTTCGTCCAACCACGCGCCGCCCTTTTCAAACGCGGCGATCGCAGCCACCGTCGCGAACACATTCGGCTCCGCAACCTCGTCCGTGTTGATCGCCCGCCACACTTTATGTCGCAGCGTCCTGTCCGGCACATACACTGCCGC
>JBGUPV010000177.1:0-3391 GCA_045130455.1 Lachnospiraceae bacterium | reverse complement strand
CTGAGTTTCTTCGGAAAATGCGGTATCGTCGGCAAGGGTATCAACACCGTTTTATTCGGTCTGCTCGGCGGCGTGATCCCGTACATTTTCCCGATCGCCATGTTCGTGCTTGTGTTTTACATCCGCAAATATCCGGACGATCCGCTTGCAGTAAGACGTACGACGGTGTTCCTTCTTGAGCTCTTTGTCATCGCAGGACTCGTACATCTCTTCAGCGGAGTCTGCAGCAAATACAAGTTCTTCGAGTCGTTCAAGGTCGGTTACAAGCAGAAGATCGGCGGCGGTCTTTTCGGAGCCTGCATCGCCAAACCGCTGAACCGTTTGTTCGGCAGCATCGCGGCCGTGATCATTCTGATCGCGTTTCTTCTTGTATGCATCATCCTGATGCTCGGCCACGGCGTCTTCAAGGCGATCAAAGAGTACATCGAAGAGCGCCGCAAGGAGAAGGAGATCGCCAATGATCCGCAGTTTGCCGATACGCCTGCGGGTGTTGCTCCTCCGGCAGGGTCCCAGACATTTACCCTTGAGGATATTCAGGAGGAGAACCGCAAACGAAGAGTCATGCTGGTGGACGCGGAGCCTCCGTCGACTCCGGTGGATCTGAGCTTCTACGGCGAGCCGAAGAAACCGGTTGTCAAGAAGAAGCAGGGCTTCCTCGACAAACTCCTCGGACGCGAGCCCGAGCCCGAACCGGTGCCGCAGCGGCCCACGTACACGGCGGTTTACGGGGATGACGGTACCGTGCGCAGCCGCATGGCGACTGCAAGCGAGATCGCGGCGATCCCTCAGGTGGACAACGACGCCGTCGCGCCGATGCCCAAGGAAACCCGCAAGGAGATCGAACGCCGCAACAGGGAAGCACGCATTCCCGATCAGCCGTCCGGCACTCGCACCGTGACGGAGAGCGGACATCCGTTCTATCAGATCGAACTCGACACGAAATTCCGTGAGACCACATCGCCCACGGGCGGAAGCATCATTAAGAACGATTACGGCGAGGGTTCTCCCGCAACTCCCGCGATCAGCGAGAGGGAAGCAGCCCGCAGAAGAGCGGTTGCCGACAAACTCGACACCGTCTCCGACAGTGCGCGCAAGGCAGTTGATCCCGAGATTCCGATCCACGGACTGAACCCGGCCGCAGATACGGCACGGCAGTCTTATGCCGATTCCGGCTACAATCCGTATGACGCGGTGGAAACCGGTGAGGCGGTGGCTCCTTCGAAGGAAGAACTCGCTTCCGGCGGTCTGAAGCCCGCCCCCGCAGCGAATGGCACACCCGCATCGGGAACCGCTGCCGCAGGCACACAGAGCACGGGCGGCACCACCGCTCCGAAGGCATCCGCAGAAGGTACGGAAGGCGATGCAGCTATTCCGAGCGCCGAGGAGGTGCCGGTTCCGGAATATCATTTTCCGCCGATCGAACTTCTCAACCGTCCGTCATCCCGCTCCGGCGGCATGACGGAGGCACAGCTCAAAGCAACCGCTGCCAAGCTGCAGCAGACGCTTCAGAGTTTCGGTGTCAATGTCACGGTGACCAACATCAGCTGCGGACCGAGCGTCACGCGGTATGAGCTTTCACCGGAGCAGGGCGTCAAGGTCAGCAAGATCACGAACCTGGAAAATGACATCAAACTCAACCTCGCCGCGGAGGACATCCGTATCGAGGCGCCGATCCCCGGCAAAGCCGCCGTCGGCATTGAGGTTCCGAACACGGAAGCGTCCGGCGTCATGCTCCGCACGCTGATCGATTCCCAGGAATTCAAAACGAACAAAGGCAAGATCTCCTTCGCGGTGGGCAAGGATATCGGCGGCAACATCGTCATTTCCGATATCGCCAAGATGCCGCACCTGTTGATCGCCGGTGCTACCGGTTCCGGTAAGTCCGTCTGCATCAACACGATGGTCATCAGCCTTCTGTACAAATACAAGCCGGAAGATCTCCGCATCATCATGATCGACCCGAAGGTGGTCGAGCTGAGCGTCTATAACGGCATTCCGCACCTGTTGATCCCCGTCGTTACGGATCCCCGAAAGGCTTCCAACGCGCTCAACTGGGCGGTAAAGGAGATGACGGACCGCTACGAGCGCTTTGCGCAGC
Organism: Lachnospiraceae bacterium; assembly: GCA_045130455.1. Taxonomy (GTDB): domain Bacteria; phylum Bacillota; class Clostridia; order Lachnospirales; family Lachnospiraceae; genus ISDg. Next base: position 1,293 of record JBGUPV010000177.1, on the reverse strand, counting down.
TCGGCGTTCGAAATCTCGAGGGGTACAACGAGAAGATTGCGGCTGCCAAGGAGCCGTACGTCGATGACAAGGGCAACGTCCTTCGGAAAATGGCCCAGATCGTGATCATTGTCGACGAGTTGGCTGACCTTATGATGGTAGCACCCGGCGAAGTCGAGGACGCGATCTGCCGTCTCGCACAGCTGGCCCGCGCCGCAGGTCTGCACCTTGTGATCGCGACCCAGAGACCGTCCGTGGACGTCATCACCGGTCTGATCAAGGCGAACATCCCTTCGAGGATCGCATTTGCCGTATCCTCGGGTATCGACTCGCGCACCATCCTCGACCAGGTCGGCGCGGAAAAACTGCTCGGCAAGGGCGACATGCTGTTCTTCCCGCAGGGCATTCCGAAGCCGGTGCGTCTCCAGGGACCTTTCGTGTCGGATGAAGAGATTCAAAAGATCGTCGATTTCCTCACGGAGGACTCCGTTGCCAACTACGATATGACCGCCGCGGAAAATATCCAGAACGGCGATGTCGCAAGCGTCAGCGAACAGATGAAGAACGGCGGCGACAGCGCGCCGGATGACGGCAGGGACGAGTATTTCGCGCAGGCCGGAAGATTCATCATCGAGAAGGAAAAAGCTTCCATCGGCATGCTGCAGCGCGTGTACAAGATCGGCTTCAACCGCGCGGCACGCATCATGGATCAGCTGGCGGAAGCCGGCGTCGTGGGACCCGAGGAGGGAACCAAGCCGAGGAAGATCCTGATGAACGCAACGGAATTCGAGCAGTTTTTGCAGAACAAATAAGCGGGGAGAATGCACATGGGAATCATTCATGTCTTAGACAGGGATACGATCAACCGGATTGCCGCCGGCGAGGTCATCGAACGGCCGGCATCCGTCGTCAAAGAGCTTGTTGAGAACGCCGTAGATTCCGGCGCCGACAAGCTGACGATCGAGACGCAGCAGGGCGGTATCGATCTGATCCGTGTCACGGACAACGGCTGCGGCTTTACGCGCGATGATATCCCGACCGCATTTTTAAGGCATGCCACGAGCAAGATCTCGACCGGCGACGATCTGTTCCACATCCGAAGCCTCGGTTTCCGCGGTGAAGCTCTCTCGAGTATCGCGGCCGTAGCCAAGGTGGAACTGCTCACATACAACACCGAGGACTATCTCGGCACACGCTATGTGATCGAAGGAGGAGAGGAGATCACCTCCGAGGACGCCGGATGCCCGCAGGGCACCACTTTGCTCGTGAGAGACCTGTTCTACAATGTTCCCGTGCGGCGCAAATTCTTAAAGT
>JBGUPV010000176.1:0-3015 GCA_045130455.1 Lachnospiraceae bacterium | reverse complement strand
CCGTATTTTTCGCCGAACAAAGCCATCGCGCCGGTCTTGCGCGCCTCGTCGATGGACATGATCTTCGTCACAACCGGATAGTCCGCCTCGATCGCTGCGTTCACAAGCTCCTCGACCTTGGCAAGTTCTTCCTTCGTCATCGCCGAAAAATGAGTGAAGTCAAAGCGAAGGCGATCCGCATTCACGAAGGAACCGGCCTGCTCGACATGGCTGCCGAGCACGGTGCGGAGTGCCTTCTGCAGAAGGTGCGTCGCGGAATGGTTCTTTGCGGTCGCCGCGCGCTCCGCGCGGTCGTAGGCAAGCGTCACGGTGTCACCGAGACGGAAGGAACCTCCGACAACCGTACCGACGTGAGCGATCTTTCCGCCCTTCAGTTTGATCGTCTCGGCCACCTCAAACTCCGCGGTGGTCTCGCCCTCTTCCTCGACGTAGATCCGGCCGGTGTCACCCTGCTGACCGCCCATGGTCGCGTAAAGCACCGTGCGGTCCGTGATGATCGCGCCGCTCTCGCCCTCGGCAAGCGCATCGACGACGGAACCGCCGTCCTCCGCCTCCCTGGTCATCGCCAGGATCCTGCCGTCGACCGTCTCGCGGTCGTATCCGACGAACTCCGAAGTGATCGCAGGATCAAGCTGATCGTAAACAGTGGCGTCAGCGCCCATGTAGTTGGTCTTCTTGCGGGAGTTGCGCGCGAGTGTGCGCTGTGCCTCCATCGCCGCACGGTAGCCGTCGATATCGACGCTCAGACCGCGCTCCGCAACGATCTCCTCGGTGAGATCCAGCGGGAATCCGAAGGTATCGTAAAGTTTAAACGCGTCGTCGCCCGAAAGGACGCTGCGGCCCGCCTCGACCGTCGCCTGCTCCATGCCTGCGAGGATCTCAAGACCCTGGTCGATCGTCTTATTGAACTTCTCCTCCTCATTGTTGAGGATGCTGAAGATATACTCTTTCTTTTCCTCGAGCTCCGGATAGCCGCCCTTGGCATCGCGGATGACCGTCTCGCAGAGCTTCGCAAGAAATGCTCCCTGAATGCCGAGGAGACGTCCGTGGCGTGCCGCGCGGCGAAGCAGTCTTCGGAGCACGTAGCCGCGGCCCTCGTTCGAAGGGATGATACCGTCGCTCGTCATGAACGTAACGGAACGGATGTGGTCGGTGATCAGACGGATGGAAACATCCTTCTTCGGATCGGTCTCATACGTAACGCCCGCGATCTCGCAAACCTTGTCGCGAAGCGCCTTCATCGTGTCGATATCGAACACGGAGTCAACGTCCTGGCAGACCATGGCCAGACGCTCGAGTCCCATACCGGTGTCGATGTTCTTATTTTCCAGTTCAACATAGCCGCCCTTGCCGTCGCCGTTGAACTGCGTGAACACGTTGTTCCACACCTCGACGAAACGGTCGCAGTCGCAGCCGACCTTGCAGTCGGGCTTTCCGCAGCCGTAGCGCACGCCGCGGTCATAGTAGATCTCCGAGCAGGGGCCGCAGGGACCTGCGCCGTGCTCCCAGAAGTTGTCCTCCTTGCCGAAGCGGAAAATGCGGTCCGCAGCGACGCCGACCTCCTTGTTCCAGATGTCGAACGCCTCGTCATCGTCAAGGTAGATCGAAGGATACAGGCGATCCTCCTCAAGGCCTACGACCTTCGTCAGGAACTCCCAGCTCCAGGCGATCGCCTCATGCTTGAAATAATCTCCGAAGGAGAAGTTTCCGAGCATCTCGAAGAAAGTACAGTGTCTCGCCGTCTTGCCGACATTCTCGATATCACCGGTACGAACGCACTTCTGGCACGTCGTCACACGGCGGCGGGGCGGAATCTCCTGTCCCGTGAAATAAGGCTTCAGCGGGGCCATGCCCGCGTTGATCAGCAGAAGGCTCTTGTCGTTCTGCGGAACAAGGGAAAAACTCTTCATGCGAAGATGTCCCTTGCTTTCGAAAAATGAGAGATACATTTCGCGCAGTTCGTTGACGCTGTAATTATGCATGTGATGATTCCTCCGGATTCCCGTAGTGATTTATAGATCCATGGCCGGAATCTCAGGATCCTGAAGGATTCCGTACCATGCTTTCTTCTTCTCCAGCTTCACGCCCTTCAGCCGGTAAATGAGCGGATACTCATCCCGTCTCCAGGACACACCGTCGTGAAGTCCCCAGATCGTGATACAGTCGATGTTGACCGTACCCTTCTGCTTGGCATCGCGCATCTCCTTGAAGAGCACCTTATACTTCATGGCCTGCGCGAGTTCGCCGTTGGCGGTGTCGGTGGTTCCGATGTCAAGCTCCGTGAGCTGAACCTTGAAACCGGCCTTCGTGAACTCCTCCGCCGTTCCCCTCACTTCGCGCGCAATGCTCGAGTGCGTGTTGAGGTGGCTCTGCATACCGATACCGTCGATATTGCCCGCCTGAAGGATTGGCGTCAGGATCTTGATGATCTGCGACTTTTTGGAATAGCAATTGTAATCGTTGTAGTAAAGGTCAACGCCCTTCGGCGCGTACTTGCGCGCATACTCGAACGCGTAGTTCATGAAATCCGGTCCCACGACCTGATACCACATGCTCTGAACGCGCATTCCGTCGGGATCGCCCTGGCCGGGATCGATGGCCTCATTGACAACGTCATAGCAGTACACAAGCCCGGGATAATTCGCATCCAGATACTCCATCACCTGACGGATGTAACTCTCCATGCGCTGCAGCATGACCTCGCGGCTCACTAGCTTGCCGTTCTGCGTATAGTCCTCGGTAAAGAAGCTCTTCGGCGTCTGCTCATGCCAGAGAAGCGTGTGGAACCGCACCGAAAGCCCGTTCATCTGCGCGTACTTAAGACCGGAATCGATCGAGTTGAATCTTAACTTCGGTTCCGTGTACGTTTCCGGCAGACCGGAACGGCAGGCCGTAAGATCCAGAAGAGCATCGGGCTTGCACTCATTTTCAAACGTCATACTGCTGAAGTTCGCGAGAACCTCGTCGCTGTACGCGGGATTGGCGATCAGGCCGCCCGGAAGCGCAACTCCGACT
>JBGUPV010000175.1:0-2394 GCA_045130455.1 Lachnospiraceae bacterium | reverse complement strand
CGCTGATGCACAAAAAACGCGGCGCTTCGGGCTGGTTTTCCAAGAGCGAGAGCGATGCGCTGTGCGACTACCTGGATAAGCAGCGGGACAGTTGCTATGTGTGCGACCGCATGAAGCATTCGTACGAGCGCTACCTTGTGACGATCCTGTATCTCTACAATACCGATCAGGCATTTCGCGACAAATACGCCAAGTCCAAGGGTCTGTGCATGAAGCATTTGGCGGAGCTTCGGAAAATGGCGCCGTCGCACCTCGGGAAAGCGATGCTCGAGGAGTTTGACAACTGCACCAACCGCATTATGCTGGAGAACTACAAGCGTGTCCGCGACGACCTCGAGTGGTTCACTGACAAGTTTGATTACCGCAACGCGGATGCGCCGTGGAAGAATTCCAAGGACGCCCTGATCCGAGCGATCGTGAAGACGAACGGTGTCTCCGTCGAGGAGAAGCCGAAGAAATAGTTTTGTTAAGGGGGAGTACCTATGCGTGCCGAAGATAATTATTCGGAATGTGTCGTTAAGAAGCTTTCGACACCGAAGGATCTGATCCTCAAGGTGTTGTTCGTGCTCGCGGGAACGCTTGCCGTGATCATCGGATATTTCCTTCATCCGCTTGTTCTGGCGGCAGTCGCGGCGGGATGGTATATCGCGTGGTCCGTGTTGTGGCCCCGGTTCAATGTCACGTACGAGTACGTGTTCGTTGACGGACAGATCGATTTTGACAAGATCTACAGCGGAAGTTCGCGCAAGCATGTGATGCGTGTCGACCTGGATACAGCGGTCATGGTCGCTCCGGAGAAGTCGCACGCGCTGGATGGCTATCGCCACCAGATGGAGCAGAAGAAGCCTTATGATTTTACGTCGCTTTCGCCGGACGCGAGAGTGTACGTGTTTGTCAACAAAGGCAAGACCGATACCGAGATCATTCGTTTTGAGCCGGACGACAATATGCTGAGCCGGATCAAGAAGAAGGCGCCCCGCAAGTTCTCGGACATCTGATCGGCATCTGCCCAGGGGCTCATTTTCGAGAGAAAATAATTAACATAAAAGGAGGTTGACTATGGCTACTATCATCGGAGACGGCATCACATTTGATGACGTACTGTTGGTACCCTCGTATTCGGAGGTTATTCCGAATCAGGTGGAACTCGGTACGGAGCTTACGCACGCGATCAAGTTGAACATTCCGCTTATGAGCGCGGGCATGGACACCGTAACGGAGCATCGCATGGCAATCGCGATGGCCAGACAGGGAGGTATCGGAGTCATCCACAAGAACATGTCGATCGAGGCGCAGGCCGACGAAGTCGACAAGGTAAAACGTTCCGAGAACGGCGTTATCAGCGATCCGTTCTATCTTTCCCCCAATCATACACTGCAGGACGCCAATGACCTGATGGGCAAATACCGCATCAGCGGCGTTCCGATCACCGAGGGCAGACGCCTTGTCGGTATTATCACAAACCGCGATCTGAAGTTCGAGACGGATTTTACGAAGAAGATCAGCGAGTCGATGACGAGTGAAGGTTTGATCACGGCTCCCGAGGGCGTTACTCTCGACGAGGCGAAGATGATCCTTGCGAAAGCACGCAAGGAGAAGCTTCCGATCGTTGACAAGGACGGAAACCTCAAGGGTCTCATCACGATCAAAGATATTGAGAAAGCGATCAAGTATCCGCTGGCGGCCAAGGACTCGATGGGTCGTCTGCTGTGCGCGGCAGGCGTCGGTGTTACCGCCAACATCCTCGAGCGCGTGGATGCACTTGTGAAGGCGAAGGTCGATGCGATTGTCATCGATACCGCACACGGCCATTCGGCCAATGTTCTGAAGGTTGTCAAGATGGTGCGTGACGCTTATCCGTCGCTGCAGATCATCGCCGGCAACGTTGCTACCGCAGAGGCTACCGAGGCGCTCATCAAGGCCGGTGTTGACTGTGTCAAGGTCGGTATCGGTCCCGGTTCCATCTGTACCACCCGCGTCGTTGCAGGTATCGGTGTTCCGCAGATCACGGCGATCATGAGTGCGTACGAGGCAGCGAAGAAGTACGATATTCCGATCATCGCCGACGGCGGTATCAAATACTCCGGTGACATCACCAAGGCTTTGGCCGCAGGCGCAAGCGTCTGCATGATGGGTTCCATCTTCGCAGGCTGCGAGGAGAGTCCCGGAGAGTACGAACTTTATCAGGGAAGAAAATACAAAGTTTACCGCGGCATGGGTTCCATCTCGGCTATGGAGAACGGCAGCAAAGACCGTTATTTCCAGTCCGACGCGAAGAAGCTTGTTCCCGAGGGTGTCGAGGGTCGTGTGGCTTACAAGGGACTCGTGGAGGACACGGTGTTCCAGTTGCTCGGCGGTCTTCGCTCCGGTATGGGCTACTGCGGTGCCAAGGAT
>JBGUPV010000174.1:0-3574 GCA_045130455.1 Lachnospiraceae bacterium | reverse complement strand
TTTTTGATGTCCTCGAGCACTTTATTGTATGCGTAATGAACCGTGGAGTGGTCCCTTCCGCCGATCAGAGTTCCAATCTCGTCGAAGGAGAGCGATGTGAGCTCTCTGCACAGATACATCGCGATCTGACGAGGATATGCGATGTTTCTGCTCTTCATCTTGGAGCGGATCTGGTCGGTTGTAATCTCATAATGATCGGCGATGACATTCAGGATGAACTCCGGAGTGACCGTCTTCTTTTCGTTGGGAGAGATCACGTCCTTGAGAGCTTCCCTTGCAAGCTCGAGGGTGATAGGCTTGCGCTGCAGTCGGCTCATGGAGACGACCTGCGTGAGAGCACCTTCCAGAACACGGATGTTCGAGTTGATGTTCTTCGCGATGAAATCGATCACGTCGTCGTAGATCGGGATCGGATTGACCTTGTTCTTCTCGCGGAGGATCGCGACTCTCGTCTCATACGACGGAGGCTGAACATCGACGGTGAGGCCCCATTCGAAGCGGGAACGGAGACGCTCATCGAGGATTTTCAGATCCTTCGGGTTTTTATCCGAGGAGATGACGACCTGACGGCCGGAATCCTTCATGACGTTAAATGTGTGGAAGAACTCCTCCTGTGTGGACTCCTTGCCTTCGATGAACTGAATGTCGTCGATCAGGAGAATGTCGTTCGTGCGGTATTTTTCGCGAAATGCCTCCGAGGCGGAAAGACCGCCGGCGCGGATCGAGGTGATCAGGTCATTCGTGAAAGTCTCACTGGTGACATAGAGAACCTTCTTGCGCGGATCATTTTGCAGGATGTAGTTTGCGATGGCGTACATCAGATGCGTTTTGCCAAGTCCGGAGCCGCCGTAGATGAAGAGAGGGTTGTACACCTCTCCGGGCTGCTCGGCAACCGCGAGCGAAGCGGCATGCGCGAGACTGTTGTTGTCGCCGACGATGAAGTTGTCAAATGTGTATTTGTTCAACTGCGTACCGTTCGCGAGATTGGTGTCCGGCTTGGTCTGCTTCTTGCGCTCCTCATCAATCCGCTGCACCTGCGAGCGGAGGATGAACTTGAGTTCAAACTCGTAATCGGATCCGAGGATCTCGATGATCGAGGTGCGGAGAAACTGGCCGTATTTGCTCTGGACGAACGAGAGCGTGTTGGAATTGATCGGCTCTTCGGCAACGATCATGAGGATGTTGTCCTCAATGTCGTAGACGGTGAGCGGCTCGAGCCAGGTGTTGAACGAAACATTGGTAATATTGTAATCGATCCTGGTGCGCTCCAAAATCTGCGCCCAATTGTCTTCCAGAACCTGTTTTGAATACATGCTGTAAACCTCCTGAAGCCTTATTTCGGCATTTTCCGACGTGATACAAGATATTGTAGGTCTTGTGAAAAATAAAGCCAAAATACGCAAGATTTATTATACTATAAAACCCTCAGATAGGCAAGAAAAAATGTGTGAATATAATAAGGAAGAAACAAAATAACGGAAGTGTTCTTTTTCGCGGAAAATGAGGCCCGAAAGCCGCTTATTTACTGCGTATCTTCAGAAAATAGTTCTTGACTCCGAATGGGAAAATCACTATAATAACTCACGCAGTATGCTCAAAAATGGGCAAATATCGGTAAAAGGAGGATTTCCGGTTATGAAGATGACATATCAGCCAAAGAAGAAGAGCCATGCAAGAGTTCATGGTTTCCGCAAGAGAATGCTGACGGCTAACGGCAGAAAAGTTCTTTCTGCAAGACGTGCCAAGGGAAGACACACTATCTCTGCATAGGTCGCATGTTATGTGACCTTTCTCTTTATCGGAACAAAGGTTACGGGAATATGATACGATCATTGCGAAAAGGAAGGGAGTTCCAGTCCGTTTACGAGCGCAGGAACTCCAAGGCGAACCATACGCTCGTGATGTACGTGAGCGCTAATGGTCTTACTTACAACCGAATAGGAATCGTCGCGAGCAAGAAACTCGGCAACAGCGTGGTCCGTCACAGGGTCAAGCGGCTGATCAAGGAAAGCTTGCGGCTCAACGGTGCACGGTTCAACATCGGGTTGGACGTCATCGTCATTGCAAAGAGAACATGCGTCGGAAAGACGCAGGCTGAGATTACGGAGGCAGTTCTGCATGTCGCGGGACTGCATGGGATTGTCGTATGAAATATCTGATGTTAAAAGCGATCGGATTTTACCGAAAGCATTTGTCGGGGCTCAAGAAGATGCCCTGTTGTATCTACACGCCGACATGTTCCCAGTATGCAATGGAAGCAATCGAAAAGTACGGTGCCCTTAAGGGAGGATACCTGGCGATCCGCCGTATCCTGAGATGCCACCCGTTCCACAAGGGAGGCTACGACCCGGTGCCGTAACGAAGGAGGACCTTACATGAATTTGATTTTTCTGACTCAGGTCAGCGGTATCTTAAAGCCGTTTGCCTGGATCATGGGAAAGATCCTCAATGCAATTTATCTGTTGGTGAATGCAATCGGCATACCGAACATAGCACTTTGCATTGTACTCTTTACGATCGTTGTGAAGATGCTCATGCTTCCTCTCACGATCAAACAACAGAAGTTTGCCAAGGTTTCCTCGATGATGAGTCCGGAGATCAAGGCACTTCAGGAGAAATATCGCGGCATCGACCGGTCCGACCGGGCTGCCATGCAGCGGTATACCGAGGAACAGCAGGACATTTACCGCAAATACGGCTCCAGCCCGTTCGGCGGATGTCTGCCGCTTCTCATCATGTTCCCGATCATTTTCGCGTTGTATCGCGTGATCTACGCGGTTCCCGCATACGTGACCGACATCAAGGCGATGTACGAGAGCGTTGCACAGGAGATCACAACGCTGGATGAGCGTGACACGTCTTTCAGCGATGAAAGCATTACAAAAGCAATTTATCAGTTCTATAATGCCAAGGGCGTTTCGCTCCGTGAGAATAAGACCACGGAAGTGAATTTCAAGAATATCGACCTGATCGATATCTTCTCCGCGTTCAAGACGGCGGACTGGGAGGATTTCCGGAACGGCGCACAGCTTGACGGCGAGGATGTCGAGGAATGGAACCGCCTTGCTTCTTCGCAGGCGTTCAAGGATTCGATGAGCAACGTGAAGTCCGATACGATCAACGGACAGAGCGAGAACATCGACAAGATCCTGAAGGTCAACAGCTTATTCAAATACAGCATTCTCGATGCGCCCGGCATAAAATTCCCGCTCGTGATCCTGCCGATCCTGGCATTTTTGCTCCAGTATATCTCCGGCAAGATCAGCACGGCACAGACGAAGAAGAAGGACGGCGAGCCCGATGCGGTTCCCGGACTCGGAATGATGAACACGATCCTTCCGGTAATGTCCGGCGTCTTCTGTATCTTCATGCCGATCGGTGTCGGCATCTACTGGGTTGTGAACAGCGGCGTGACCATCGCGCAGCAGGTAGCGATCAACAAGTATCTCGAGAAATACGACATTTCCGACATCGTAGCCCAGAACGAGGCGAAGATCGCGGAACGCAACGAAAAGCTCGGAATTTATTCGAAAAATGAGGGCATGTCCGGTATTGCGAAGGCAAGCACGAAGTC
>JBGUPV010000173.1:0-2897 GCA_045130455.1 Lachnospiraceae bacterium | reverse complement strand
CTTGCGCTGATCGTGCGGCACTCTGCGAGAGTGCTGGGCGTTGAGATCGACGAGGGCGGTGCGGAAGAGATCGCGAGACGTGCCCGGGGGACGCCGAGACTGGCGAACCGCCTGCTTAAGCGTGTAAGGGATTACGCGCAGATCAAAGCGGACGGTGCGATCGTGAGGAACGTTGCGGCGCAGGCACTCGATATGCTCGAGGTCGACCGGCTGGGCCTTGACCAGATCGATCGCGCGATCCTGATGACGATGATCACAAAATTCGGCGGCGGTCCGGTGGGAACCGCAGCGGTCGCCACCACGGTAGGCGAGGACCAGGAGACGGTCGAGGAAGTGTACGAGCCGTATCTTGTGCAGACCGGCCTGATCGTGCGGACGCCGCGTGGGCGTATGGTGACGAAGGAAGCCTATGATCACATGGGCGTGCCGATGCCTGAGAAATAGGAGGAGACGAAGATGCAGAAGCGAACGGAAGCAGAGGTTATCATCAACGGTAAGAGATACAACATCGTCGGGATCGAGGAGGAAGAGTACCTCCAGCGGATCGCGACGTACCTGAACAGCAAATACGCCTCCGTCAAGGAAGTCAAGGGCTACAAGAACATGGACCTTGATATGCGGCAGGCGCTTGTGCTGATCAACGTTGCCGATGATTATCTGAAGTGCCGCCAGCAGCTCGCGGACAAGCAGACCGACGTCGAGCAGCGCGACACGGACATCTTCAATCTGAAGCACGACATGCTTGCCGATCGCAACCGCGTCAAGGAGCTCGAGGAAAAGATCGAGCAGATGAAGGCCGCGCAGGTCGAGGATCAGAAGAAGATCGTGCGCCTTGAGACGGAACTGTCCAATTATCGCAAACATAAGAACTGACGGCGTGTGCCGAAATCGAGCGGATATGAAGATATCCGCTCTTTCTGACCGGCATACTTCGGAAAATGAGCGTGTTCCCGGGGAACGCGCGGATCGGAATACCGGATACGATGGATTTTGAGAACAGAACAATTGAATTGCTTGCCCCGGCAGGTTCCTACGAGGCGCTGTGCGCGGTCACGGAGGCCGGATGCGACGCGGTCTACATCGGCGGGCAGAGGTTCGGTGCGCGCGCGTACGCGGACAACCCCGACACGGAGCTGTTGCTCCGAGGCATCGATCACGCACATCTTCGCGGAGTGAAAGTGTACCTCACAGTCAACACGCTCCTCAAGGAAGCGGAGCTTTCGGAACTGACGGACTACCTGCGGCCGATGTACGAGGAAGGCCTCGACGCGGTGATCGTGCAGGATTTCGGCGTGATGCAGCGGATCACGGAGACATTTCCGGATCTGCCGATCCATGCAAGCACGCAAATGACGATATTGAACGGCAGCGCAACGGAACTGCTGCCATCGCAGGTCAACCGGATCGTTCCGGCGCGTGAACTGTCGATCGGGGAGATCGCACAGCTTCGCAGGGATACCGACCGGGAGATCGAGATATTTGTCCACGGAGCACTTTGTTATTGTTATTCGGGACAGTGCCTTCTTTCGTCGATCGCGGGCGGACGGAGCGGCAACCGCGGGCGATGCGCCCAGCCGTGCCGCAAGATGTACCGCTTTGAGGAGGACGGACGAAGAGGCAGGTCCCGGACGGCGGAGGGCTACATCTTAAGCCCGAAGGACCAGTGCCTTCTTCCGTGGCTTCACGAACTGCTCGATACGGGCATCGATTCGCTGAAGATCGAGGGCAGGATGAAGCGGCCCGAATACGCGGCCGGTGTGACCGGGATTTACCGCAGATGGCTGGACCGCTATCTGGAACTCGGGTCCGCAGGGTACCGGCAGTACCTTACGGAACATGACGAGGCGATGGCGCAGGATGTTCGGCTCTTGGCGGAGCTTTACAACCGCGGCGGTTTCTGCGGCGGATACGCATTTGACACAAAAGGGAGCGGAATGATCTGCGCGGACCGGCCGAACCACACGGGCGTGCGCGTAGGGCGTGCGACGGTGACGGGTGGCGACCGCCCTTCGGCAAAGATGCAGCTGACGGAGGAGATCGGCCCGGAGGAAGTACTGGAATTCCGTTCGGACGAGGGTATCGTGTACGGCGAGATCACGACGCCGAAGGATATGAACCGCTGGGATTCGGACAAGCCGGTAATGCTGCGGAGAGACGGTTCCGCCGGAAAGATCCCGCATCGGCTGAGCGTGTTCCGAATGAAGCAGGAGGCGCTCCTGGCGGACATTCGCGAGACATTTTTGAAAAACCGGGAAGCAATCCCGGTGTGCGGCACATTTTACGCGGCACCGGGCGAACCGATGCGGCTGACGGTGACGGATGAGCAGGAGAGAGCCTGTGTGACCGTGACGGGAGCGATCCCTGAGGCGGCCAGACAGAACCCGATGCGACCGGAGCAGTTCACGGAAAAACTTCGCAAGACCGGCGGCTCCGGGTACACCTGGACATCGCTGTCCGCGGAAGTGAAAGACGGGCTGTTCGTACCGGTCTCCGCGATCAATGAGCTTCGCAGGGAAGCACTCGCGGCTTATGAGGAAGCGGTACTCACAAGAGGATTCCGTCATCTGGACGTGCCAGGGGAGAACGATCCCGAGGCTCATGACGGGAACCGGACGATCTCCGATACAAAAGATCTTCGGAAAATGCCGGAGACGGAAATTCCGGAAACGAAGCCGGAGACCGCGGCAGACGACGGAAGCGGCAACGCCGGGCCGCGTTGCGCGGTCAGCGTAATGACGCCCGAGCAGACGGAGGCCGCGATGCGCAGCAGCTGCGTGACGGACCTTCTGATCGACATGGAGGGCGATTATCCGTCATGCCTGCAGATTGTCCGTGCGGAGAAAGACTACGGTGCGGCGGGCAAGAAGATACTGCTGGCGATGCCGCGGGCAGTGAAG
>JBGUPV010000172.1:0-3286 GCA_045130455.1 Lachnospiraceae bacterium | reverse complement strand
CGGACCTCTCGAAGGCGTCCGTCCATATTGAGACCGTCGGCTGCAAGACTTCCGTCGTCATCCGTGACGCGGAGGACGAGGAGATCACGAAGGGCGAGTCGGACGAGGACGGCTACATCGACCTTGTGATCGACGATCCGAAGCTTTGGAACGCCGAGGTTCCGTATCTGTACAAGGCGGAGATCACGGCAGGAGACGAGAAGATCGGCGAACTCCTCGGCATCCGGGAAGTTGCGATCACGGACGGCGTGTTCACCGTGAACCGCAAGCCCGTCAAACTGCGCGGAGTTAACCGCCATGACAGTAATCCTGTCACCGGCTCCGTTGTGACGATCGAGGATATGAAGAGAGACCTCTTCCTGATGAAGCGCTGCAGCATCAACTGCATCCGCACATCACACTATCCGAACGCTCCGGAGTTCTACAAGCTTTGCGACCGCTACGGATTTTACGTGATTGAAGAGGCAGACCTGGAATCTCACGGCAGCGAACGCGCAGGACAGGTGTACGGCGAGGCCTGGGACCACAGACAGGTTTCCATCACCACCGACAACCCGATCTTTGCCGACGCGATCCTCGACCGCGAGATGAAAATGATCCGCCGCGACATCAACCGTCCCTGCGTCATCATCTGGTCCATGGGCAACGAGGCAGGCTTCGGCAAGATCCTTAATGATACCGCCAAGATGATCAAGGCAGTCGATGTTTCCCGGCCGCTTCATTTTGAGGCGGTTGCACACACACTGGACGGCACTTCGGATGAGGAGTTTGACATCGTTTCCGTCATGTATCCGAAGGTATCCGACCTCTACCGCTACATTTCCGAGGGCAAGGACAAACGTCCTTACTTCATGTGCGAATACAGCCACTCGATGGGCAACAGCAACGGCGATCTTGCCGATTACTGGCGCATGATCGAATCGGACGCGCGCTTCATGGGCGGCTGCGTATGGGAGTGGTGCGATCACGCGATCCAAACCGGAACGACCGAGGACGGCACCGTAAAATACGGCTACGGCGGCGACTTCGGTGATCACCCGAACGACGGCAACTTCTGTGTCGACGGTCTAACGTATCCGGACCGCACGCCGCACACAGGACTCATGGAGCTGCGTCAGTGCTATCGTCCGCTTGTCGCGGAGCTCGGTTCCGAGACGGGAGAGTACCTGCTCACGAACCGTCTGGCATTTGCCTCCATTGAAGACCTGTTTGATGTCTCCTATGAGCTCAAGGACAACGGTACTACCATTGAGGAGGGCAAGCTTTCGATCAAGCTTCCCGCAGGTTCGACGACCAAGTTGGTGATCCCGCACGCGATCAACTCCGTAAGCAAGGATGTCCGCATCCGCTTCTACGTGACGGCAAAAGAAACCATGCCGTATTGGGAGAAGGGAACGGAAATCTGCTTCGACCAGCTCTGCGTCTACAGTTCCTCGAGGAGATTCATGCCCGAGCAGCTGGCAGGCGGAAGAAAACTCCTGCGGTTTGAAGATGAGCCGAATGCATTTGTCGTCCACGCGAAGGATGTTGATTTCGTTCTCCGCAAGAAGGACGCGATGCTCACATCGATCCGCCGCGGCGAGAAGGAGCTGCTGGCCAAGCCTGCGGAGCCTGATTTCTACCGTGCACCGATCGACAATGATATCTGGATCAAAAAGGCATGGAAAGAGTGGGGGTATGACGCGCCGATCGCGCGGGTTGCTTCCATCCGCGTCATTGAGGGCGGTACCGAGCTGATCTTCAAGGCCGACGTCACCTACGGCGGTGCTTCAAGAAAGCCGTTCCTCACGGTCCAGTACGAGTATATGTTCTGCCCGAACGGCGAGTGGAACATCCGTATGCGCTCTCACAAGTCCGATACATCGCCGTACCTTCCGAGAATCGGTCTGCGGTTCTTCCTGACCGAAGATTTCGAGGATTTCGATTACTACGGTTACGGCCCTTACGAGAGCTACATCGACAAGCATCTCGGCACGTTCGTTGACTGGCATCACACGACCGTCACGGGCAACCACGAGGATTACATCCGTCCGCAGGAAAATTCCTCGCACTACGGCACGCATTACGCGTCCATCGGATGCGCGAACGTGCGCATGACACTTCTCTCGGACAACGAGTTCTCAATCAACGCATCGCATTACACGAGAGAGGAACTGGAGAAGAAAAAGCACAATTATGAGCTTGAGAAGAGCGGCATGACGATCGTCAACGTGGACGGTTACATGTCCGGCATCGGCTCGAACAGCTGCGGACCCGAGCTTGAACCCATTTACCGCTGCGACGACAGCGACATGGATTTCTCGTTCTGGTTCCATACACAGGATCTGTAAAGAACAATTCGGAGTTTACTTATGGGACGTTTGTGGTATAAAACCTTCGCCGGCTACGATTGGAACAAGGGGCTCCCGATCGGCAACGGCAAGCTCGGTGCGATGATCCTCGGGGATCACACGCAGACCCGCCTGGCGCTCAACGAGGACAGCCTCTGGTACGGCGGGCCGGTGAACCGGATCAACCCGGACGCGTATGAGAATCTTGCAACGGTCCGTGAGCTCATCCTGAACGGGAAGATCTCGGATGCGGAACACCTCATGCTCGGTGCATTTTCCGGCGTGCCGACAAGCTGCCGGACTTACGCGCCTCTTGGGAATCTCACGATCCATTACGACGGAAGGACCAATGCCTGCGAGAATTACCGTCGCGAGCTATCCGTCGACCGCGCCGTCTATTCCTGCAGCAGGGATTTCGGCGACATCGTCCTTCATGAGGACGCATTTGCCGATGTCGGATCCAACACGATCGTCGTGCGCGTCGCTTCGGAAAATGCTGCGCCCTTCGACCTTTCCGTCGACTTCGACCGCATGAGTTTCTACGACGGCGGTTTCCATGACGGCCGCATCATCTACGCGATGGGGCACATGGTGGGAGATGACTACTCGTTCTGCGCGGGAATGACCGCGTATGCCGAAGGCGGAGAGACGACCATCCTCGGACGTCACATTTTCTGCAAGTCCGTCACCGAGGTTTGCATTCTGTTCACGGCGGCAACAACATTCCGCGAGAAGGATCCGGTTGCCTATGTCCGCTCGACCTTAAATTATGCGGAATCACCGTATCGAAAGCTTTTGGACCTTCACGAAGAGAGTTACCGCAGACAGTTCTGCGCCACCGTGCTGAACCTTCCGGAGGATCCGGAACTTGCAGAACTCCCGACGGACGAAAGACTTGCGCGCATCGCGGAAGGAAAAGCCGACAACGGCCTTCTCAAGCTGTATTTCGATTTCGG
>JBGUPV010000171.1:0-5764 GCA_045130455.1 Lachnospiraceae bacterium | reverse complement strand
GACCTTGATCGTATAGTTCATGATCGCACCGTTCTCCGCCGTCACACTGACGGTGATCTCCGTCTTCGCTTCGGTCAGTTTCACCGTGCCGGTCCCCTTGACACTCGCGCCGGAAGCCACCGCCTTGGCGCCCACCGTCACCGACTTCGTGTCCGCGGAAACCTTCACCGTGTACTCAAACCTGTCTTTGTCAAACTGCAGCGAAGCCTTTGTTCCGTCCGCCGTCTTCACCGACAGCGTCGAAAGGTATGCGTTCGGGTTCTTCACACCGCTCGGTGCCATGCATACCGCCTCCGGCATGTTGCTGTATACCGGGATAGAGAACGTCAGTGCCATGTCCGTGTTGCCCATATCGGCGTACGCCTTTGCCACCTTGGCCGCCTCCGACCTCGGAGCCTGCGCGTTGGACATGTACTGATGACTGTAAGTCGCTGTCTTCGAAACGTTGTACTTCTGCAGATAGATCGTGTCCTGTCCGCGGTTGATGTACGTGCTTCCGATGTAGTAGGCGCCGCCGAGGATCGCGTCATACTGATTGTTCCACGGGATCAGCGCGCGCTTGTTGAGTTCCGCATTGGTGGAACCGTATTTTGCATACTTCAGACCGTTCTTGATCGCGCCGAGCTCGGCCGTCGAATTGTACGCACCGATGTTGTAGAAGTTATAATAACCCTCGAAGCCCTGTACGGTTCCGGTGGCACTCTTGGAAAATTTTCCGCCGGACGTCACTTCCTGCTTCGCCCGCGACGCCAGATGGTACGGACTGACGCCGGAATACTTCGCGGCGTCGATAAATGCCTGCGCGTAAGTTATCGTCTTCTTCTCTCCCGCCTCATCCGTGTACGTGAACGATGTCTTGTACATGCAGGTGCCGGCGAGGATACTCTCCACACCTTCGACGGTCTGCGTCTTCGGATCGTAGGTCAGGTCCTCAAACATGAAAATGTTCGTATCGTCAAGCCAGTTTCTCGGGTCCATGAAATACGAGAGGCCGGCCTCGTTGATCATCATCCAGTAACTTCCGTCGAAGGATCGGAACGTGTCTTTCGCGTAGTTGTACGAACCGTCCGCGTAGGACAGCCAGTCGCGCCCGCGGTTGGACTCGATCAGGTTGTTGCCGAGCGTGTTCTCGCCCTTGATCGCGGCGCTCCAATCCATGCTCGTCTTGTAAACCTTGAAATCCCAGAGCGGATGCTCCTTGTGAAGCTCGACCAGATACGGGATATAGCTCTCGGGGAAGCCCCTTGAGCGCATCTTTTCGGCAAATGCCTTATCCTCCTGGCTCGGATCGAAGGGTGCCTTGTAATCCTTCGACGCGAAACCTAGGAAATCCGCGCGAACGTAACCGATGCCCGTCGTCTTTCCGCTTTGGAAGACAACCTTCATCCATTTTACGCTGTCGTTCATCTCCTCGCCGATGATGTACGCGCCCTCGCCCTTAGCAAGCTGCTTGGACGCACCGTTGGCTTGAACGACCGCAGAAGATGCGGACGCCGCGGAGCGAACATTGACGCTCGCCGTGTTGGATACCGCCCAGATGCCCTTTTCCGTCGTGACCGCGCGCACATACGTGCTTGACATGTAACCGCTCACGGTCTTGCCATTCACCGGAGCGACAATGTGATACCAGAAGGTCTCTCCGACCTTCGCCTGACCGCAGATCAGCACAGGCTGGCCGTAGTTGAGCTTGGTGATCGCCTCGTTGGAGGTACCCGCGCCCGTGCGCAGGTTCACGCTGTTGCCGGTCACATAGCCGGGATATTCGTAGGAGTGCGTAAAATCCGCCTTGACGCCCTTGAGCTGGCTCGACACCGCTTCCGCGGAGAGGCGGATCGCGCCGGAGTTGTTCTGCTCAGTCAGCGGCATCGCGTAATCCAGACGGATGTAATCTCCGTATACATAGCCGAAATACGGCTTATCATTCAGGGTAAAACGTACGCAATACCACACTTTTCCGCCGGCCTCATACGCAAATGAGACCACGGTAAGTTTCTGTCCCTGCGTGATCTTCACGGTCTTCGGGTACACCGTTCCGGGACCGACACGGACGTTTAAGGAAGTCGCCGTAACGACCGCGCCGATCTCCCGAACAGAAGCATCGGTCGTCGTGCCGCCCGATTTCGTCGGCACGGGCGTCGCTGTGGGTTTCGGTGTCGATGTCGGTTTCGGCGTTGAAGTCGGTGTCGCAGTAGGTTTCGGCGTAGGTGTCGAAGTCGGCGTCGCAGTAGGTTTCGGCGTCGCCGTCGGTTTCGGTGTAGACGTAGGCTTCGGTGTTGCTGTCGGCTTGATCGTCGGAACGCTGCGCAGCGAGATATAATCCGCGTACACGTAACCTTCGGTCGTCACGCCGTCAATCTTCATACGTACAAGATACCAGAGACTTCCGCGGGTATCCTTCTTCGAATTCAGGATCGTCACCGTGTCTCCGGTGTACAGTTTTCCGAGAATATCGGACGAGGACGTCGCTCCCGATCGCGCGTTCATGCGGATCGCGTTGACAACGCCGGTCTGTGTCTCGGCACTCTTCGGAGTCGGAGTCGGGGTTGCCTTCTTCGGCGTCGGAGTCGGTGTCACTTTCTTCGTCGGCGTAGGCGTCGCCTTCTTCGGAGTCGGAGTAGGCGTCGCCTTCTTCGGTGTCGGAGTCGGCGTTACCTTCTTCGTCGGTGTCGGTGTCGCTTTCTTCGTCGGCGTAGGCGTAGCCACTGTCTTCTCGGTCTTGATATAGTCTGCCCAGGCGTAGCCGGTCACTTTCTTTCCGTTCAGCGTCGTCTCGATCTGATACCAGAGCTTACCGTCCGAGGACTTCTTCTGTCCGAGCACGACGACAGCATGTCCGTAAGTGAGGGTCCCGAGCTTACTGTAGCTCGTTCCGGCCCCGCTTCGGATGTTCAGCTGGTTCGCCGTGACTTTTCCGTTGATGCGGGTTGCGGCAGCCGCGACAGCACGATTAGACGGCGTTCCGAAGAACCCCGTCCCGAGGGAGAGCACCAGTACGAGTACCAGCGCGATCGCGATCGATCTCACATGCTTCATGGCATACTCCACCGCATAAAATAATCCATTTTCATTTTAAGCCTACTGCTGTAGAATTGCAAGTTTTTTCTCGCAAAATGCCGTATTTTTCCGGAAAAATGCAGTACTTTTTGTATCATTTTCCGTCGAAAAGACACAAAAACGGACCGGCACGCCGATGTGCCGGTCCGGATCGTTCATTTTGCAGCGTAAAATGCGCCGTTTTTTACTCTTCTGCCGCCTTCTTCGGTGCTTCCGACTCCGAGGAGAGCCATCCGTAAAGGATCGCGGCGATGATCGCACCGATCATCGGACCGACGACAAACACCCAAACGCACGCGATCGCGCCGGTCTCACCCTCCACCGCCAGTACAAGCGCGGGGCCGAGACTTCTCGCAGGGTTGACGGAAGTTCCGGTCAGACCGATGCCGAGAATATGCACGAGAACGAGCGTAAGGCCGATGACAAGACCGCCGAAGGAACCGTGATTTGCCTTCTTCGACGTTACACCGAGGATCGCGAGAACGAATACGAAGGTCAACACAGCCTCAACGAGGATTCCGGCCGCCGCGCTGTCATGCAGGCTTGCAAGGCCGTTGGTGCCGAGACCGCCTGTCTTGTCCTTGAGATCGCCCAGCGAAAAGATCGCACGGAGAATTCCCGCGCCCGCCAGTGCTCCGAGCACCTGCGAGCACATATAGCAGAGAAAATCCTTCAGCGAAAGGTCGCCCTGGATCCACAGCGCCAGAGAAACCGCCGGATTGACATGACATCCGGAGATATTCCCGATGCTGTAAGCAAGCGCAACGATGGCAAGACCGAACGCGAACGCCGTGAGGATATACCCACTGCCGAGCGTTGCGTCGCAACCGACCGTCATAGCAGTTCCGCAACCGAGAACAACCAGTACCAGTGTGCCGACAAATTCCGCGACATACTACTTAATGCTACCCATAGAAACATACCTCCTTGTGTTTTGTTATCGCTCAGGCAGGACCGGAATGCCGGGACGCTTCCGATCCTTGCCGGGGATACGATGTCACGCCGGTCGGGATCATTTTCCGATCAGCTGAAGAAAATTGTAAAGGCCCGAATACTGCGCGTTCATATCGTGATCCGCGCCGGGAATCTCATACCAGTAGTGCGCGATGCCGTTCTTTTCGTAAAGCTCGTGATAGCTCTTTGGGAATTTGCCGACAACGCTGTCTTTCGTGCCGCAGCAGATGATGATCTTATCAGGACGGGCCGAACCCTCGGGATACACGACCTGATCCTCGGTGAGGGAACCCTCGTGAACCATGTAGTTGTCCTTGCCGGGCACGATTCCCGGTGCGGGCGCGATCGCGCAGATGCTGCGGAACGCATCCGGGTATGTGAGGGACGTGTAGAGCGTCTCGCGGCCGCCCATGGAGAAACCGGCGAGGTACGTTCCCTCGCGGCCCTCGATCACGGAGTATTTGCCGTTGATATAAGGGATCAGGCTCTTCGTGAGCTCATGCGCAAAATTGTCGTACGGGATCATCTGCGCCGCCGTAAAGCCGGGAGCCTGCGCAGTCTCATCGGAAGCAGCGAACATCGCCGGGCACACGAGGATAAACTCCTCGGTCAGACCGTCCGCGACCAGGTTGCCGATCAGGACCGGAAGATTCTTGTCGCCGGCGAAGGAGTTCTCGTCGCCGAAAATGCCGTGCAGCAGATACACGACCGGATACTTCTTATCCGGGGAATAAGTCGCGGGAAGCATCACGTTGACGCCTCTCTCCCGCTTGCAGTAGTCAGAATAATACGTCTCGTGCGCGAATGCAGGATACGTCACGTCATCACGCTTCTTAAGATATTCCGGCGGGCACTTGTATGCCATGCCGTTCTCGTCGACCGCCTTGGTCGGCTCCGGCGTCGGTGTATCCGTCGCGGTCGGCACCGGCGTTACCGAGATCTCCGCTTCCTTGGTGGGCTCGGGTGTCGGAGTAATCGAATCCTGCGGATTCGAATCAACCGGCGCGGGCGTCGCCGAAGGCTGCAGTGTTACGGTCGGTGTCACCGCATTTTCCGAAGGCTTCTTCTCTTCTGCTCCGCAGCCCGCACAGCAGGCAACCGCAAGCGCCGAAATGGCGCACAACACTTTCATCTTGCTCATAGTATCTCCTTATGCCTCGTCGATCGCTTTACCGATATCGTGGCGCATGTATTTGTTCGCAAAGGAAATCGATTCCGTCGCCTTGTACGCACTTGCGCGGGCCTCCTTGAGGTTCTCGCCGAGTGCCGTAACACCGAGCACGCGGCCGCCGTTGGTGAGCACTTCCCCATTGGGTCCGAACTTCGTGCCCGCATGGAACACAAATCTGTCTTTGCAGCCCTTGAAGGTGTCAAGGCCGCTGATCGGGAAGCCCTTCTCGTACTTCTGCGGATACCCGTCGGACGCCAGAACGACGCAGACCGCCGCGTTGTCCGCAAAGGACAGTTCCACGGTGTCGAGCTTGCCGTCGATGCATGCCTCAAAAACGTCGACGATATCGTTGTTCATACGCGGCAGGACAACCTGCGTCTCCGGATCGCCGAAGCGCGCATTGTACTCGAGGACCTTCGGACCCTCAGGCGTCAGCATCAGACCGCAGAACATAACGCCCGTGAACGGACGTCCCTCTGCAGCCATCGCCGCCATCGTCGGCTCATAGATATTTTTCACGCAGTACTCGTGGATCTCGTCGGTATAGAACGGGCTTGGTGAAAATGTTCCCATTCCGCCGGTGTT
>JBGUPV010000170.1:0-2995 GCA_045130455.1 Lachnospiraceae bacterium | reverse complement strand
GCGCACACCGGACACTCGCAGTCGAGGTCAAATGCGTCATTGACGGGGATGGTGTAGAGCTGCTCTTTCATATCGCCTCCGATGCGATCAGGTATGAAGTCTTAAACCGGCTTGTAACTGCTCTTCATCGAGCAGATGCGGTTAAATACAAGCTTCTCCGGCGTCGAATCCTTGTAATCGACGCAGTAGTAACCGTTGCGCAGGAACTGGAAGCTGTCGTACGCCTTCGCTCCGGCAACCGATGCCTCAACGAAACCTTCGCGGATCACGCAGGAATTCGGGTTGACGTTGACCTTGCCGGTCTCCTCGTCGTACACGCCCTTCTCCTCATCCACGAGATTCTCGTACAGGCGGGCCGTGATCGGCAAAGCCGTCGCAGCGTCCACCCAGTGGATCGTTCCCTTGACCTTGCGGTCCGCGCACTCACCGCCGCGGGTCGCGGGGTCGTACGTCGCGTGAACGCAGGTCACGTTGCCGTCCGCATCGGTCTCATAGCTTTCGCAACGGACGAAATACGCGCCCATCAGACGGACTTCGTTGCCCGGGAAGAGGCGAAAATACTTCTTCGGCGGTTCCGGCATAAAGTCGTCTCTCTCGATATAGAGTTCACGGCTGAAGGAAACCATGCGCTTTCCGAGGGATTCCTGCTCGGGGTTGTTCGGAAGCTCAACCTGCTCGCTCTGTCCCTCCGGATAGTTATCGATGATCAGCTTGATCGGATCGGTCACTGCCATCACACGGGTCTTCTTGAGTTTAAGATCCTCGCGGATGCAATACTCGAGCATCGCGTAATCCACGGAACTGTTGCTCTTGGAAACACCGCAGAGTTCCATGAAGAGCTTAAGGGATTCCGGCGTAAAGCCGCGGCGGCGCAGCGCTGCGATCGTCACCAGGCGGGGATCGTCCCAGCCGTCCACGGTTCCGTCCTCAACAAGGCGCTTGATATACCGCTTGCCGGTAACCACGTTGGTGAGATACATCTTCGCGAACTCGATCTGCTTCGGAGATTCCTCGGGGGAATTCTTGTAGCCGCACTCGATCAGAACCCAGTCGTAAAGCGGACGGTGATCCTCAAATTCGAGCGTACAGATCGAATGTGTGATCCCTTCGACCGCATCCTCGATCGGGTGCGCGAAATCATACATCGGGTAAATGCACCAGCGGTCGCCGGTGTTATGATGCGTAAGACGCGCAACACGGTAAATGACCGGGTCACGCATGTTGATGTTGGCGGAAGCCATATCGATCTTCGCGCGGAGTACGTGGGAACCGTCCTCGAACTCACCGTTCTTCATCGCCTCGAACAGGCGAAGGTTCTCCTCGACGCTTCTGTCGCGGTAAGGGCTGTTCTTGCCGGGCTCCGTGAGGGTGCCGCGGTATTCGCGGATCTCTTCGGCGGTAAGATCGCAGACAAATGCCTTGCCCTTCTTGATCAGGCGCACTGCCGCGTCATACATCTCCTGAAAATAATCCGAAGCAAAAAACAAACGGTCCTCGAATTCCGCGCCCAGCCAACGCACATCCCGCGTGATGGACTCCACGAATTCCGTCTTCTCCTTCGTAGGGTTCGTATCATCAAAGCGCAGGTTGAAGTGACCGCCGTACTTCTTCGTAAGACCGTAGTTCAACATGATCGATTTTGCATGGCCGATATGAAGGTACCCGTTCGGCTCGGGCGGAAAGCGCGTAACGATCTCGGTACACTTTCCTTCCGCAAGGTCCTTCTCAATGATCATCTCAATAAAATTCCGGGAAGCAGGCTCCATTCCAGATTCCGTCATGCCCGCATTTGTCTCCATTTCCATCCGAAGACCTCCTCAAAAAACATTTAAGACATTCTATCGCAAATAAACAATAAAGTAAAGAACAAATTCGACTTTTTTCGAGCTGCCGAAAGGGAAAAACCGGCAGACGGCCCGGGGAGTTCCCGAGCCGCCGCTCTAGCGATAATTTCGGTAAATATGATAGTACAATTCCGCGCGCCCGTCCTGCGACGTCAGCTCGCGGAGCGAGTCCTGCACCTGCGGCGTCTCGAGGATGAAATTGATGATGTCGGGGTTGTATTTGACGCCGGCACTCTTGCGGAATTCCGCGATCACGGAGTCAAACAGTTTGCCGCGCGCATAGTTGCGTCCGAAGACGTCCGTCGCCGCGTCCAGGCAGTCGCTGACGGTCATCAGATCGATCAGGATGCGGAACTTGCTCTTCGTATTCTTATAGTACATCGGGTATCCACTCCGCCCGTCGTAGCTGCGGTGATGACCGAGCGCGATCTCCGCATACGGCTGGAGATGGCGGTTCCTTACAAGGATCTCGTAGCTCCACTTCGGATGGAACTTGATATAGGAATACTCCATGTCGGACAACCGGCGGATCTGCGTGTTGACGATGTTGGCGATCAGGATCTTTCCGATGTCATGGCAGCGCGCCGAGTTGTACATCAGCGTGAGCAGCGCATCCTTGTAATCCGCGACTTCCGCAGGATCCGTGAGAGAAAGAACATCGAGGAACAGCTCCGGATGGGCGTCGATCAAAGGATCGAGGATCGCCGTCGAGAGCTTCGCGGTCATGACCGTGTGGATCAGCGTGGCCATCTGCCGGCTGATGATCATGCAGTCAATGAACTCGATCGCCATCGCGTCGTCGTCGATATATGCGATCAGGTCGTACAGAAGGTGGTACAGCGCATGGTCAAGATACTCTTTGCAGGCACACTCCCGCGGGATCGTCTCGATGTACGTTTTCACCTCATACAGAAGCTCGGCCTTCATCCGCGACTTCTTGGCATTGTCGCAGGCGAACGCCTCAACCATCTCGAACAGCGGACGCATCGTCGTCGTGATCACGGCGAAGCGGCTGTCGTCGGGCTGTCCGTACCAGTTCGGATCGTTGAAATCGTACTCTTTCGTGATCGTTTTGCTGTAGGAACGAAGCAGCGTAAACGTCTGCTCGGGCTTCAGCAGGCCGGAGTAAAATGCGTACACGATGTAGCCGA
>JBGUPV010000169.1:0-2253 GCA_045130455.1 Lachnospiraceae bacterium | reverse complement strand
GCATCCTTGGAGGAAGTGTCCTTGCCGATCGTGATTTTCTTCTTCTCTGCCATAACGATCCCCCTTGTCAAAGAATGATAAACACATACAGCAGAACGGCTGCTGTGATCCGGTACTGCGCGAACTTTCGCATGTCGCGGCCGGAAAGATAGGAAACAATGCTCCGAAGAGCGATAAATGACACAAAAAGCGATGTGATACCGACCGCGAGCAGTTCCGTCACCATAAAGCCGTTCAATGACTTCATGTTTCGCAGGATCTGTACCAGAGAGGTGATCAGTATCGTCGGTATACTGACGAAGATCGAAGTGGAAACGGCTGCGCCGCGGCTGACGCCGAGAAACAGCGCGATCAACAGTATCAGACCGAACCGGCTGGCGCCCGGAACGATCATGATGATCTGGGACAGCCCGATGCCGAA
Organism: Lachnospiraceae bacterium; assembly: GCA_045130455.1. Classification (GTDB taxonomy): domain Bacteria; phylum Bacillota; class Clostridia; order Lachnospirales; family Lachnospiraceae; genus ISDg. The sequence goes on along the minus strand of JBGUPV010000169.1, from coordinate 1,832 downwards.
CAGCAGATAGATCGGAATGTCATCCGGCCGCTTATACTGCGGCGCGCGATTCCGAAGCTGACGTTCGGAGATCCACAGGAGAATGCCGCCGATCAGCATCAGTACCACGGTCATGCGGATGCTTCTCTCCGCACCCGGTGTATAACAGAAGGCCGAGATCTCATCTGCGAAGAGAATGTTCACTCCGATCGCGGGAAGTGATGAGATCAGTATCGTGAGCCAGAATGCGGCGCGGATGCGCGAGTGGCGAAGCTTGCCGCCGGCGTCGCGAAACAGCACAAGATTTTTCGGCAGGAACAACAGGGCCGCCGCAATGACCGCGCCGAGGGAAGCCGTTGCCAGAAACGTCTGGCGGAACATCTCGGACTCCGCGTAATCGTCAAATGCGAAGAACCGGCTGGCAACCGCGAGGTGTCCGGTGTTGCTGACCGGCAGCCACTCCGTGATCCCTTCGACGGCGCCGAAAAGTATCAATTTGAGAAAGTCGAACAAAGCCAAATCGTGTTCCTCCGATCAACCGTCTTATATACTGTCGTTGCCTTTCGTAATGATCACTCGGAAAATGCGTGCGTAAACTCCTCGCCGCGGTTGATCGATACATTAACCGTCTTGCCGCGGTAGATAACTTTTGTACGGTATTCAGCGTTGCCTGCGGTTACCGTAAAGCGGACAAGCGAGCCGTTTTTCCAGATCAGGGTGTATCTGGCGCCGCCCTGCGCGTACAGTCCCGTAATGCTTCCGTCCGGCCACTGCTTCGGAAGTGCAGGCAGAAGAACGACACGGTCTTCGTTCGACTGCAGAAGCATCTCGCCGTAAGCGGCGATGGCGCCGAAATTGCCGTCAATCTGGAACGGCGGATGGTTATCCAGCAGATTGGTAAGCGTGGACTTTGCAAGGAGTGCCGTGAGGTTCTCGTAGCATGCGTCCGCATCCCAGAGGCGGGCGAACATGTTCATGATCCAGGCGCGGCTCCAGCCGGTGTGGCCGCCGCCGTGCGACAGGCGCCGCTCGAGCGTTATACGCGCCGCCACAGCCAGTTCAGGGGTTCCGTCAACGGTGATCTGCCCCGACGGATACAGTCCGTACAGGTGTGAAATGTGACGGTGGCCGGGCTCAGCCTCCTCGTAATCCTCCTGCCACTCCATGATCTGACCGAAGCGTCCGATCGAGAACGGCGGCAGTTTGGAGAGAAGTTCTTTCGTTACTTCGATAAAATCGGTGTCGTCCTCGCCTGCGATCTCACTCATCGCGAGATACTGTGTGAAGAGATCCCTCAGGATCTCAATGTCCATGGTCGAATTGTAGCAGGCGCATCCGCGCTCGCCGCTTGGAAGAATGTACGTATTTTCCGGCGAAACCGAAGGAACGATCGTCGTAAACCCGTTGTGCTCGATACAGAAATCGTGGAAAAACGCCACGCTCTCCTTCACAACAGGGTACAAGGAACGCAGGAAATCCGCATCCTTCGTGTATTGGTAATGGGTCCATACGTGTGTGCAAAGCCATGCGAGACCCATGACCCAGTACGTTCCCGGGATCCACTCGTCCTGCGGAGCCGAGTCGCCCCACATGTCGGTGTTGTGATGGGCAACGCTGCCGCGGCAACCGTACATCTCGCGCGCGGTGCGCTGTCCGTTCTCACAGACACGTTTCATCAGTTCGAACAAAGGCTCGGAGCACTCGGAAAGACCGAGTAGGTCGACCGGCCAGTAGTTCATCTGCAGATTGATGTTGATCGTGTATTTGCTGCCCCACGGCGGATCGAGGTGAGGATTCCAGATACCCTGCAGGTTCGCCGGAAGCGAGCCGGGTTGGGAACTGGAGATCAGCAG
>JBGUPV010000168.1:0-30809 GCA_045130455.1 Lachnospiraceae bacterium | reverse complement strand
ATGCTCTACCGCCTCTCGCAGGAGCAGCTCGCGGCGACGTTGATGCCTCTGGGGGACTATTCCAAGGAGGAAGTGCGCGCGATCGCGGTGCGGGCCGGGATCCCTGTGGCGGATAAGCCGGATTCGCAGGAGATCTGCTTTGTCCCGGAGGGACATTACGCGGAGTATGTGGAGGAGCATGCGGACGGGAAGATCCCGCCGGAAGGCAATTTCGTCGACGCGGACGGCAGGGTGCTCGGGCGTCACAAGGGCATCATCCACTACACGGTCGGCCAGCGCAAGGGCCTCGGGATCGCACTCGGTTACCCTGCGTACGTTGCGGAGATCCGGTCGGCGACCGACGAGGTCGTTCTCGGGGACGAGAGCGCGGTCTACCGCAGGGAGCTGATCTGCGAGGACCTGAATTTCATGGGCCTTTCGGAAAATGAAGTCTCTTCGGACGTGCGTTGTTTCGTGAAAGTCCGCTATCATCACACGGCGCAGGCGGCCACACTTCGCGGGCTCGACGGCGGCCGGGTTTCCGTTGTATTTGACGAGCCGGTACGCGCGGCAGCGCCGGGGCAGTCGGCGGTGTGGTACGACGGACAGGGAAACGTCCTGGGCGGCGGAGTTATCGCGGAGGTTTTGCCGGTCGATAACGAATAGCAAGGGTCGGAGCCGCTGCAGGTTTACTGTTGCTTTTCAAAACGGCAGTATGATACAATCATTTTCAGGAGAAGAATGACGTTCTGTTCCTGATCGGGAATGAACGGTTCTTCAGACTCACGAAAACACTGCAACAGGAGGGAAGAGAGATGATTGGTTTAGCGGAACAGTCAAAATGGTTACAGGCGTATGCGAAAGACGTGCGTGAGAAAGCGAAGAAAAGCGCCGGAAACAAGTGGCTTGCGCCCCTGATCATTGCACTGATGGCAGGCGGTCTTGCGGGCAAGCTGATCTATGACGGAAAACTCAACGATCCGCAGGCGGGCACGGCGATCAAGGTGATGCTCGGAGTCGCAGGATTTATGCTGCTCCTTACGCTCCTTCTGATCTCCAAGAAGAAAAAGACCGACCCGGCGGAGCAGACGATCAAGATGCTCAACGACCTGCTTACGACGCCGGAGGATGTTGCTTCCTTTGATGCGCAGATGGCAGCGGCGCCGAAGATCATCGTTCGCAATCAGGACGGCGGTTATGTCTTTGCAACCGACAAACTTCTGGGCATCAAGTTTAATTTCATGGGGGATGAGAAGTATTCCTTTGCGAAGATCTCCGACGTGAAAGTGATGCATTTTCTGACGAAGCGGGTGAGCAGTCAGGTACAGGAGTATACCTGGTGTGATGCCAACGGACGTGTCCTGATGGGCGGCCAGGTGGACGGCGGCGTCGGCCTTCAGACGTTTCTCGACGGGATTCAGGCGGTGATCCCGGGCATTCAGATCACAAAGGGATGACATCGGGCCGAATGACGGCTTTCGTTCTGCCGATTGAAAATACTGAAAACGCCGGGCTTTCCGAAGCCCGGCGCTTTTGTGTTATAAGCTGTATTTGTCAAGACTGAAATATCGGCTGCAGTTTCCGGTTTACGGAAAACTGTGCATCCACTCGTCGGCGACGCGCTCTGCATCCGCTCTGCATTCCTCGTTGTACACGATGTGGAAGTAGAAAATGATGTCATTTTCCTGCCAGAATACATCGGTCGCCAGCTGATGGTCCACGTTCAGCGAAGGGTCGTTCGTGCGGAGGATGCTGAAGGTCCGTCCGTTCACGGTCTTCTGTTCCGTGGCGGTCTCGGCGGAGTCGAGGATCATACGGATACGAACCGGCTCGTCCTCAACATTTTCCGTGCACAGGTAAGCGTTGCACTGGAAGTAGTAATCCGGATTGCTGTGGTACTTCTGGGTAACTTCCACGCTGACGTCACTGAGGCCGTATGCCTCGCTGTCTGACCCGTCCGTGCTGATCCCGTAGCCCTCCGTCGCAATGCTGACGTATTCGTAATTCAGGCGAGGGAAGATCATGTTCGTGTAGCCGACGTAGTTGAGCGCTTCGTCGAGCGTGCTGTAACGGCGCAGGAGAGCATTGGGCATAATGCTGTCCGTGGGCTGATAGTTTCTGACGCGCTCCGGGATCTCCTTCAGATCCTCGTTGATCTCACCGGTGATGAGCGAGGGGTTGATCCGGACATCCCCGAAGGGAACGTATTCCACCGTCTTCTGTGCTCTGCCTTCCTCGTTCGTCTGTCCGATCCGGAGCAGACCGCCGAAGCCGTTTGTCGTGTATGCAGCGGCGCCGCCGATCAGCAGCACGGCCGCCAGCGCAACGAGCACGAACCTGCGTTTCCGAAGAGGTGATCTCCCGGCGTTCCGCGAAACTACGGTCAGGCCCGTCTCGGAGGATCGTTCGTTCTGCATCGATGCTTCGATCTCGGAAAATAATGTATCGTCCAACTTGCCGATCGCGTCGATCAATTGGTCTTTCTTCATGGCGTAAAGCCCTCCTTTTTCAGAAATATCCGAAGCTTCTTTCTCGTGCGGAACAAGATACTCTTGGCCTTCGATTCGCTTATGCCGCATAAAGAGGCAGCTTCCCTGAGCGAACGATAGTAGAAGTACCGCGCGAGAAACAGCATTCGTATCTGCGAGGATTGCTTCCGCAGGAATCGCTGCAGGGACTCCCGCAGCAGCTCGTCATCGAGCGCGTCCTCCGGCGAGCGGTCATCGGCAAATACGTCCTCCAGCTCCTCGACGGAAACCGTGTACTCCGACGGCTGCCGCTTCTGTCTTGTGTTGTATCGCACCCGGTCGATCGCCTTGGTGCGGACGATCTTCCCGAGATACAGGGACAGATGTTCCGGTTGATCGGCGGGAACAGAGTTCCATGCTGCGAGCAATGCGTCGTTCAGGCATTCTTCTGCGTCCGCCTCATCGCCCAGGACCGACATCGCGATCTTCATCAGATAGCGTTGGTATTTCTGCTGGGTCTCCCGGATTGCGGCTTCGTTCCGTTTCAGATAAAGGTCCATGATTTCAGGATCCGTCATGGTGAACCTCCTTACTCGTTCTCTCACCCACTAAGTCGACATCCCGTTTCGTTTGGTTGCAATTATTTTTTTTCAACTGCCTGACCACATGAACGATCGTCCCGCATCGTTTGACCGGGAGTCATATGCGCGCGAAACAGGATTCGTCTCCGATTCAGCGGGAGTCTCGTCCGGTGAGCTGTGTAAGGATCTCAATGTAGCGGAGTGTCATCGCCGACGGATGGATACCGTCCGGAAGGATGTAGCCGATCTCCATGTAGTCGTCCACCGCCAGCGGGCGCGCGACGATGTTCGGGCCGTTCAGTTCCTCGCTGATGACGCCGCTGCAGATGGTGTAGCCGTTCAGACCGACAAGCATGTTGAAAAGCGTCGCCCGGTCGCGGACCACGATGTCGCGGTCGCTGTCGGCGGTGCTTAAGATCTCTTCCGAAAAATAAAACGAATTGTGGCTGCCCTGCTCGTACGAAAGACGAGGGTAGGGCCGAAGGTCCTCCGGCGTGAGCACATTTTTCGCTGCGAGAGGGGAGGATTTTCCGACAAATACGTGGGGCTCGGCGGTGAAAAGCTTCGTGAATGACAGGCCGTTGTCCCGGAGCGTCTTGCGCAGGACGGTCTCGTTGAAGCGGTTTAAGTAGAGGATGCCGATCTCGCTTCGAAGGTGCGTGACGTCGTCGATAATGTCGTAGGTCTGGGTCTCCCGCATGTGAAACTCATAGCGGTCGCCGCCGAACTCCCGGAGCAGTTCGACAAATGCTTCCACCGCGAAGGAATAGTGCTGTGCCGAGACGCAGAAGCGCTGCTTGGCGGCGGTACGGCCGCGGTAGCGGGCCTCGATCAGGTCGGCCTGCTCGAGCACCTGGCGGGCGTAGCCGAGGAATTCGTCGCCCTCGGGGGTTGTCTCGATGCCGCGCCCGGAGCGGGTGAATATGGTGATCCCGTACTCGCGCTCCAGCTCGTGGATCGCCGAGGTGAGCGAGGGCTGGGAGAGAAACAGCGCGGCAGCGGCCTCCGTGATGTTGCCGGTGTCGGCGGCAGTCACGGCATACCGAAGCTGTTTCAGTGTCAGGGACGGCAGGGAACGGACCGCGGAGGGATCCGCACTGCGCGCGCCGGACGGGACAGAATTCTTTTTCTTATCAGATGAGGAATGATCGGACATGGGAGCCTCCTATTGTTGCGAAATAGATTTGCGATAACAATATATCATTTTCCATAGAAGAAATCTATGGGAAATGAAACCTTTTATATATTTTACCTATTTGTCCGGTAGGCGTATAATGCGGTCAAATTCATTTTCCGCGAAGGAAGAGAAAGGACAGGGGAGTTATGAGCAACGCAAAGGCACCGTTTCGATATGATTTTGTAGGAAGTTTCCTGCGGCCGCAGAAGCTGAAGGAAGCGAGGAAGGATTTTGAGGCCGGACGGATCGGCCGCGCGGCGCTGACGGCCGTCGAGGACGAGTGCATCCGCGAGCTGGTGGCGAAGCAGAAGGAACTGGGGTATCAGGTGATCACGGACGGTGAATTCCGCCGCGCCACGTGGCATCTGGATTTCATGTGGGGATTTGAGGGCATCGGGCACCATCCGACGACGCGCGGGCTTCCGTTCCACGGTGAGCAGGCGATGATCGACGACACGTACCTCACGGGCAAGCTCTACCTGGAGGGCGAGCATCCTTTCGTGGCGCACTGGCGGTTCCTGCAGGCACTCGAGGATGAGAACACGGTGGCGAAGCAGACGATCCCCGCGCCGGCGCAGTTCCTGGCGCAGCTGATCATGCCTTTCGCGGTGGAAAATACGCGCAAGTTTTACGCTGAGGACAGCGAGTTGATCGAGGATCTTGTGGCTGCCTACAAGAAGGTGATCGAGCAGTTGTACGAGGCGGGCTGCCGCAACCTGCAGCTCGACGACTGCACCTGGGGCATGCTCGCCGACCCGCATGTGGCGATGTTCTACGGTTCCGAGGAGGGCGTCGATAAGATCAAGGAGCTCTACCTCACGGTAAATAACCGCGTTCTGGCGGACCGCCCGGCGGATCTGACGGTCAACACCCACGTGTGCCGCGGCAACTTCCATTCGACCTACGCCAACAGCGGCGCGTACAACGCGGTGGCGGACTATCTCCTCGCGAAGGAAAATGTGGACGCGTTCTATCTCGAGTTTGACGACGAGCGTTCCGGCGGCTTCGACCCTCTTGCGAAGGTTGCACCCGGAAAGAAGGTTGTGCTCGGCCTGATCACCACCAAGTCGCCGAAACTTGAGGACAAGGCGGCTGTCATCGCCCGCATTCATGAGGCGGAGAAATACCTCCCGCTCGACCGGCTCTGCTTAAGCCCGCAGTGCGGTTTTGCATCCTGCGAGATCGGCAACAAGCTGACCGCGGAGGAGCAGTGGGCGAAACTCGCGCTTGTCAAAGAGATCGCCGATGAGGTGTGGGCGGAATAGGTCGTTCTTGCATGTGCGCCGCGCACGTGATATACTGTGGAAAACCGGAAAAGGTATGGAATACGGATGAAACTATCGGAAATCATGAAGAACGGACGCACGGCGTTCACTTTTGAGATCTTCCCGCCGAAGAAGGATATGCCGATCGAGACGATCTACAAGACGCTGGACGGTCTGCAGGGTCTGCGGCCGGATTTTATCAGCGTGACGTACGGCGCCGGCGGCAGCGCGGCGGATACGAAGACCGCGGACATCGCAGAGATTATCGAGAAGAAGTACGGCATCGCCTCGGCGGTGCATTTGACGTGTCTGTATAACACAAAAGAAGACATCGACCTGATCTGTGAGCAGCTCAAGGCGCGCGGGATCGAGAACATCCTGGCGTTGCGCGGCGATCGCAATCCGAACGCGGAGCGCGAGATACAGACGGACTTTAAGCACGCGTCGGATCTGATCGCGTACCTGAAGACGAAGGGCGATTTTCATATCATGGGCGCCTGCTATCCGGAAGGGCACATGGAGGCGGCGACGCTGGACGCGGACATCGCGAACCTGAAGAAGAAGGTGGACGCGGGCGCGGATCATCTGCTGTCGCAGCTGTTCTTCGACAACGACGCGTATTTCCGGTTCCTGGACAAGGCGCGCGCGGCCGGTATCGACGTGCCGATCGAGGCGGGCATCATGCCCTGCACGAGCAAGGCTTCGATCGAGCGCATGGTCACGATGTGCGGCGCGAGTATCCCGGCAAAGTTCGCGCGGATGATGGCGCGCTATGAGGCGTATCCGGATTCGGTCCGCGAGGGCGGCATCGCCTATGCGATCGACCAGATCATCGACCTGGTGACGCGCGGCGTGGACGGAATTCATTTGTATACGATGAACAACCCGTACGTGGCAAAACGCATCACGGACGCGGTTGCGCCGATGATCAACCCCGGGCTCATCCGGGCAGAGTAAACGGCTTACGGTTTGACTGCCGGCCCCAAGGGACGGCATTACAAGCGAACAGAAGTACACTGGCACGCCCCGGTATCCGTACCTCGGCGTGCTGTTGGAGTGTTTGGAGATTTTGTAAATACAGATTGAGGATACGAATATGGTGGAGTTGAAACCGATCCGAATGGACGAGGCGGCAAGGTATCTGGGGTACGGCGGGCAAATGCCCGACGAGACGATCCTGTCGCTGATGCGCGAGTGCGAAAAGCCGCTTCTTGAGGCGTGCCACCCGGCGTACAGCGTGGGAATCTTCGACATGGAGTGCTGCAGCGAGGAGGAAGTCCGGCTCGCGGAGTGCGCGCTCCGGCTCACGGGCAGGGATATCGTGAAACACCTCGTGGGCTGCACGAAGGTCGTGCTTGTCGCGGCGACCCTCGGGTCCGGCGTGGACACGCTCCTGCGAAGACTGCAGCGGACCGAGATGGCGAAAGCGTTGCTCACGGACGCCATGGCCGGAGCGGCCATCGAGCAGATCTGCGACGATATCCAGTCGGAACTGCAGGGCAAATTCCCGCTCTACCGGCAGACATGGCGATTTTCCCCGGGGTACGGAGATCTTCCGCTGGCGCTCCAGGAGGAACTTCTCTCGGCGGTGGAGGCCGGCAAGCGGATCGGGCTTGCCACTACGGCCGGCCACATGCTCACGCCGATGAAATCCGTCACGGCGATCATCGGATTGCAGGACATGACGAAGGAGCTTCGCAAGGTTTCGTCGGAGGACGGCGACGCGCTGAGCGCACCGGTCGGCGCCTGCGCGGCGGGGGCCTGCGCGGGCTGCGCCTACCATGAGAGCTGCCTCTCGAGGCAGGATAAGGCGGCCGGGGAGGATGCGGGCACAGAGACGAACGCAGGAAAAGAAGAGAATGCGGAGCCGAAGGGCTGACGGAACAGCAGAAAATATCTTCGGCATATCTTTCGAAGAATTGAAAATGAAGTAAATGAGACATTTGTCTTTTAACTACAACGGCCGGAAAGGCCGCGGAGGTTGATATGGGTAAGAACACGGATATTTTGATCCTGGACGGCGCGATGGGCACCGAGCTCCAGGCGGCAGGTCTGCCGCTGGGCGGCGTTCCGGAAGTTTGGAACATCGAGCATCCCGATAAGGTTACGGCAATTCACAGACGGTACATCGAGGCCGGTTCGCAGGTCGTGTACGCGAACACCTTCGGCGCGAACCGCCTGAAGATGGCAAAGACCGGCTATTCCGTGCAGACGCTGATCGGCGCGGCGGTGGCGAACGCGCGCGAGGCGGTTGCGCAGGCGGACAGACCGGAGACGAAGGTCGCGCTCGACATCGGTCCGATCGGCAGACTGATCGCGCCTCTCGGGGATCTCTCCTTCGAGGAGGCGTATGACATATTTGCCGAGGAAGTGCGAGCGGGCAAGGATGCGGACATGATCTTTATCGAGACGATGACCGATCTCTATGAGGCGAAGGCGGCGGTGCTGGCGGCGAAGGAAAATTCCGACCTGCCGGTGTATCTGACGATGAGTTTCGAGGCGAACATGCGAACCTTCACGGGCACGGGCATTGACTCGATGGCGCTCACATTTTCCGACATGGGGATCGACGGCATCGGCATGAACTGCTCCCTCGGACCCGAGGAGCTGCTGCCGATGGTGAAGGAGCTCTACACGGCGACAAAACTGCCCATCGTAGTGAAACCCAACGCGGGCCTTCCCGACCCGGCGACGAACACGTACAATGTGTCGGCGGAAGAATTTGCCGATGTGATGCGGAAAATGTTTCCCTACGGCGTCCGCGTGGTCGGCGGTTGCTGCGGTACCTCCCCCGAATATATCCGTGAGCTCACGCGGGTCGTGCGCGAGTGGGAAGAGGAGCGCGATCGCAGCGGCGGGAGCGACGCATCCTTCTGGCCGGAGGATTACGAGGAACTTACGAAGATCCGCGAAACGCGGCCCACGGGTATCGCGTCGCCGAGCAAGGCCGTGTGGTTCTCGGAGCCGCGGTGCATCGGCGAGCGCATCAACCCGACCGGCAAGAAGCGCTTCAAGGAGGCGCTCCAGAACGGCGACATGGATTACATCCTCGGACAGGCCATCTCCCAGGTGGAGGCGGGCGCAGAGATCCTGGACGTCAACGTCGGGCTCCCCGGCATCGATGAGACCGAGATGATGGTGCGCGTGATCCGCGAACTGCAGGCGGTGGTGGATGTTCCGCTGCAGATCGACTCGAACAAGCCCGAAGTGCTTGAGGCGGCGCTTCGCATATACAACGGAAAGCCTCTGGTGAACAGTGTCAACGGAGAGGAGAAGAGTCTTGCATCGATCCTTCCTCTCGTGAAAAAATACGGCGCGGCGGTCGTCGGGCTCACCCTTGATGAGGCGGGCATCGGACCGACGGCGGAGGAGCGCTTCGCGGTGGCCGAGCGGATCGTGGCGCGCGCGGAGAGCATGGGCATCCGCAGGGAGAATCTGCAGATCGACTGCCTGACGCTCACGGCGAGCGCGGAGCAGGCGGCGGTGGCGGAGACGCTGAAGGCGGTGGCGATGGTTCACAACAGGCTTCACACCGGCGCCGTGCTCGGAGTTTCCAACGTAAGTTTCGGACTTCCGAACCGCGACCTTGTGAACGCGACGTTCCTCACGATGGCGCTGCAGAACGGCCTTACGCTGCCGATCATGAACCCGAACTCGGCATCGATGATGGGTGCGCTGCGGGCGTACCGCCTTTTGATGAATATCGATAAGAATTCGCTTGCCTACATGGAAGCATACAAGGATTATGTTCCGCCGACAGCGGCACCTGCGGGCGCGGCGGGGACGGGAGTTTCCGGCGGCGCGGCTTCCGGCGCGGCAGCTTCGGCTCCGGCGGGAGACACGAAGCACGAGGAGATCGCGCAGAAACTCGGCGACGGTGCCGCGAGCCTGTACAACGCGGTCGTCCGCGGCCTCACGGCGCAGGGCGCGGACATCACGAAGAGCCTTCTGGGAACGATGGATTCCATGGACATCGTCAACGGCGTTCTGATCCCGGCGCTCGACACGGTGGGCGCGGGCTTCGAGACCGGGCGGTTGTTCCTGCCGCAGTTGATCCTGTCGGCATCGGTGGTGCAGGGGGCATTTGCCGAGATCAAGGAGCATATGCGCGCGAGCGGCGCGGAAAATGTGAGCAAGGGCACGATCGTGCTTGCGACGGTCAAGGGCGACATCCACGACATCGGCAAGAATATCGTGAAGGTTCTGCTGGAAAATTACGGATTTACCGTGGTCGACCTCGGTCGGGATGTTGAGATTTCCGCGGTGGTCAACGCCGCAAGGGAGACGGGCACGCCGCTCGTCGGACTGAGCGCGCTGATGACGACGACACTCCCGAGCATGCGGGACACGATCGCGGCGCTCCGCGAGGCGGGGCTTCCGTGCAAGGTGGTGGTCGGCGGCGCGGTGCTGACGCCGGAGTACGCGGCGGAGATCGGCGCGGACTACTACGGGCGCGACGCGAAGGCAACGGTCGACATCGCAAGGGAAGTTTTCGGGGTTTGATCCCCACACGGATTTGAAAGAGAGGTGCTTTCGATGTGTTTTGCATGGTTTCGCAGAAGACGTGCGGAGAAGCCTCCGATGGAAGAAACAGATAAGGATAACGGTGGTAAGATGTTTTTGATCGCAGGCCTCGGAAATCCCGGGGCAAAATTCGCGGGAACGCGGCACAATATCGGATTTGACGCCGTCACGGCGATCGCGGACAAGTACGGGATCGCGCTGAAGACGAAGGAGTGCAAGGGTGTCACCGGCACGGGCGTCATCGCAGGTGTCAAGGTGAAGCTTGTCCAGCCGCAGACGTTTATGAACAACAGCGGAGAGTGCCTCCGCGCGCTGATGGATTTCTACAAGATCCCCGCGGATGATATTCTGGTGATCTGCGACGAGGTTTCGCTCCCGACGGGACGGCTCCGCATCCGCGCCAAGGGCAGTGCCGGCGGACACAACGGGATGAAGAGCATCATCTCGCACGTGGGAACAAGTGATTTTGCGCGGCTGCGCATCGGCGTCGGCGAGAAGCCGGAGGATTGGGACCTGGCGGATCATGTGCTGGCTCATTTTCCGAAGGAAGAGGAAGCAACGGTGAGGGACGCGCTGAAGCGCGCGGCGGACGCTGTGGAATGTTTCCTCGACGAGGGTGTCGAGGCTGCGATGAACCGGTTTAACGGCTGATAGGGCGCGATCGGGCGGACCTGCCCGGTGTGCTTTGGGAAAGGATATACATGAAGACATACACGGAGCCCATGCGGTCCTCCGCGGAGTTTCAGGCGATCGAAGAGCATCTCCGGCGGCATGAGACGCCCGTCCTTGTGACGGGCTGCACCTCGGTTCAGAAGGCGCAGTTCATGTACGCGGCGGGGATGCCGTATCGTTTTCGGCTGATCCTGGCGGAGGACGATCTGAAGGCGAAACTGTTGTACGAGGATTACCGGGAATTCGACCCGGACACGGAGTTTTTCCCCGACAAGGACCTGATCTTCTTCAGCGAGGGCATGCAGGGAAGCGCGACCATCCGCGCGAGAATGCGTGTGCTGCGGAAGATTGCGGATGCAATGGAAAACGGGGGAAGGCTCACGGTGGTGACCTCGATCCGGACGGAGCTCGAGCGGATGCAGCCGCTTGCCGGGCTCTTGTCGGCGCGCCTGCGGATCGACCGCAGCGGGGAGTGTGCGCTCACGGAGCTGGTGCGGCGCCTGACGGAGATGTGCTACCGTCGCGTGGAGCAGGTGGAAATGCCCGGCGAGTTCACGGTGCGGGGAGGCATCCTCGACGTGTTCCCGGTGTCGGAGGAAAATCCGTACCGTATCGAGTACTGGGGCGACGAGATCGACGACATCAAGATCTTCGATGCGGCGAGCCAGCGCTCGATCGAGCCGGCGGACGAGGTTACGATCTACCCGGCGGTCGAGCTGATGATCTCCGAGGAGGAGCGCGAGAAGGCATTCAAAAAAATGGACAGCGATGCGAAGTCGCTGGCCGATAAGCTGGAGAAGCAGAAGCGCTACGACGAGGCGTATCATCTCCGTGTGATGGAGAGCGATCTCAAGGATACGATCCGGGATATGCCGGAGAGCGTCAACCTCGGAGCATACATCGATTATTTTCTTAAGACAACTGTCGCATTTCACGAATATTTCCCAGCGGACGAGACGGTTTTCTTTCTTGACGAGCCTTCTCATCAGGAGGAAAATGCGGATTCCGCGGTGGCGGAGTACACGGAGAGCATGGAGGCCAGAATGGCCGCGGGAAGTCTTCTTCCGGGACAGCTCCGCGCCATCAACGATTATCGGAAGATCTGCGGGGAACTCGGCAGAAGGAGCACGGTGCTGGTCAGCACCTTCGTGATCTCGAACGCTCCGACCGGGTTCCGGTTCCAGTACGATTTCGGCGTCCGCGCCATCTCCTCCTACAACAAGGACCTGGCTGCGCTCGCCAAGGACCTGTCCGGGTATCGGCAGAAAGGGTACCGGACGCTTCTGGTGTGCCCGTCCCACACAAGGGCGAAGCATCTCGCGGAGGAGCTCGGTGAGTACGGGCTGACCGCATTTTACACGGAGGACCCCGACCGCGTCGTCGGCGCGAAGGAGGTTATGATCCTCTACGGCAAGCTCCGCAACGGTTTTGAGTACCCGATGATCAAATTCCTGGTCATCACGGAGAGCGACATTTTCGGCCGCGAGCGCGTGCGCCCGGCCGCAAAGAAGAGCAACCGCAAGGCACTCGATTACAAGCAGCTCGCCAACGGCGACTACGTGATCCACGAGAAGCACGGTGTCGGCATTTACCGCGGTATCGTGCAGCTGACGACCGACCGCGTGACGCGCGACTGTGTCAAGGTGGAGTACGGTGACGGCGTGTGCTATGTGCCGGCCACGGGACTCGATGTTCTGCAGAAATACGCGGATGCCGACGCGGACAGGAAGCCGAAGCTCAACAAACTTGCCGGCACCGAGTGGAAGAAGACCAAGGCGCGTGTGCGCACGAGCGTGCGAAACATCGCGCAGGAACTGATACAGCTGTACGCGCTGCGGCAGGAACGGAAGGGGTTCGTATTTTCCGAGGATTCCGAGTGGCAGCGGGAGTTTGAGGAGACATTCCCCTTCGAGGAGACGGACGACCAGCTTCGCGCCATCGAGGACACGAAGCGCGACATGGAGAGTGACCGCATCATGGATCGTCTGATCTGCGGCGACGTCGGCTACGGGAAGACGGAGATCGCGCTGCGGGCGGCTTTCAAGGCGGTGCTCGACGGCAAACAGGTCGCCGTGCTCGTTCCGACGACGATCCTCGCGCAGCAGCATTTTAACACGTTCACCCAGCGCATGGTCTCGTACCCTTGCCGAGTGGCGATGCTCTCGCGGTTCCGCTCGAAGAAGGAGCAGGCGCAGACCATCGAGGAGCTCCGCAGCGGTGTCGTTGATATCGTCATCGGCACGCACCGGCTGCTCTCCAAGGACGTCGTGTTCAAGAATCTCGGCCTTCTGATCGTCGATGAGGAGCAGCGCTTCGGCGTGACGCACAAGGAGAAGATCAAGCAGCTCCGCACGGAGGTGGACGCCCTCACGCTGACGGCGACGCCGATCCCTCGGACGCTCCACATGAGCCTGATCGGGATCCGCGACATGAGTATCCTGGAGGAGCCGCCGCTCGACCGGCTGCCGATCCAGACATTTGTCACGGAATACAATCCGGAGATGGTGCGTGAGGCGATCAACAGAGAACTTGCAAGAGACGGCCAGGTGTATTATATTTACAATAGAGTCCAGGATATCGATGAGGTCGCGGACAGGATCCGCGCGATGTGCCCGGATGCGTCGGTGGTGTTTGCGCACGGGCAGATGGAGGAGCGTGAGCTGGAGAAGATCATGACCCGGTTTATCAACCGCGAGATCGATGTTCTCGTCTCAACCACCATCGTGGAGACCGGTATGGACATCAGCAACGTCAACACGATGATCATCGACGGCGCCGAGCGGCTCGGACTGTCGCAGCTCTACCAGCTGCGCGGGCGTGTCGGCCGGTCGAACCGCATCGCCTACGCGTTTCTGATGTACCGGAAAGACAAGATCCTCTCCGAGGTTGCAGAAAAGCGCTTGAAGGCCATCCGCGATTACACGGACCTCGGCGCGGGCTACAAGATCTCCATGCGCGACCTGGAGATCCGCGGCGCGGGCAATCTTCTCGGAGCGGAACAGCACGGGCAGATCGCGTCCGTCGGATACGACCTGTACTGCAAGATGCTCGGCGAGGCCATCCGCGCGATGAAGGGCGAGACGGCAGCGGAGCCGGAGGATTTCGAGACGCAGATCGACGTGGATCTGAACGCGTTTATCCCGTCGACCTACATCCGCAACGAAGTGCTCAAACTGGATATGTATAAGCGGATCGCGTCCGTTGAATCTTTCGAGGATATGGGCGATCTTCAGGACGAGATGATCGACCGGTTCGGGGATATGCCGGAGAGCGTGGTTCTGTTGCTGCATGTAGCCTGCCTCAAGGCGTGCGCGCACAAGGCGTACGTCGAGAAGGTGACGATGCGCGACGGTTTTCTGGTGTTGACGATGTACCCGCAGGCGCGTCTGCGCGTGGAGGGGCTACCGGATCTGGTCGCGGAATACCACGGCAGGATGCGCGTGCAGACGGGCGGAGTGCCGGTGATCACGTATGCGATGGCCGCCGATGCCGCCAAGGCGTCGGAGACGCTCAAGGCCATGGCCGAGGCGCGAGGGGTTCTCGAGGCGCTCGGTATGCTTGCGGAGGGATAAACGGAACGAAAGTTGTTCCGGAAGGAGAGATTATGTTGAAGCGGAAGAAGCTTAGAAGAGGGATTTCGTTGCTTCTCGTGATCCTTTTGACAGTCGCGCTGTGCGGCTGCGGCAAGGATAAAAAGAAGGAGACGAAACTTCCGACCAGCGAGGGCTTTACCTCGGATATACTGATGCGGATCGGTGACACCGAGGTGAGTTACGCAGAGGCCAATGTGTATCTGCTGAGTATGCGGGAGGAAGTGGAAGCGCTCTACGGCAAGGAAATCTGGGATCTCAAGTTCACGCGTGACAATAAAACGTATGCGGAGCTCATGAAGGAGCGTCTTCTCGAGAAGATCACGTACATCAAGCTGGTCTGCTACATGGCGGACGAGTTCGACGTCCGGCTCGGCGCGGATGATTTCCTGAATGTCAATGAATACACGCAGCAGTACCTTTCCGGGATCACGGAGGCGACTGCGAAGAAGTACGGCATCACCGAGGAGCTCGTCCGGTCCATCTACAACGACAACGTGCTCGCGGAAAAGATCTATCAGACCGTAACGCTCAACGCCAACCACTCCTACTCGGAGATGGAAGTGCTGCGCGCCAAATTCTATTACATTTTCCTCTCGCGGTTCTATGAGGATGTCGACGGCAACCGCACGGCGTTCTCCGCGGACGACATGAAGGCGCTTCGCACGAAGGCGGAGGAGTACCGCACCAAGGCTGCCGAGGCGAAGGACTTTTACAATTACGCGAAGAGCGTGACCGCCGCCAACAGCGTGGAAATGATCGTCGGCCGCGCGGACCTGCCGGCCAAGAGCCGGAGCGCCGCATTTGCCCTGAAGACCGGGGAGATCAGCGAGATCGTGGAGGAGGATGACGGACTGTACATCTTCTACTGTGCGGAGGAGAAGGATGAAGCCGCCACGCAGGAGGCCGAGGAGGCGAAGATTGAGGAACTCTCGCGGGAGTACTTCGACAGTCTCTACGAAAAATGGATCAACAACATCAAGATCGAGATCAACCAGGCACTCTGGGATGCGATGTAAACCGAAAAATGATCAAAGTCCCGGGACGTACGTCAATGTACGTTCCGGGACTTTTTTATTGTTGTCTCATTGCTTCCTGATCAATGCTACGGAAATACCGTTACGGTTGCTCATCCGCATACGCCAGCCCGCGGTAGAGCGCGGCAAGGGATGCTGCCAGGAGAAGACCGCCGGCGATATCGGTGATCCAGTGGACGCCGCAGAGAGCGCGGCAGGCGACAACCGCGACGGCTGTGAGTACGCAGGCGATCACGAGAACGGTCCGGAGCGTTTTGTTCGAGATGCGGCGGACGATCTGCATCACTGCGGTTGCCATCACAAAGACGAGCATCAGCGTGTGCGACGAAGGGTAGGAGGATTCCATCTCCTCGAGGGAAGAAGCCGGGCGATAGTTGATTGCGACTTTGTCAAAGAGCACGTACAACGCCAGCATCACCGCGTAACCGCCGCCGAGAACGAGGATGTCCCTGTCGACTTTGAGAAGCGATTTGCGGCAAATGAGCTGATACAGTCCGAGGAGTCCGAACAGAGCAACCACGCCCCAGGTGAGAAGACCGAGAATCTCGGAGATCTTGTAGAGCGTGTCATTGGTGCCGAGACTGTCCCGAACGGAAGAGTTGATCTTCGCAAAACCGACGGAAGTGCTGTCGGGACCGATCGGACGGATATCGACGGTCATCACGCAGATCGTGAATACGACAAATGCGATAAGCAGCGCAACGCCGATGATCAGCGGGCGCAGCGATATTTTCTTCATACAGGTGCCTCCGTTAAGCTTCCGTTTCGGCAGTTTCCTTCGCGGGACTGAAATGCGCGAGAAGGATACGGCGGGCGTTGGCGTGGATCACGCCGAGAACAAACACCGCGACCGTCACGGCGAAGGAGATGAGCAGGCAGGGGATCAGAAACTTGCTCGTGAACTTGTGTACGCTCGGCCGCGCGACCAGCATATAGATCGTCTCCACACAGAAACACAGGAGGAAGAAAGCGATCGAGTTGAGCACAAGGAACGTCGACGTCTTGTCAAAACGCTCGCGCAGCAGGAAAAGCAGCGAATCCAGGATCAGGAGGATTCCCGGGATCGTGAAGATCATCTGGTCGAGATAATCCTCGACCCTGCGGCCCCGGAGCGTCGGGTCGGTTTCAATGCCGATCTCGCGGAGTCCGTGGATGAGCATGACTGCGCCGAGGGCGGCGAGGAGAAGTGCGGCGACATAGTTGGCGTACTGATGTTTCGATTTCATGTCATTTTCCTTTGCAAAGCGGGTCGCCCCGCGGGATTATGGCGCCGGTGCCCGGAGTTCGCCCTCGCCGAAGACGAGAGGATTGGATTCGCGGAGCATCATGTTATTTTCCGCCGGAATGGCGACGGAGATGACGTCTCCTTCCTTGAGCGTGAGGCCGGGAAGGAAGACTTCCTCGCCGGAGACGTAAACCGTGTTATGGTAGAGCGTTCCGTTGATGACGATGTTGGCGTACGGCGTAAAATGCTTTCCGAACAGCTGGAGATAGTATTTGCCGTCCGTCGGACTGTAGATCGTGTGCGACGATGTCAGCTGGATGTCGTGGAAGCCGTACCGTAGCGTGGTCTGCTTCAGCGGCGAATTGCCGCCCCAGCAGTACTGCGAGCCGTACAGCATGTCGTAGGAGAGCATCGTCAGGTCGGACAGGTACGAATCCCGTTCCTCCTCCGGCATCGCCATGTAGCGCTGGTGAAGCTTTGTGACCAGACCGTCGTTGAAGCCGAGGCGGGACATCAGGTACGCGCTGAGCTGGAATGCCTCCAGGTCGATCTTCTCCACCGGCATCTCGAAGTTGGCCCAGATCGCATATTCGGTCTGGAGCAGACGGCCTTCGTTGAGGTCATTTTCCGTAAAATTGAAACCGGGAAGGTGGTCGCCGTACAGAACGAGGACGACGTCCTCCTCATAATCCGTAAAATGCTCGATCAGACGACCGATCAGTTCGTCCATCTCATGAAGCTGCGTGACATAATACTTCAGACCGTTGACCGTGCTGTCGTCGTACGCGTCGCGCACGGGCGTGAGCTCGATCGAGCTGGCGAGGATGTCCTCGTCAGGGTATTTGCCGTGGCCCTGCACCGAGACGGTGAAGACAAGGTCGCTGCCGGGCGTGCTGTCCAAAGCGGCGAGGATCTCGTCGTAGAGGACGGCGTCGCGGGCCCAGTTGAGCTCGTTGCGCTCGACATTTTCCATCATCTCGATGGTATCGAAATCATCAAAACCGAGGTTGGAATATACGATGTGGCGGCTGTAGAACGTCGCGATGTTGTCGTGGATCGCGTGCGCAGCGTAGCCACGGTCCTTGAGATTGTAGGCAATGCTCTCGCACGTCTTCTCGAGAAGGATCGTCTTGTACGGATATTCGCCCGTGCCGAAATCGTCCATGTTCATGCCGGTCAGAACCTCGAACTCGGTGTTCGAAGTGCCGGCGCTGATGCTCGGAACAGACAGAAGGCCGGACGTGTAATACTTGCGCAGATACGTGAAGTTCGGGATCGGGTCCACCGGGAATTCAATCCCCTTGATCCGGTTCGGATCAAAGAACGACTCGAGCTGGATGTAAATGATGTTCGGAGTGCGATCCTTCTGCTTATCATTTCCCGGCCCCTCGCTCGGCCCTGCGAACGGAGACGGCGTGGCATTCAGGGAATCCACGAGATTCTGCATACTGTCGGGACCGTAGTTGTCGGGCTTGTCGATGCCGTTGTCGATGATACTGTAGATAAAGCAGTACGGAAGGCCGTACTCTTGATACGCCTGTGCAACGTTCGGGAACGATTTTGCCATGATGCCGACCTTGCGGCTGCCGATGCACAGCAGGATGCAGCCGAAAATTATCGAGAGACACAGCGGAAACGCGTGGCGATACTGGACCGGCTCCTTCTGCTTCGGAAGCAGGATGAACGCGATCACCAGCAGAGAGACACCGAACAGGATCAAAAAGGCGAGCCCCGCGATCTGCCACCAGTTGTAATACTTGGTCAGGACATTTTTCGCGTCATCGAGCATGCGGAAATCGTGGCCGTTAAACGGCGTGACACGGTTGTGCAGCACCACAAAGTCGATGACACCGACCGCCAGCCACAGAATGCATCCGAAGAAATAGAAAAATGCCCGGTGGCGGAACAGGACCGCCGGCGCGAGGAAAATGGCGATGATCAGCAGGTTGACCAGGAAGATCAACGGGTGCGTGAACAAAAACACCACCGCTTTGATAAACGAGAAGCGCGAAAAGCTGTCCGTGACCAGCGTCATCAAAAACGATAACAAAAAGATCTGCACCACGGAATATTGAAACGGCTTCTTCGAAAAGAAGCGTTTGATCGCGGCCGTCCCGCGCTTCCATCCGGATGAAACGGATTGCATTGAAAGTTTCATATCTCAGTACTCCTAAAAAACCAAAACAACGGCCCATTACGATTCCCCCAAAGCGGGCCGACAGTAACTCAGACGACAGTATACGCATTTTCCGCGATATCATAGCACAAAAGCAAGAAAAATGCAAACTTTGCGGGAAAATGGGGATGGAATCGGCGGGGCGATGCGGTGCCGGGGCCGGGAGAGCTGTCAGATTACATGACGGGAACGGGGTAATTGACAGAAGAATCTTGCAATTCTGTAAGTTGACACACAGTATAATAAGATTTATTATATAAGAAATTATTGAAAGAGGGTCAAGACTCGTTGGCCTTGATTAAATGCGCCCAAAAACGCGGGAAAACATGGTTAAACACGGGAAATACGTTGAAAAACAGTTCTTCGCAAAAAAGAAAAAAGACGATGATTCATAGAATTTGTCAGCTAATGAATATGCCGATATCTATTGCATATTTTTATTGCTTTCGAAGGCAGGTTACTGAATTTCAACGTGTTATAAACAGGAAGTGACATACCAGGAAAGGAGAAGGTACATGGAGGGCTATTGTATTTGGTTTAAGGAAAGTGCCGTGAATAAGCTTCTGAGCACAGGGTATCAGAGCGATGCGGTAAAGGCTGCGTTGCAGGGAACTGCGACGATTGCAGTTGCCGGGGCTCCGGTCGATATCAAATGGGTGGTGAGCAAGGAACCTTCCGTGAGTTTCCGGGACATCGATACGAGTTTGGAAGTGTTGGATGAAACCGGAAATCCGCTTGCGATCGAACCCGAAATGTTCACGGTAACAGCTGCAGTGACACTTTCAACGAATGAACAAACGGGAACCGACGCAGGAAGCGAGATCCCGATAACTCTGGTATCGAAGCCGGAGCTTCAAGGTCAGTCGGTGGATTTCAGGATGGTCGGATTGTTGATGGACAGCAGTTACAAGCCGTCCGACAGAGCAATTCTCAAGGGTGTTTGTCAGGATCTGCTGGGAGCGATCAACAAAGCGTTGGGCTTCGATACGGGAAACACTCCGAGCGTGATCGATCTTGGTTTTCTGAAGGGGCTGGGACTCGATTTTCCCAATACGGGGATTACCCGGGTTAGTGGGAAAATCGGCGTGTGGTCGCGCGACGAAGACGGAGATCTGACAACGGTAATACCTGATGACATGGATGTCGGATTCGTGATCACCGACGGCGCGTATTCGCAAGTTCTTACGCAGCAATTCCGCGGTCAAATGACTGACGGCAGAAGCGGGTACGGTCATCATTTTACGTACAGTACTTTTCTCGGTGATATCCACGGTTCCGTGGTATACAGCATCAATAATGTCGAATGTGTGAGCGCATTGGATGACATATTGGATGTGGCGGTGGATCCGAGCATTGAGTGTTCCGCGGATGCCAAGTTTTTGATCTCAGCAGTTGCCTTTGATTGCAAAGTAAGTCCGGATCCCATTCATGCCAGAGGACTGGCTACAGTGTATGACGGCATCTTTTCCGGTACATTGGATGAGTTCTCGCCGTTCAGTTTGTCTATGAAAGGCAAAGGAGGCGGATTCTCTGCTATAGAAGAAGCTTTAATAAAGAAGGCGGTTGAATATTTTGCCAACAAGACCATCGATGCTATGAGAGGCGAGTTGAAGATTCCGTTCAGTGTTCAGATCCCGCAGAGAACAATTCCCACGGGAATTGCTTCAATACAGGTAAAACTGTGTAATTATGAAAGTTTCACGATTTATAACGTACATAGTTTGTATGCTTTAATGGACGTGAGCTTAGGGGGCTAAATGAAAATATTCACATTAAATGAACAGCAAAAGAACAAAATAACACTGTTGAGACATGCGGCAATGCCGAAGGGAGTTGCGTTGGACGAAGCCTCCGTAGCTCTTGAATTCACTTCGGTCGAATTACCGAAAGACATCAAAGTGAAGGCCAGATCGGTGCGAAACGACGAGAACGGGCACGAGGTCCGTCACTTCGAGTTCGAAGAGACGCCGTTTGTCGTCCGATACCGATTGATCGCCAATTACGATCCGGCGAATGATATCGATGTTGCGGGCAATCTGGGCGTCAGAGACGACGATCCGGACTCCGGGTTGGACGAGGAGAAGGATGCCTGGCTTGAGCAGGCAAGAAACGAGAGAACGGAACTTTACAAAACCGAGAACGGGCAGGAGCTGATGAAACAGTATAATGCCCATAACGATACGTATTCTTTGGCGTTTGATTCACCGGCCTTTTGCAATTTGTGGAAAGCGGGAGGAGTTGTTCAAAAAATGTCGCGGGATACGTATGCGGCCATGCAAAGCGATGAATACATTAACGATAAAACGTATACAGATATAGAAGGGAAAACCGTATCGTATAACAATTATTCATTCTGGATGCAGGAACAGCTGGACATGGCCTTGCAATTGATGAAAGGCCATACACAGCTCTATCGTCCGGGTATAAATCAGATCGCTGATGATGAGATTGATAAAGCTATCGCCGCGAGTCGGGCATTTGCCAATGCTGTCTCGCAAAGAGCGAAGATCAGCAAGGATTCCGACAAAAAGATGACGAAAAAGGAAGTCTACGGTGTCGTCAACGAGCCGGCTGACGGTCTTGCGTTTGAAGATTTTGTATCCGAAGAAGTGGATCATTGCGGGTACTACGCAGAGCGGCTGGAACGGGAAAAACGAGGGGAAACGCTCGAAGATGATCAATACGGTTATGAAAGTTTTTACCGGAGCATGGTGAAGGAAATTGAGGAAAAACTTGCCGACGGAACGGTCCTCTATGAAGGAGCGATCACAGGATTGATCTCCGATACGCGGTTTGAGGTGGATATAGCGGTGAAGAAAGCCGACGGAGAAGTAAAGGATGTTACGGTAGCCCGTTCCGACTTGTCGGAAGTCGATTTTGATATCGACAGCGAGAAATGGGATGTTGAGTACCGGGATAAGCTGGAAGCGAAACTGCAGGAAGTGTCGTTTGTCAGTCAGAGTTTATCGATCGTTCTGAAAAGCGGGATCGGTCAGATCGTACGCAAGGAAGTGGCAAAATATGAGGCTATACACAAATAAGCCGGAGAAAAAAGTCATCCGGGAAATAGCTGCGGGACTCATGCAGGAGGATCTGCGGTTGTTCGAACAGAGACTGGAGTCGGAGCTTTCCAAGCAAAGCGAATACCTGTCGGAAAATGAGTATGAAATGTATCGGCGGGGCAAAAAACTTCGGCCGATGCTCAATCTTATGTTTTCGCGAATGGTCTTCGGATGTGAAGGGAATCTGCCGGAGAAATGCTATAAGGCGGCATCGTCGCTTGAGATGCTTCATGTGGCCAGTCTGATCCATGACGATATTATCGACAGTTCCGATTACAGGAGAAATCTGCCCACAGTACATAATAACAGGGGAGTCGGGAGCGCCATTGTCTTGGGGGACATGCAGTTCCTCCAGG
Organism: Lachnospiraceae bacterium; assembly: GCA_045130455.1. Lineage (GTDB taxonomy): Bacteria > Bacillota > Clostridia > Lachnospirales > Lachnospiraceae > ISDg. The sequence goes on along the minus strand of JBGUPV010000168.1, from coordinate 8,697 downwards.
CGGTCCGGGGGTTTGTTGATGTGATCAGTGTACCGGAAGATATGGAACTGGTCCGTATGGTCTTAGACGTTGCCTTCGATGTTTCCAGAGGCGAGATGGATGAGCTTCTTGCACCGAAAGCGGAAGACTATGAGAAGATGCGTCAGCGATATCTGAAAACGATCGAGAGAAAGACGGCGACATTGTTGGGGCTGGCCTGCGAAGCAGGCGTCATTCTCGGAGGCGGAAGAAGAAGTGATGCCAGACGTGCGGGCGCTTTCGGAAGAAAGGTCGGCATGGCATTTCAGATCCTGGACGACATGATCGACTGTATGAAAACAAAGGATGAGTCCGGAAAGAGCGGACGAAGCGATCTCAGAAACCGTACGATGTCTTTGCCGATCATTTGCGCGCTGGGCAGTGCGGAAAATTCCTGCCTGACAGCCTACATGAACTGTGAGGAGGAATACTCGGAAGAGGTTGCGGATTTTGTGATGCTTTACGGTGTCGGCAAAGCTTATGAATGTGCCCGAAGATATATTGACGATGCTAAGGAATATTTATCATTTTTCCCGAGAAACCGGTACAGCGAGTATCTGGAAAAACTGATAGACGAGATGGTTAACAGAGTATAGGAGAACGGTATGGGTAATCTAACGACATTTTTGTATAACTATTTGACAGTGAAGACGAGCGATCCGAAAAGCTCGGTCTGGCTTCCGCATTCGCTTTCACAGTATATGCCGGTAACAAAGAACGATCCGATGGCTTTGGATACGAGTGAGTGCAAGGATCCGATCGTAAATACCATGAAGACCATATACAGCGGTATCGTCCAAAAGGCGACGGATGCGGATAAGGAATTGCAAAAAGAGGTGTTTGATGAAGTTTGCTTTTTGGTGGACAGGACGACGAAACCGCAGCCCAAAGAGCTTGTATTTTCGGTTTCGAATGTCGTTGTAAACGGGATAGAGAATTGTATCATTTCGAAACTCGATGAGTTTACGAAAGACGACACGAACGGCTATTCGATGCCGATACCGGTGGGCGGTCCGGAATATGATGTCCAGACGTATAAACTGAATCCGTTCAGCATCACCATGGACTGTCAATTGGAACAGACGGTGTGCGCTTATATCGCCGCAGAAGTCTCGAAAGGGAATTATGTTTTGGCGTCAACTCTTCCGGTTGACAAATTGTTGCCCGGCAATTGGCCGATGTGTGACCTGAAACTGAATGTCAAGCTGGATATCTCGCTGCATGATGAGTTAACCGTGAAACATCCGATCTCGCTCAAAGCACAAACCTCGTTCCTTCACAGATCCGTAAACGGAAAACGGGATCTGTCCGCAACGCTGGAAAAGATCCTTCTCGCGAATGATGACCTGACGGACAACATCAACATCGTGGTGCGCGAAGTAGAAACCGAGTTCTCTCAATGTGAGGAAGTGATCAAAGGATTTGTTCAGGATCTGTTTGGTTACACGGATGTGGTGGACGGCGTTATCGGAAGTGTTGTCAGTACGTTAAATCAGGCAGATATGTTGGACAAAATGTCGACCCAGTTGTCCAAATATGTCAATCATTCGTTTGACAACGTCCTGGGAGAGGTGGACGGTAATCTTCCGACCACTGCGAAGCAGGAGAAAAATGCCGTTGATCAATATATCTTTGACAGAGTTCGCTATGCGCTTTGCGCGCCGAAAGGCAAATACAAATTGAAAGAAGTGATCAGCAATTGGGAGGACCCCAAACTTGATGATCTTCAGCTGGGAGATATCGATCTTGGAACAGTGGGGAATCAAAAAGGAATTTCGATTGATAAATTGATGCTTCTTCAAGTCGAAATGACCGGATTATCCGATCTGAAAGCAGGAATTAACGATATCGGGTTCTTGCCGGCGGACGAAGAGCATCCGCAAGACAGAGCGACGATGTCTCCCCTTTTGAACCTGAAGATCCATGGCGGTATAGATCTGGAGATGGAAGGCGAAAAGATTGACGGGAGCTTTACCATAGACGTGGATGAAGCGCCGTTCGATCTTAAGTGTGTGATCTCCGGGGACGACCTGGATGATGTGTCGGTTGTCGTCGATACGGCTGAGATCGGGTTTATACCGGGAACGCTTCATGTTTCGCTGACGATCGAAGGTTATCTGAGGGAATTCATTGAGAGCATTTTTAACACCGACGGTGTTTTGGGCAAGCTGGTTGAACATCTCAATACATGCTTATCATCCAAAAAAAGTGATCTCAGTAACAGTGTGACCGAGAAGGTCAAGCAGGCTTTGAAAAATGCGGAAGCCTAGGGAGGGAAGACTATGCCATTGTATTCATCATGTCGAACATATTTGTTTCGCATCCCTACGTTTTGTTGTGTCGAGGATGCACAAGGTATTCGTAGATGGGAAACGGGCTGGCCATCGGGAACGAATTGGGATACGACGATAAGGGCCCAGATTGCTGATCCTTATGCGTCGACGATCATTGGTATTGGTCGTACTTTGTCTAAAGAAGATCTGCAGGTGCGCGCAGCAAGAATGATGGCAGCCATGCATTTGTCTATTCTGTATGATGCCGCGGCATTCGGTGGTTTGGCAGGAAACGATCAAGTACTTCGATTGTTCGTTGCACCGGAGTTTTATTTCCGCTGCAAAACGACTCCATATTCTCAAAGTGATTGCAATGAGCTGATGACAGCGCTGGCAGCATTTCTGAAATCGTACAATTCTCCGGGAGAAGCTAGGGTTGAAGTGAAGAACTGGCTGTTTCTGCTCGGTACCATCGTGTATCAGGCTAAAGTTGCGCGTTACTGGCCGCGCCTGCCGAAGAATGAACTGGTCGCGTTCTCGGTCGGACGTGACGGAATACCGAAAAGGAGGCTGATTCAGAAGTGCGTTGCTTCGGATTTGGACGGACCGGATCCGTTTTACTGGTATAGCGACAAAAGAGTTGTGGCATGTAACTGTTTGGAGGCAGTCTGGAATCATTACTTCAGTGATTCCGGGGTGTTTGTTGAGATTTGCCTTGAGCATGATCTTGGGGTGATGATGCAGTTTGTTCAGCGTTACGGGACTTATATTCCCCTTCAGGTAATCAGTGCGGCGGGTATGCTTGCTGAACTGGATAAAACATTTATAAATGTACCGGTGATTCGAAGTGACGGATCGGCACAATGGCAGATGGTCGAATGGGATGCAGTTGGGATGGGGGGTCTTATGCCTCAATGGCTTAATAGAATATGGGACATGTCTTTCCTTTGGCAGAATGTTCCGCTTGCCCCCACCGATCAGGTGATCGATGTAAGCACCGGACAGCCGATGGGTAATGCCTTTAATAATATAGTGCCGGATATTTGGCTTCATTCATAAGGAGACGAGACGATGAAATGGGAAGAACTGATATCGAAACTGATTATTTCAGACAACAGATACACTTTGTCGTCCGGAGATCTTACCCCGGAAGTTGATTCCTGGCTGGCAAAGTATTTTCCTTCGGGAAACCTCGTCATAGATAACGCGACAAAAACAGAGGAATCCGATAAAGTGACCATCGCGGGAATAAGCTCTGTTTGTAATGTTGAAAACGCTGAGGTAAGTGCGGAGTTTTCTCTGGACGACAAGGAAAATGTGTGCGTTATCCTTACGGTGACGTTGGATCCGAAAAACTGGAACTTTTTGCAGAGCTTTCCGGACATGCCTGCGGGTCCTATCAATCCCGTCCTGAATATCGATTACTCGGAGTGTTGCCTTTATTTGTCCAATCAGTACGTGGAACAATACCGGAAGATCTGTTTGTACGAGGGTATCAATTTCTACGGAGTGATCTCGGGTTCGCCGTTGATGGATCTGGTAGAGCATACATGGAACATTTACCCGATCCTTTACGGACATATTAACTTAGATGACACTGCGGTGCTTGATCCTTTGGAGTGGGGCGATTATCCGTTCCGACACGAAGATCCGAGCAAGCCGGTACCGGGGTTTGTGTTCACGGTTGAGATTGAAGATTACACAAGTTTCAGCATTTGCGATGCCGTTTCTTTCAGCGGGATCGGGCTGAAAATGTATTGCCCGCCGAGCGCGAAGTTCTATGAAAAAAATACGACGTATATGATCTGCAACGCCTTTCACAGTACTATCGCGATCCCGAAATTGAATATCAGCGATGAGTGCTGGGTGCAGTATGATCCCAATGCGGCAGCGTTTGCTCTTTCGATGGATTTTGAAAATGTTTCTTTGCAAAATCTGGTCGATATCGCTTTCCTGTATGGAAATCAGGATGCGCAGAGCATGTTGCCGGAGGCGTTGAGAACTACGCAGTTGGGAAAACTCTCTCTCACGGGACTGGAAACCGGTTTTGATCTCTCCGGCGGAACTCCGCAGATCCAATTCTTTGCGCTTTCCATCGGGATGCCGGATGCATGGTGGAATATAGTTGACGAACAGTATCGCATCGGCAACCTCGGCGGCAGATTTGTGTACAGACCCGATGGAGATGATAACGACCGCTTTGAAATAACTGTGACAGGAGAAGTGGATATAAAGGATTGTCACCTGGCAGTCCGGGCAACCAAGTCGAATGGCTTTGCGGTCTGTGTTGATACGCTTAACGGTTTGAGTATTCCGTTCTCGAAGTTCAAAGAGAAGGGATTTCCGTTCCTGCCTGACTGTAACGATCTTGTCATCGACCGGATCCGCGGAGAGATCGGGTTTTCCGATCATATCGAAGTGCTGGCGCAGATGGCCTCCGGCGCAAATGCGTGGGTCATACCGGTTGGGCGTACTGAACTGAAACTCTCGGATATCAGTCTGTTTTTCAAATATGATCTTGCCAAGGGGGTTGAAGCTAACGATCAGAAGTACAGCGGATTCTTTTCCGGGACGATCGCCCTGTCTGACAAGTTGCGTTTGAGTGCGACCTGCGGGATTCCCGGAGGCGTTTCCATCCTGATGTTCCTTCCGGATTTTTCGCTGGCCGATTTCATCGGTCTGTTCTGCGATGACAGTTTCACCCTGCCTGCAGGCCTCAATCTCAAACTTACAAGATCGATGGTTCTGTTTGAGAAGGATCAGGACAGATATCTCCTGAGACTGGCCACAATGGTAAATGATTGTGGTTTTATGATGTTTTGCCTTCGAAAGAACGGAGAAAAAACCGGCTTTGTATTCGGTGTGAATATCGACGGCAACAAGCTCGGGAATCTGTTCGGGTTGGCGGATCTGACGGCTTTTGATGATTTCTTCCACCTGGAAAAACTTGTTTTTATCGCGTCCACGATGGAAGACAAGAGCTTTACTTTCCCGGGAACCGAAGAGTTCCAGGTGGACATTTTCAAGCAGAGCGGGATCAATCAGACCGGAAACAACGGTGTGCAAGAGGGCCTGAGTTTCATGGCCGAATGGAGGATCGATACCACGAACGATCAGCAAAAGCTTCTTCAGGACTGGCTGAAGCTTCAGGCGACCATGGCAGTTGCCCTGCAGCTGGGGAAGGACGAATACCGGCTGGCGGCGAGATGCAGTGCCGATATTTGCGATCATCAGGTTGATGTTGAATTCGGCGGTGTTTTGTCCGAGGGCAGTGTCGCGCTTTACGGCAAGGGATCCTTTGATATTACGATCCTCGAAACGGTCCAGAAGGCGACTCTGGAATTCGGGTTCAATGCCGGCGGCGTTTACGGCGCGGTAACGCTTCAGGGAGATGATATCGATTTCAAATGGTTCAAACTGAGAGATCTGGCATTCCTGCTCGGCGTTGACTGGGAGGGTATACCGAGTATCGGTCTGGCGGGCTCGATCACGCTCGGGGAACGTTTTAACTCGTCGATTGCAGTCCTGTTTGACTCGACCGAGCCGGAGAAAAGCATGGTTGCCGGTTCCATCAGCGATCTGTCACTTGACGATATTTTCGGGTTGTTCCTGCCGGACGATTGTGCAAGCAAGCGGGCAGCGGCGCAGAGCATCGGGGATATTCACAAGGTCCTGAAGATGTTCTCTCTTACCGGAACACAGTCATTTGAGCTGTCCACCGATCTGATCCAGGCTTTTGACAAGGCTGACATGAAAAAGATCTCCACGGCGTTCAAGGAACATAACGTTACGATCCCGTCCAGCATTTCGCAGACGCGCTACACGATCGGAACGCCCGGGAGCAGCTGGTTTATCACGGATACCACGGATAACCTGAAGCATTACGAGATCATAAAGACAACAAACAAGGAAACGAAGGAGGAAGTCCTCAAAGTTTCCTTGGAGGCGCAGGTGCATGCGGTTCCGCAGACAACGTACATCGGAGAACTGAGGTTTGATCAGGGACTCCGTCTCTGCGGGCGATTGCAAATGAATAAGTTCTTTGTTGACGGAATTGTCGATGTCAAGGATGACGGCCTTCTGGTAAATGCGAAAATGTCAAAGATTGACATCTGCAACGGCCTGCTCTGTATCGCCGGTGTCAATGAAACGAAGACCGGCCCATCGGATGAGGGACCGGAGCTTGTTATCGACACATATGGTGAACCGTACGCCCACGTGGATGCGTATATGACGTTCCTCGGCATGAGCAATGTCTGGACAGGCATCGTAAATGAAAAAGGTTTTTCCGCTGATGTCAAGATTAAGGGCGTATGCACGGAGCTGGATATCTATTCCACGCTGGTTTCAAAGGAAAGCTTTGACGGGACGATGTCGCTGACGATACAGCCGCTCCTTCTGGAAGCGTTGACATCCGCAGCCGGAAAAGTGTTCGGAGACTTGGATCTTACCACCGGTGCGAGCGGAAGCGTTACTCTTTCGGTTTATCCGCCGGAAGTGAAGTTCTACTGCTCGATCAATCTTGAGATCCTCGGAGTGAAGATACCGATCACGAATGTAGATCTGGACCTCAATATCAGATCCGTTAAGGATTTTGAAGATGCGATCGTCAAGATCCTGAAGGAAAGCATCGTAGCAAAATTGGTCAAGGATTCGTTGTTATACGCAAAGCTGGTAATAAAGGGAATGATAAGGATTACCGAAAAGCTTGTCACGGTTCTTGTCCGGTTGTATGAGATCGGTGTTGAAGAAGCACTCAGGATCATCGAGGAAGCTACGGAGTATATCGAGCAGAACTGTGCGGTTACTAAGGCGACCGAAAAAATGTGATTTCAAACAGAGAAACAGGAAGGCGGACGCTGTTTTTGAGCAGCGTCCGTTCTTCATTGGAGTTGCGCTTATAAGGCCGCGGATGAGGTTTGTGTTCAGGAATCGAACGGTATAAGTAAAATGAAAAAAGAATGAAAAAAGTGTTTCTTTATTCATCCAGGTATGATAGAATCCAAGATGGTGTGATTTGTTCACGCATCAATAATATGATAACTGGAGGTTAAGAGTGAGAACAGCAGAACAAAAAGTTTCCGCGAGTGCGCGTAAGCGGGCGGGAATAGTGGCCAAGATCCTTGTCGGTCTGAGCATGTTTGTTCTTGCCGTGCTGATCCTGAAGAATTCCGGAACAGCGGCAGAGCAGCAGAGCGCGCAGGCTTCGATTGGCGCGGAACTTCATGTGTCGCTACGGGCTGGAACTTGCCCCCATACCACGAAGGAATGGGTGACGGTAACGGAGCCGACCTGTACTAAGGGCGGTAAAAAAGAGTATCGCTGTACGGAGTGCCAGAGCTCGTTTAGAGGAGAAGACATTCCGATGTTGGGCCACAAAATGAAGCAGAAAAGTTTTGTGGATTCAACGTGCGCAAAAGAAGGCAAGAAGGTCACTGAGTGCGAGAGATGCGGATACACGGAAACCGAAACGATCGCGAAGAAAGCCCACGGGACGAAGCAGTGGGTGACGGTAACGGAGCCCACCTGTACCACAGGCGGCAAAAAAGAGTATCGTTGTACGGTGTGCCAGAGCTCTTTCAACGGGGAAGATATTCCGGCGCTGGGTCACAAGATGGTGCAGCAGAGCTTTGTTGACTCAACGTGCGCGAAAGAAGGCAAGAAAGTTTCCAAATGTGAGAGATGTGGATACACGGAAACGGAAACGATCGCAAAGAAAGCCCATGGGACGAAGCAGTGGGTGACGGTAACGGAGCCGACCTGTACCACGGGCGGTAAAAAAGAGTACCGTTGTACGGTGTGCCAAAGCTCGTTTAACGGAGAAGAGATCCCGGCGTTGGGCCACAAGATGGTGCAGCAGAGCTTTGTTGACTCAACGTGCGCGAAGGAAGGCAAGAAGGTTTCCAAGTGCGAGAGATGCGGATACACGGAAACGGAAACCATTGCTAAGAAGACAGTGCATGGGACCAAGCAGTGGGTGACGGTAAAAGAGCCGACCTGTACCACGGGCGGTAAGAAAGAGTACCGTTGTACGGTGTGCCAGAGTTCTTTTAACGGAGAAGAGATCCCGGCGCTGGGTCACAAGATGGTGCAGCAGAGCTTTGTTGACTCAACGTGCGCGAAAGAAGGCAAGAAGGTTTCCAAGTGTGAGAGATGCGGATACACGGAAACTGTAACCATTGCAAAGAAGACAGAACATGGAACGAAACAGTGGGTGGTGGTCACAAAGCCTACCTGTACCACAGGCGGCAAAGAAGAGTATCGTTGTACGGTGTGCCAGAGCTCGTTTGATGGACGTGATATTCCTGCAGCGCATACGTGGGTTGTGACATCCACAACAAAGGCAACCTGTTCGACGGACGGTGTGAAGAATTTCAAATGTTCTGTTTGCGGAAAGACAACGAAG
>JBGUPV010000167.1:0-2894 GCA_045130455.1 Lachnospiraceae bacterium | reverse complement strand
CGGCCTGCCCACGGAGGCGCCCTATAACGGCGCTTTGTACGATCTGGTGACCAACACCCGCCTTGCGGACGGAAACCGCGTTAAACTGGCTGATATTGCGCCTGCGGAGGCATCGAAGAAGCAGTCCTCCGCGTCGGCAGTCTTCGACCGGCTGGTTCTGGCCGGCAAGAAGCTGATGGCGGTCATCGAGAGAAACAGAGGAAACTCGAACAAGGACCTCGGAAAGTTCGCGGACCAGATCAACGCGCTTGCCGGGAAATGGGATAAATAAGACGTCAGATAATACTGATGTCGGAGGAGAGAGAAACGATGGAAGAGACGGAAAATAAGCAAAAGACCGATATGCGCAGGGAGAAGATCGCAGATGTCTGTGTGTTTGTTTCCGTCTGCCTTTTTCTCCTGAGCCCGCTGATCCAGATCATACGCGAGATCATCGCGCCGCACGAGGAAAGCATACTCCTCGGACCGATCCGGACATATCCGAACACGATCGAGACGATCCAGATGATCGCGATGAGCGTCGCGATCGTGCTGTGGATCGCACTGGCGTTTCGGACGCTGAAGAAGCATCGTGCCGGAGAAAAGATCGCGCCGTTCGTTCCGTTGCTGATCTTCGGAGCGCTTGCGGTCTGGATGTATGTCAGCCAGACGGTCAACGGTTTTACGGAGTACGCCTCCCTCGGCGAGCCGTACCGCAACGAAAGTCTGTACACATTCATCATGTACGTGATGGGCTACTTCTTCCTCGGGATCATTTTAAAGTCGGATCGTCTTCGCAGGGCAGCGGTATATGCGCTCCTTGCGTCCAACTTTGTCATCGGGATCCTGGTCCTGATCGATCACTACGCATACTCTTTCAAGTTCTTCCGTGACAGCGAGGGAACAGCGGCAATCTTTCACCAGTTCAATCATTACGCATACTATCTGATCTTTGCGATCCTGCTGTCGGCGATCCTTTTCGCCGTGGAAGGCGAAAAGTTATGGGTTCGCATCTGCTGCGCGGTCGTGTTCGCCGTCGACAACGTGATCCTGATCATCAACAATACGTTCGGCTGTTATCTCGCCGTGATCGCGGCGCTGATCTTCGCCGCAGTCGTGTTCATCGCGGTTCGCAGAAACCGGGAAGAGATCCTTCGGATGACCGTGCTCCTGCTTGCGTTCGCGGTCATCACGGTCGTGATGCGTCTGGCCGGCAGCGGCAATACCAAGGATATGTCGCAGCTGATCAAGGACGTCGGCAATATCGCGACTGACAGCGAACAGGCGCAATCAGCAGGAACCGGACGATGGGCACTGTGGAAGCACACGGTTGAGTACATCAGCGAGAAGCCGGTGTTCGGCTGGGGTGTGGACGGAACGACGGACCGCCTCGGAGAGGAGGAGGACACGATCAACGATCGCCCGCACAATGAGTATCTGCAGTGGGCGGCCTTCTTCGGTATCCCCGCGGCGCTTCTGTATCTGGCAGGCCTCTGCGTCATCATGTTCGGAATGTTCCCGCGGTTTAGGAAGACGGACGCGATCAGTCTCGCGAGTTATTTCGCGGTTGCCGGATATATCGCGTCGGCATTTTTCGGAAACACAATGTATTACACGGCACCGTTCTTCTTCATTTTCCTCGGAATGACGTGCCGGGACAGATTCTATCACAGGCAGCCGGAGGAGCAGAAGGCAGCGGTGCAGTAAGCGGACAAACCGGGGAAGGGGGTTGAAGGCATGATCAAGAAAAATCAAACATATCTGAATCGGATCAGCGCCACGATCGATTTTCTCCTGGTGTTCCTTTCGTACCTTTTTTCGGCATGGTTTCGTCTGAGGGTTCTCAATGGTTCATGGGAAAATAAGGGCCTGAGCCGTCCGATGATCCTCGCCTCCGTGTTCTATGCCGTATGCCTGATCCTGGCTCTTGTATTTCTCGGTTTCTACAGTTCCACGCGGGTCCGCAAACTGTCGTGGAAGCTGAGAACTCTTTTTGTCGCGACGACACTTTCGATCTTCGTCGTTACGACCGTCATCTTTGTCTTCAAGATTGAGGACGTCTCCCGTGGTATCATCGCCATCTTCTACCTGCTGACGCTGCTTTTGCTCGGCGGCAAGCAGGTCGCGACGAGGATGGTCCTGAACCAGCTTCGCAGATCCGGATACAATATCAAACACGAGGTTCTGGTCGGTACCGGAAGACTGGCCAAGCAGTATTGCGACGACTTGAACGACGAGCCCGAGCTCGGTATTCAGATTGACGCGTCTGTGGAGGACGAGGCTGAATTGGAGCAGGTGCTCAGCGGCACCGCGATCGACGAGGTGGTCCTCGCGCTGGAGCCGGAGAAGTACGGCAACATCACAAGACTGATCTCCGTGTGCGAAAAATACGGCGTAAAATACTATGTCGTTCCGTTTTATAACGACATGATCCCCGCGCATCCGGTGTTCGAGAGCATCGGAAGGACCAAGCTGATCAACATGCGCGCAAACCGCCTGGAGTCCCTCGGATGGGCAGGCCTGAAGCGATTCTTCGATATCCTTGTCAGTGCCCTCGGAATATTGATCCTGAGTCCGCTGCTGATCATTGTGGCGATCGGGGTAAAGCTGTCCAGCCCGGGGCCGGTATTCTTCCGGCAGGAGCGTGTGGGATACAACCGAAAGAGATTTTCCATGCTGAAGTTCCGCTCGATGGTCGTCAACAACGAGTCCGATACGGCATGGAGCAAAAAGAGTGACAGCCGAAGGACGAAGTTCGGCTCATTTATCCGAAAGACAAGCCTGGATGAGTTGCCGCAGCTGTTTAACGTGCTGCTCGGCGACATGAGTCTGGTCGGCCCGAGACCGGAGCTGCCGTATTTCGTGGAGAAGTTCAAGGAGGAGATCCCTCTCTACATGGTCAAGCACCAGGTGAA
>JBGUPV010000166.1:0-3974 GCA_045130455.1 Lachnospiraceae bacterium | reverse complement strand
CTTGTCCTTGATCAGGCGGGACAATGCTTCCTGGATGGCAGTCTCATTTTCCGCGTCGAGAGACGCCGTCGCCTCATCCAGAAGGATCACCGGCGCGTCCTTTAAGAACGCCCGCGCGATGGAGATGCGCTGGCGCTCGCCGCCCGAGAGCTCGCTTCCGTTCTCGCCGATGGCGGTGTTATAGCCTTCCGGCAGAAGATTCACAAACTCATCGCAGTTTGCCAGCTTAGCCGCCGCCATAACCTCCTCGTCCGTCGCACCCGCACGGCCGATGCGGATATTTTCCATGACCGAGTTGTTAAAGAGCGTGACGTCCTGGAACACGATGGAGTACTTCTGCAGAAGCGTCTCCGGATCAATGCCCGAGATGTCGACCCCGCCGAGGCGGATCTTTCCCTCCGTTACATCCCAGAAGCGCGCCGCAAGACGGGAAACCGTTGTCTTGCCGCCGCCGGAGGGACCGATCAGTGCCGTGACCTCGCCCTGCTTCGCCGTAAATGAAACGTCACGGAGCACCGCCGTGTCATCGGAGTAGGAGAAGCCGACATGATCAAATTCGATGTCGTATCCCTTGTTGCGAAGGTCCTCGCTGCCGGTCTGGATCTCGTGGGACATCACCTCGTCGAGGCGCTCGCACTGCACGCCGGTGGCGATGATCGCAGCAAAATTCTGCAGCGTGATCTGCATCGGGTCGTACAACCGCGACACGAGCATTAAGAACATGAAAAATGTGAGCAGCGTGATCTTGCCGTCCGCGAACATCGCGCCGCCGACAACCGCCGTCGTGCCGATCCCGAGTTTCAGGATGATCGCCGCGGAGTTCACGTAGACGGCCATCTTCAGCTCCGTGAACAACGCCATCTTCTCAACGGCTTTGATCTTGCCCTCCAGGCCTTCCATGTAGCGGTCCTGTGCATTGTTCGCGCGAAGGTCGCGGATGGACTCCAGGCACTCCTGAACGCCGTCCGAAAGTGCGAGTTTCACTGCCGAGTTCTTGCGGACCGCGCGCTTCTCCGCGCCGGAGCAGGTGATGATGATCAGGAAAGCAACCGGGATCACCCAGAAGCTCGCAAGGACCATTCGCCAGTCAAAGAACAGGAACAGGCTGATGCCCACGAGGCTTGTGGAGATGACTGCGCCGATCAGCTCCGGGATCCAGTGGGAGGAGGCCGTCTCGATCTGCGCACAGTCGCCCATGATATTGGTGGTCAGATCGGCAATGTTTTTCTTGCCGAAATACGACAGAGGAAGTTTGCGGAGCGTCTCCGCCAGCGACGTTCTGCGGACACCGCTCTCGCGGTATGTCGTGAAAAATGTCGCTCCGTACTGAACATAGTTCAGGATCGCGATCAGAAGGATCACACCGGCACAGCATGCCGCGTACACCGGGATCCGCGCCTTCGTCAGGTTGTCGTTCAAAAGGTCCTTGATCAGGAGATACAGCACTCCCGAGGACATCATGAACGCAAGGTTCGTGCAGGTGACGCTGATGCATGCCCGGATCATATCCCGCGCACCCTGTTCGGAGAGCGCGTACTTATGTTTCAATCTCTCTACCATCGTCACGCACCTACCTTCCACTCGATCGATCTCGTATACTCGTCGAACATCCGCTTGTACAGTCCGTCTGAGGACATCAGTTTCGCATGGTTGCCCTCCTCCGCGAGTCTTCCGCCGTCCATCACGAAGATGCGGTCCGCATTCATTACCGTACTCAGACGGTGCGCGATCATGATGACCGTCTTACCCTTCGAGAGCTCGGCAAATGCGGCCTGGACCCTCGTCTCATTGTCGGGATCCGCGAACGCCGTTGCCTCATCGAGGATCAGGATCGGCGCGTCCTTCAGGAAGGCTCTCGCGATGGCGATCCGCTGCTGCTCACCGCCGGAGAGGTACGTTCCCTTCTCCCCGATGACCGTATGGATCCCCTGCGGAAGCTTGTCGATGATATCGTTGCACTGCGCTTTCGCGAGGGCTTCCGCAACCTCGGCCTCCGTGGCGTCCGGCCGGGCCATGCGAACGTTTTCCAAAATTGACGTGCGCAGCAAGCGGCTGTCCTGGAACACAAACGAAACCTGCTTCATCAGCTCCGCGGAAGGAATGTCCTTCACGTTCACACCGCCGATGAGGATCGCGCCGTCCGAGACGTCGAAGAACCGTACCATCAGCTCCGCGAGCGTCGTCTTGCCCGAGCCGGAAGGCCCGACCAGCGCCACATGCTCGCCCTCACCGATCCGCAGCGTCACACCGGACACCGCGTCTCTCGTCGCGTCCTTGTAACGGTATGTGACCGCCTTAAGCTCCACGTCATGCCCCTGCGGCTTCACGCCGTCCGCTTTATCGGGAAGCGGTTCCAATCCGACGATGCTCTCAACACGCTTGAGCGCGTCGATCAATGTCATCTCCGCCTCGCCGGAATACGCGATCTTTGTCAGGCACACCGTGACCAGAGGCGTCACGATGATGTAGTACATGATATTCAGAATGTCCTTGGCCGTCGTTCCGTCCTTCGTGACGATGTATGCCGCGATCACGATGAAAATGAAGATCGCGTTGATGCATGTCATGAACCCCGTCATCGGCTTCCGCAGCATGATCGTATAGTCGGTGGTCCATTTTCCGAAGTTGTCAATGGCCGACTTGAAGCGCTTGAAGGAGTGTACCGTCTGGCCGAAGGTCTTAACTACCGGGATTCCGCGCACATACTCCGTGGCCTCGCTGCTCATGGTGTCGAGAGCGTTCTGATACTCCGCCATCTTCTGCTGCATGTTCTTGCCCATCATGGACATCATGCAGGCAAATCCGATCAGCGCCGGGATCATGCAGAACAGGCCGATCTTCCAGTTGAACGCGAAGATCAGCACGATCAACCCCACCGGCGTCACCGCCGCCACCATCTTATCCGCTAAGTTGTGCGCGATAAATGTCTCCGTCGCCGCCGTGGAATCGTTCACGATACGGCGGATCTTTCCGGTTCCGTCCTCGTCAAAGATTCCCAGCGGGAGTGTGATGATCCGGCGCATCAGCGCGCTTCGCATGTTCGCCTGAACGCGGAACGCCGCGATGTGCGTACACATCAGCGCTCCGATGTAAACAAGCAGCGAGCCCACCGTCCACAGCACGGCTCTCCACGCGTAACTGCGGATCTCCGCGGCATCGTCACCGTTCACGGCGATGCGGATGATCCTCCACAGATCATAGTACGGCACCAGCGCCATCGCAGCGCTCACCGCCGCCAGGCACCGTCCGATGGTGATCAGCACGCGGTACCCGCCCGCGTACTGTCCGATCAACTTCATGTGATCGAAATTTCCTGTCTTACCCACTTTATTTTCCTCCGGTCTCGCATTTATTTCTTTCCGACCAGCAGCGTCGAGCCGCGCAGACCCAGTCTCGTCGCCTCGAAGCGAGTCATGAACATTCCGTTGTCCGTCGGGATCAATTGAACTTCCTCATAGCCTTCCGCTTTCAGCTCTTCCGCGAACTTCTGCATATCGCCGTACCGCCCTTTCGACATGATGTCGTGGATCGCGAAGGTGCCGCCCTTCTTCAGGACGCGCAGTGTCTCGCGCAGAAGGGATTGCTTGTTCGCACCCGAGATATTGTGATAGACATAATTGCTCACCACCGTGTCAAAGGACTCGTTCGGAAAATCCAGTTCCGTCGCGTCTCCCTTGCGGAACTCCGTATTGCTCACGCCCTCCGCGATGGAATTACACTCGCACAGATTTTTGCTGAAAGAAGCATACTCCTTGCCCCAGCGGTCGATCCCGACAAAGCTCGCCTGCGGGTTGCGCTTCGCGCACGCGATCGTCAGAGCCCCGCTGCCGCATCCGACATCGAGACCCTTGCCACCCTTGGGAAGCGACACATACTGCGCCGTGCCTTCGATGATCTGCTTGGACATTTTTCTGCTTCCGTCGTAGGAGAATTTGTTGTATGCGACGATCGACCATTTCATCATCATCGCGCAG